>FR894043.1:0-4802 GCA_000434115.1 Roseburia sp. CAG:309 | reverse complement strand
TGAAGACCATCAATGAAGAGTTTACGAAATCCGCGGACAAATATGTTTTTTACGTAGCCCTTCCAGCCCTTGTTTTCAAGGATCTGACAGAAAATAATATCCGCGATTCCTTTGATTTAAAATATGTGTTGTACTGCTTTTTTGTCACATTGTTTATTATCCTGATCCTTTGGTTTCTGACCGAAAAGTTTATGAAAGATGAGGCGGAAAAGGGGGCTTTTATTCAGGCTTCTTACCGAAGCAGTGCTGCCATACTCGGGCTTGCTTTTATTGATAATATGTATGACAGTGCCGGCATGGCTCCATTGATGATCATCGGTGCCGTTCCGCTGTTTAATATATTTGCTGTGATCATACTGACCATAAAGGGAGACAATGGCGAGCACCCGGATGTGAAACATACCATCCTGAATATTTTCAAAAATCCGATCCTGCTCGGTATTTTATTTGCCCTTCCGTTTGCCTTTTTGGATGTTCATTTTCCAACTTTTGTAAATAAAGGAATTTCATACCTCGCTTCCACGGCTTCTCCGCTGGCTCTGCTTTCGATCGGAGCCGGGTTTGAAGGGAAAAAGGCGATCAAAAAAATACGTCCTACTCTGCTCGCCAGTTTTATTAAGCTGATCCTGCTGTGTGCCATCTTTCTGCCGCCGGCGATCTATATGGGCTACCGCCGTCAGGAATTGATCGGCATCCTTATCATGCTTGGCTCGCCGGCAACGGTGTCCTGCTATATCATGGCAAAGAATACCGGAAACGATGTTGTCCTGACAAGCAGCGTGATCGTATTGACTACCCTGCTTTCTTCCATCACTCTGACCGCATGGATCTTTGTGCTAAAAAGCATGGGCGTTCTCTAAATTTTCATTGCAGATTGCCCTGTTATATTATATAATATAAGGGAACGACTGCGGTTTACGATACCGGATCGTTACTATAAAAAAATACCTGCACTTAAGCGCAGGTAAAGTATATCGGAGCATTTTACGCTCCGGACAGGAGGATTGTATGAGTAAATGGAAAAATTTGGATGCTTTGGATTCTTACAAAGTATTGTCACAAAAAGAACAGGTAAATCTTGCTGATGTCATGTCAGGGGAAAACGGCGCAAAACGTGTACAGACTTATCAGGTACCGATGGCAGCCGGTCTTTCTTACAACTATGCTTCCAAGCAGGTAAACGATGACATCCTGAAGGCGCTTTCCTCTTTGGCGGAAGAAGCTGAATTAGCAGAAAAATATAAAGAATTATACAACGGTGCCGTAATCAATACGGGTGAAAAACGTCTCGTGCTTCACCAGCTGACACGCGGCCAGCTTGGCGAAACGGTTACTGCCGACGGCGTTGACAAGCGCGAGTTTTATGTGAGCCAGCAAAAACGGATCGCAGACTTTGCAAACAAAGTCCACAATGGTGAAATCACCAATGCAGCCGGCGAAAAATTTACAACCGTAGTGCAGATCGGAATCGGCGGAAGTGACCTTGGTCCCCGCGCAATGTACATTGCTCTTGAAAACTGGGCAAAAAAGAATAACACCTTTAAAATGGATGCAAAATTCATCAGCAACGTAGATCCGGATGATGCCGCTGCGGTATTAAATGCAACCGATGTTGCCCATGCGATCTTCGTTCTCGTTTCCAAATCCGGCACCACATTGGAGACATTGACAAATGAATCTTTTGTAAAAGATGCTTTGAAAAAAGCCGGTCTGGATCCTGCAAAACATATGATCGCCGTTACCAGCGAAACTTCTCCTCTGGCAAAGAGCGACGATTATCTGGCTGCGTTCTTTATGGATGACTATATCGGCGGACGTTTTTCTTCGACTTCCGCAGTCGGTGGAGCCGTTCTTTCCCTTGCTTTCGGCCCGGACGTATTTGCACGTTTCTTAAATGGTGCTGCCGAGGAAGATGCTCTTGCGAAAAACGAAGATCTTCTCAAAAACCCGGCAATGCTCGATGCTTTGATCGGTGTTTATGAGCGAAATGTACTTGGCTATCCGGCAACCGCTGTCCTTCCATATTCACAGGCACTCAGCCGTTTTCCGGCTCATTTGCAGCAATTGGATATGGAGTCCAACGGAAAATCCGTAAACCGTTTTGGCGAACCGGTTTCCTATCCAACCGGTCCTGTCATTTTCGGTGAACCGGGAACGAACGGACAGCATTCCTTCTACCAGCTGTTACATCAGGGAACGGACATTGTTCCTCTCCAGTTTATCGGTTTTAAAAACAATCAGTTAGAAACCGATGTAGATATTCAGGGCAGCACAAGCCAGCAGAAACTCTGCGCCAACGTCGCAGCTCAGATTGTTGCGTTTGCCTGCGGTAAAAAAGATGAAAATAACAATAAAAACTTCAAAGGCGGCCGCCCATCGAGCATTATCATCGGTGACCAGCTGACACCGGAGACACTCGGTGCCCTTTTGGCTCATTTTGAAAACAAAGTAATGTTCCAGGGATTTTTATGGAATGTCAACAGTTTTGACCAGGAAGGTGTACAGCTCGGTAAAGTACTTGCCAAGAAAGTTCTTGCTCACGAGACAGACGGCGCTTTGAAAGTATACAGTGATCTGCTGAATATATAAGTAACTATTCAGGTCCGATGTGCAAAAACAATGTATTTTCGTGCTTGCATGTAAAACAAAGTGGGGCTGAAAAATCAGCTCCGCTTTTTTTTATTTTTCACTTGACAAATCGGCAAAAAAACGGTATGATAAATAAGTCGGTGCATTACCGAAACAATTTCATATAGGGGCATAGTTCATCGGTAGAATAAGAGTCTCCAAAACTCCAGAGCTGGGTTCGATTCCTAGTGCCCCTGTTCATCAAGCAGGATTACACAGACAGAGTGATGTGGAATCCTGTTTTTGTATTTACATTATGGAAAAAACGCTGGAATTTGTTTCCCCGTGGTAAACTCAAACACCATTTGATAGCATTGTGGTGACTGTATGGTATAATGAAATCATATTCAGATGACCGCTGAGTCAGGAAAGGAGTTTCATTATGTTTAGTATGGAAGAAATTGGTAGAAAGATTCTTTCTTTGAGAAAGAGCAGAAACATGACACAAGTAAATCTGGCAGATAAATTAGGCATTACTTATCAGGCGGTTTCCAGCTGGGAAAGGGGAAACAGTATGCCGGACATCGAAAAACTGCCGGAAATTGCCAAATTATTTGAAATTTCTATTGATGAATTAATCGGGGAATCAAAAGTAGTTACTATGATGTTAAATACTTCCGAACAAGAGCCGGAAAATTTTGAAAAACTCACCGAAGAGGACATTACGGAAGTATTGCCTATATTAAAACCAGACCAGATTACAGAAGTCGTAAATGGCGTCAATAAATCGGCTTTAAAAGACATCAACAGATTTCTTCCGTTTATGGAGCCGGAAGATGTAAAAGAATTTGCAACAATAGAAGTCAGCGCCGGCAACAGCATTGGCGGCTATCTTCCCTTTTTGAACGAGGAAGATATTTTAGAATTTGCGACGGAATCATTTAATGCAGGCAATGATATTTGCATCTATCTTCCCTTTTTGAAACCGGAGGATGTGAAAGAATTTGCAGCGAAAGCATTTAGCGCCGGGAACGACATTCGCGGCTATCTTCCCTTTTTGAGTCCGGAAGATGTGAATGACGTATTTACAGAAATAAGAAATAGGTGAATCATGGATATTCTTTTTTGCGAAGCTCCGATTGAGGAGGATATAAACAGCATATTAAGTCTGCTAACCTTAAATGAAGAACATATGCGTGTAAAAAAATACATCTGCGAATATTTTCATATTCCAACAGAACCTGCGCTTCAAAACAATGCGGCATTAGAAACCACCGTCCGAACCATCGTTCAAAACGAGCAAAATAATAATGCCGCAGCAATCGCCGGCAAAATCGAAAAAATGAATTGCCTGTGGCAGGAAAATCACGACGAAATAAGTCGTACATTACGCAGTATATTTGAATGCACCTTGGAATCACAGCAGCTGCGCGCCCTTATGAGTGTGAATTGTGTCTGCCCTTATGATTTTGAGAACAATCAAATTTACATAAATTACAGGAAATCATCGGAAGAAATGCTGGAGACTTGTGTTCATGAACTGATCCATTATTACTGGTTTCATAAATGGAATGCGATGTTTAAAGACCAATACTCCTCTTCCCTTGTCTGGATTTTTTCTGAAATAGCCATTGATGCCTTGTTTTTTGAAACGCCCCTGAAGAAATATTGCGTAAGCCAGCATCCGGCACATGATCATTTTTATGAGGAATCTTACAAAGGTCAGAATCTGATGGAATATTTCAGAAAATTATATCGTGATCATTCCATAGCAGACTTCATGCGTCTGGGGATAGAAGATGTGACAAATTTATACACAGCCTGACCGGTTGCAAAAACAGGTCAGGTGTTCCCCTCTTTCCAAAGTCAGATCATAATATTATAAAAATGTTTGATTAGAACCTTAAACTACCTCCAATATTCCTTCTACAATTTTGTATACATATGTTCCGTAGTCAGAAGGAATTTTTTCATTTTCTCCCATCAAGTTTTTCGCTCTCTTTACAGCAAGCCTTACTTTTTCATCCGAATAATGTTCAAAATTCAAATGCTTCTGACCTTTCAATGGCGCACCCTTTTTAGCTAACCGAATTCTAAAATGGTCTGTTGCCTCATATTGATGTGTTTCAGTAACCGCATATTTTTTATCTTCTTCACTTACCTCATCATGATGTAACAACAACCATATTTCAAAAAACGGATTGCTTATTGCATATTTATACCCCTTTCTTTCA
>FR894042.1:2201-3562 GCA_000434115.1 Roseburia sp. CAG:309 | reverse complement strand
TTCCCAGACAGACCGGCAGCACCCCGGTCGCATCCGGATCCAGCGTTCCGGTGTGTCCAATCTTTTTCTGGTGCAGAATGCCTCGAAGTTTTGCTACTACATCGTGGGATGTATAGCCTTTTTCTTTATATACATTGATAATTCCGTCCACGCATCTGCCTCCGCTATTTTTCCTGATTTAACTGCTTTTCAATATGTTCGGTCAGATTGTTGATGACATCATAGGAAGAGCCTTTGATCGTACAGCCGGCAGCTCTTACATGTCCGCCGCCGCCAAAAAAGACCGCAATCTTACTTACATCTACGATCTGATTGGAACGCATACTGACTTTAAACTCCAAAGGTTCCTTTTCCGTCAGCAAAACTGCTACTTCAACCCCCTGCGTCGTCCGGAGTTCATCAATGATCCCATCAAGATCCGAAGATTTTGCCTCATAAAAATCCATCATCTGTTTCGTAACGACCGATACGATACATCTGCCATCCATCACACGGATACTCTCCAGCAGACAGCGTCCCATGATCTGCAACTGACGGTATGTCTTCATATAAAAACTTTCGTCGATGATCTTGCCAAATGGAATTCCTTTTTCCACCAGACCTCCCGCAGTCTCCATCGTTTTCTTTGACGTATTGGAATGCTTAAACACACCGGTATCATGGATGATTCCGGTATAAAAAGCCGTCGCACTAAACGTTCCGATCTCATCCATCGGTAAAAGTTCACACAAAATCTCGCACGTAGAAGACGCATCAGCTTTTACAATATTTTCCTTTGCGAAATTCGTATTACTGATATGATGATCCACACAGATCGTATCCGATGATTTTTCAAATACACTCTGTGCCTCTCCCAAACGGTCGATCGAACCGCAGTCCAGCGCAATAAACAGATCATACCGGTCTGCTTTTTCTGTCATTGCCTCTTCGATTTTCAAATAATCAAATGCCTCCGGTATCTCCTCCAGATACACAGCTGCCTTTTTTTCCGGGTAATGATCGGAAAGATATCCAAAAAGTCCCATACAGGATCCTACACAATCGCCATCCGGACGTATATGTCCACCAATGGCGATCGTATTCGCATTTTCTATCTTTTCTAAGAATTTCATTTTGACTCCTTATGATTTACTTCATCAATTTTTTTCGACATATTGACACCATATTCAATGGATTCATCCAATACAAATGTCAATTCCGGTGTATTTCGGAGATTCATGCGTCTGGCCAGCTGCATACGGGCAAACGATGCGCTCTTTTTCAAGCCTTCCATCGTCTTTTCCTTCTCTTCTTCATTTCCAAATACACTGATAAAAATTTTGGCAAATTTCAAATCCGGAGTAACCTCCACTGCCATAACA
>FR894042.1:0-2190 GCA_000434115.1 Roseburia sp. CAG:309 | reverse complement strand
CCATAACAGAAGTGAGGGGATGCACACGCGGATCTTTAATATCCTCGCGGATGATCTGGCTCATCTCACGCTGCACTTCGCTGTTGATACGGATATTTTTAACACTATTTTTTTTCATGTCTTTTCTCCTTTAGCACGAAAGCAACTGCGTTTCCACAGTTACTTTCATGTTTACATCGATCTATTATTTTCTATCTTGGCACTTCTACCATGATATAACATTCTACACGGTCTTCCATCTGAACATCGTTGAAATTGCTGAATACGAGTCCACATTCGTATCCGGCTGCCACCTCTTTGACATCGTCCTTGAAACGTTTCAGGGAAGCAAGATCTCCCTCAAAGATCATATCCTCGCCACGATATACACGGCAGCGGCATCCACGCTGTACTTTACCATCCAGAACATAGGAACCGGCAATCGTACCAACTCCCGAAGCCTTGAAAGTCTGACGTACTTCCACATGTCCGATCACCTGCTCTTCATAGATCGGTTCAAGCATACCTTTCAGTGCATTCTCGATGTCTTCAATCGCATCGTAAATGACACGGTACAGACGTACATCGACATTTTCACGTTCTGCCACTTCTTTGGCGGTATTGTCCGGACGGATATTAAATCCGATAATAATCGCATTGGATGCACTTGCTAACGATACATCCGACTCTGTGATGGCACCAACACCACCATGGATCACGCGGACAGCTACTTCTTCATTTCCAAGTTTTAACAAACTCTGTTTTACTGCTTCTACAGATCCCTGTACATCGGCTTTGATGATAAGGTTCAGATCTTTGACATTTCCTGCCTGAATCTGGTTAAACAGACCGTCCAGAGAAAGTTTTTTCGCTTTTGTCTCCTCCAGCAGTTTATCCTTACTCTGATCAATATATGCCTGTGAGATCTGTTTTGCTTCTTTATCGCTCTCGGTAGCCACAAAAATTTCACCGGCATCCGGAGCACCACTTAATCCAAGAATTTCTACAGGAGTAGAAGGTGTCGCTGTTTTCACGCGCTCTCCGGTGTGATCCAGCATGGCACGTACTTTTCCGTGTGCAGGTCCGACTGCCACATGATCTCCGATGCGAAGTGTACCTTTCTGTACCAATACGGTTGCCACCGGTCCACGCCCCTTATCCAGACGCGCCTCAATGACGATACCACGAGCTTTACGATTTGGATTTGCTTTTAATTCCAATACTTCCGAAGTAAGTACGATCATCTCAAGCAGCTGTTCAATACCCTCTTTGGTATGTGCTGAAACCGGTACGAATACGGTACTTCCGCCCCAGTCTTCCGGAATCAGTTCATATTCTGCCAATTCTTGTTTTACACGTTCTACATTGGCGCCCTCTTTATCAATCTTATTGATGGCAACAATAATCTCTACGCCGGCAGCCTTCGCATGGTTGATGGCTTCGACGGTCTGTGGCATAACACCATCGTCTGCGGCTACTACAAGGATCGCAATATCCGTAGACTGTGCTCCACGCATACGCATGGACGTAAATGCCTCATGTCCCGGAGTATCAAGGAAGGTAATCTTTTCTCCGTTGATCTCAACGACATACGCACCGATATGCTGTGTGATACCGCCTGCCTCGTGGGAAGTAACATTTGCTTCACGGATGGCATCCAGAAGGGATGTTTTACCATGATCAACGTGTCCCATTACGCAGACAACCGGTGGACGTTTTACAAGATCTGCTTCATCTTCTTCCTCTTCTTTCAGAAGTTCTGCCACCATATCGATCTTTTCTTCTTTTTCCGCAATGATATCAAATTCAAGTGCAATCTCTTCTGCCTCTTCAAACGTAATATCCTGATTCAGGGATACGACCTGCCCCTGTAAGAACAGTTTCTTCACAAGTGCTGCCGCCGGCATCTTCATTTTTTCTGCCAGTTCACGGATAGTCAGGCTTTCCGGAATGGTAATCTGTTTGATTGTCTCTTCCGGCTCTTTTACTACCGGCTCCGGCTTAATAAAGGCACCTTTACGGTTTGGATCCTTTTTACTCCGGATACGGCTCATTTCCTCTTTGGTTGACTTCTTATATGTGCCCTTATCGGCAGGTTTTTTATTGCGCTTTCTGGAATTTTTCTGTTCCTGCTTGATTCCGTCAAATCCGCTCTGTGCCTTTTCAAAACGCTCCAGCACCTTTTCTCCGTTACTGTTGTTATTTCCACCG
>FR894041.1 GCA_000434115.1 Roseburia sp. CAG:309 | reverse complement strand
AAGTGTTCGAAATGCGAATGTGTGTGGGCGTCCTAAATAGTTACGAAAATCTTATTATTTTATTTTGACCACAAAATTCCCAGATACAGTTGACTTAGAATTAAAAAATGTGCACGAAACCACAAAGAAATTTTCTATTTTTGATTTTATTTTAGTAATTGTCTGTGGGACCAAAAAACTTTTTTCAAGATTTTGGTCAAGGTAAGAGAAAAAGGATATGAGTCAAAGAAGATCTGTAAAATGTGTGGTTTAATTCGCAAAATCACAATGAAAACCAAAAAGAAAGGAAGGATTCAATGACAAAATGGAAAGAAATGCTTCATAAGGAGCAGAAATATCTTCAAGAATTGCTGAATCAGCTTGAAAAACAAGAAAAAAGAAATCTTGCCGGTAGGCTTCGAATTTCTTCGGACAGGGGATATCCGAGATATTATCACTGCAAGGGTGACGATAAGCGGGGCGTGTATATTTCTAAAAAGAATTTAGAACTCGCCAGGCAGCTTGCTCAAAAAGAGTACGATGAAAAATTGCAAAAGTATATCGCAAAGCGTCTAAAACAAGTAGGCAAAATTTTGAAAAGTGACACAGAAGAGGAAATTGATGAAGTCTATGAGACATTGCATGAGGCGCGAAAGCAGTTAGTTACGCCGATTCAGCCAACGTGGGAACAGCAGTTGGAGCAGTGGAAAAAGGAGAGTTATCAGGGGAAAGAATTCCTGGGTGATAGTATAGTGATATACACTGAAAAGGGAGAGCGAGTTCGGTCAAAATCCGAGAAAATTCTGGCAGATTATTTTTACCATAAAGGGATTCCCTATCAATATGAAAAACCTCTTTTACTTCAGGGATTTGGCGTTGTATATCCGGATTTTACGTTTTTATCGCCGCGGACAAGAAGGGAAATTTACTGGGAACATGACGGAAAAATGGACGATCCGGCTTATGCAAAAAGCGCAGTACGAAAAATTGATACCTACCAAAAGAATGGGATATATCCGGGGGAAAATTTGATTTTGACGTTTGAAACATCGGATATGCCGTTGAGCACAAGGACAATCCAAGAAATGGTGCGTAGATTTTTGGTCTAGAAGGGCGAACTTGTTTTGCGGGTCAAAGGACATGTCGACGGAGTGTGGTTTGTGGCGAGAAAACGCTGTGTAGGTCAAAGAAATTGTCGGCGTAGTGTGGTCTAG
>FR894040.1:1700-3189 GCA_000434115.1 Roseburia sp. CAG:309 | reverse complement strand
TATAGGAAACAATGAGAAATTCAGTATTATGTTATTTGGAAGAAACAGCACAAAAGTATCCGGATAAAATGGCAATAACGGATGGAAAAAGTAGTGTGACATTTGCCGAGTGGAGACAAAAGGCATTACGCATTTCTGATTGCATTGAAGCCAGAATAAAGAAACAACATTGTCCTGTTTTGGTATATCTTCCTAAGGAAACGGATTGTTTAGTCACTTTTTCTGCAATTCTTTATAGTGGAAATTATTATACTCCTACTGATGTGAAATTCCCTTTTCATAAAGTGAATACCATATTGGAAGCACTTCAGCCGGAGCTTATTGTTTCTTCACATGAATGTGCTGATACCCTGCTGGATAATGGGATAGATTCGGGAAAAATTTTATATATTGATGATATTGATTTTTCTAAAGCAATAGAAGAGAAAGACCGCTTGGAAAAAATTATAGATACAGATCTTGCTTATGTGTTTTTTACTTCCGGATCGACAGGTGTACCAAAGGGAGTAGCAATTACACAAAGAAGTATCATTGACTATATTGATTGGGCGGCAGAAGAGTTTGATATTACGGAAAAAGAACGTATCGCCAATCAGGCTCCATTTTACTTTGATAATTCTATTTTGGATATTTATTTATGTATGAGTAAAGGAGCATCTTTGTTTATTGTTCCGCGCGAGGTAATGTCTTTTCAGGCCAAATTGCTGGAGTTTTTGCAAGAAAATAAAATTAATTTTATCTTTTGGGTTCCTTCCGCACTTATTGCAGTGGCAAACAGTGGATTGTTGGAACGATTTGATCTGTCCGAGATTCGGAAAGTCCTCTTTTGCGGTGAAGTAATGCCAAATACACAGCTTAATATATGGAGAAAAGCATTGCCAGAGGTGGTTTATGCAAATTTATATGGACCGACGGAGATTACGGATGTTTGTTGTTATTATAGAGTAAATCGGTCGTTTGCAGATGATGAACCACTACCTATTGGTCAGGCTTGCAGAAATACACAAATTATATTATTGGACGAAAATAATAAGTGTATTGAAAAAACAGATGAGATCGGTGAGTTATGTGTACGTGGAACGTCTTTGTCAGTAGGTTATTATGCTAATCCGGAGAAAACAAAGGAGGCATTTGTGCAAAATCCGTTAAACTCATATTATGAAGAAAAGATATATCGTACAGGGGATTTGGCTCATTATAATAGTTATGGCGAGATTATGTTTGATGGACGAAAAGATTTTCAAATAAAGTATAAAGGGTATCGAATTGAACTGGGAGAGATAGAGACAGCATTATTAGCTATTGATGGTGTCAAAGATGGTTGTGTGGTGTTTGATGAAAAACGGGAAGAGATAGTTGCATTTTATACCGGACAAGATGCTGTGGATAAATCATATATCAGAAAACAACTGGTTCAATATTTGCCACAATATATGATACCAAGAAAATATATTAAATTGGAGAACTTACTTTATAATGATAATGGAAA
>FR894040.1:807-1640 GCA_000434115.1 Roseburia sp. CAG:309 | reverse complement strand
GAATAAGTTCTTGTGGAGAAAAAGCACGATTGGGAGTCAGAGGAGGCCGTGATTTTAGTCAATAAGGAGTGAGTATTATTTTTTTTACTGAGATATTACTGGTTGGATCCGGTACAATTGCATGCGATTGTTTAAATACAATTGTCAAATATGTAAATGGATCCGATATTCATGTTATGGAAATGGAGGGATCAAGCCTTTCATTTTTAAAAAAGCAATGTAAAAAGAATAATGTGGAATATATTTCCTGTTTGAGACAGAATATCCTTGAGCATCTTATGCGATATACAAACAAGGGAGAGGTTCTTATTATAAGTGCGAATAATGAATATATTTTTCCCGCGGAGCTTGTAAAACCGGAAAATGTTACCATAATTAATTTCCATTATTCCCTATTACCGCTTTACCGGGGAGTAAATATACCAACTTGGGTAATTTACAATGAGGAAAAATATACCGGAGTAACATGGCATTATGTAACGGATCAAATTGATCATGGAAAGATTATTGCACAAAAAGAAATAGAGATTACGGAGAGTACGACAGCGTTTGATATTGTCAGAAAGGGTATGAAAGTTGGGATTGCCTTGTTTTCAGACTTTGTTGAAGAACTTTTAAAAGGGAAAAAAATGGGATACGATGTGGAATATTCTTCCGAAAGCAAACTGTTTCGTAAAAGTATACTTCCACAGGGAGGGATACTGCATCTGGAGGATACTGCCCACAATATACAGAAATTACTGCGAGCATATGATTATCATGGCAGCAATGTGATTCCCCCTTTAAAAGTAGATTATGAACACGAATTATGGAACGTAAAAAAATATGAAATA
>FR894040.1:0-751 GCA_000434115.1 Roseburia sp. CAG:309 | reverse complement strand
CCTGAATTTGAATTGAAAGAAAAAAATTTGATTGTTAATAAGGATGGTGGGAAGATACATATTATACTTTGTAAAGCATAGTGTGCAGGAAAAAGGAGAGTGTATATGGATATACAAACTTATATTTTTGAGCCAATAGATGCGCGTATGTACGTCCTCATAGAGGGGAATAGTGCTCTGATTGTTGATCCAAGTATTCAGAAAGAGCTGAAGGATACATTAAAGAAAAGGCAAGTAGAAAAAATTACAGTTTTACTGACACACGAGCATTATGATCATATTTCGGGAGTGAATTGGCTGAGAGATAATTTTAGTGATGTTGAAGTTATCTGTTCTAAAAAGAGTGTACCCGGATTGAAAGACGCTAAGATAAATTTGTCTGAATTTTATGAGGTGTTATTTATATCGAAGGATCAAAAAGTAAGAGAATATCTCGAAAAAATGAATGTTCAGCCCTATTCGTGCACAGCCGATATAGTATTTGAAGAAGAGATGTATATGACATGGAAAACTCATTCTTTGAAGTTAAAAGAGACACCGGGACACTCCAGAGGAAGTATCTGTATCTTAATGGATGATGATATCCTTTTTTCAGGCGATACACTTGTTACCGGCGAGAAAACCATACTTCGTCTGCCGGGAGGCAGTAAAAAGGATTTTGCAGAGATAACGATGCCGTTTCTTAATTCTCTGGATGGCGAATTGATGGTCTATCCGGGGCATGGAGAACCACAAAAGTTGTACAAGTATT
>FR894039.1:2084-19284 GCA_000434115.1 Roseburia sp. CAG:309 | reverse complement strand
GTCCCGTGAACTTCTCGCCAATTATTTTGCCAACACAAAAGGCGAACGTTTTGAATACGAGATGAATATGCTTCTCTGTGCAAAAGATAACCAGATTCCTTTTGAAGAATTTCCGATTCAGACCATCTATCTGGAAAATAACGAAAGTTCCCATTTCAATCCCTTTATTGATTCCATCCGGATCTATAAGGTGTTTTTGAAATTTATGCTGAGTTCTTTTTCCAGTTTTATCATTGATATCTCGCTGTTTTACCTGCTGCGATTTATCTTATTACCGATTGTCGGTCAAAAGGCTCAGATCTCGCTTTTTGGCATCGACATCCTGCTTTTGACATTTTTGCGTAATGTCATCGCAAGACTCGGTTCCTCACTGTATAATTTTACCATTAATAAAAAGCAGGTATTTCACAATGATTCGAAAGATATCAAGATCATTTTCCGCTATTATGTCTTGTGCATCTGCCAGCTTCTCATCTCGACATTGCTGGTTGACTACACACTGCGGTTTATCCCATTCCGCACCGTGCGGAAATGTATCATTGATACCATCCTTTTCCTGATCAGTTTCCAGATTCAGAGAGAATGGGTATTTAAAAGGAAACAAAATAAGTGATAAATTTGATAACTTGACGATTCGGCGCCAGAGAAGCTTCTGGCGCCGCTTTCTATTTTTCTCTCTTTTCAGTGGTGCCCCCATCGCACACTACAAATCGGTTAGCATCTTCTCTTGTGGGGACTATTTCTGCGGAGCTGAGAATGTCCGGTTTTCTGGAGAAGAAGGAGACACGGAGTGCAGAACTGTCTGAAGATGAGGTTAGAAAGAAGAAAAAGCCCGATTGCACAGCAATCGATGCTTTTTCCTTTCTAAATCTTATCAAGTTTTCTGCACGAAGTGTCTGCTTTCCTTCTTCGATAGAAAATCGGGCATTCTCCTTCGCAGAAATTCGTCCCCGCCAAGCAAGATGCTAACCGATTTCCCTCACCGCTTCTCTTACTTTCAATACCATCGATGGTGTCACGGACAATTCATCAATTCCCATATCCACAAACGTTTTTGTGAGCGTCGTATCTGCACCAAGTTCTCCACAGATACCGACCCAGCAGCCTTCCTTGTGTCCATTGTCGATCACCATCTGGATCATACGGAGGATGGCTTCATGATGAGCATTGTAAAAATTATCCAGACTTGGATTCTGGCGGTCAATTGCCAGCGTGTACTGCGTAAGATCGTTTGTTCCTATACTGAAGAAATCCACTTCTTTGGCAAGAAGATCGCTGATCATTACCGCTGCCGGTGTTTCGATCATGATTCCAAGTTCTACCTCGCCGTATGGAATCCCATGGGCATCCAGCTCTTCCTTTACCTCATTTACAATTTCTTTGATTTTTTTCACTTCCGAAACCGAGATGATCATTGGGAACATAATAGCAATGGTTCCATAATGACTCGCCCGGTAAATGGCGCGCAGCTGAGTTTTGAAAATCTCCGGCCGTTCGAGACAGATGCGGATCGCACGGTAGCCCATCGCCGGATTTTCTTCTTTGCCAAGTTCAAAGTAATCTACCTGTTTATCTGCTCCAATATCGAGAGTACGGATGATTACCTTCTTTCCCGCCATCATTTCCACGACTGTCTTATAGGCTTTGAATTGTTCCTCTTCCGTTGGATACGTATCTTTTTCCAGATACAAAAATTCACTTCGGAACAATCCGATCCCGGCAGCATCATTTGACAACACATCGGCAACGTCAGCAACTCCGCCAATATTGGCGTACAGATGTATGTTTCGGCCGTCCTTTGTGACCGTCTCTTTTCCTTTTAATTCCAGAAGGAGCTGCTGTTTTTTCTTCTCTTCTGCCTGCAATGCCTCATAATGAGCCAGCGTTTCGGCATCCGGTTCCACAATAAGTTTTCCTTCAAAGCCATCGACAATCGCCATTTTCCCGGCGATATCTGCCGGATAGTGTACTCCGATCAACGCCGGAATATTCATCGTCCGCGCTAAGATCGCGGTATGTGAATTGGTCGAGCCCAGTTTTGTCACAAAGGACAAAACCAGACTTTTATCAAGTTGTACCGTCTCACTTGGAGCGAGATCTTCGGCGAGCAGGATGACCGGCTGATTTCCGGTAATCCCTCCCATTTCTTTTCCCTGTAGAATGCGGATCACACGATTGGAAATGTCGCGCACATCGGCGGCACGTTCCTTCATATAATCGTCATCCATTGCGGCAAACATCTGGGAAAAATTGTCACCTGTCGTTGCTACCGCAAACTCGGCATTAATCTTCTGTGTGTCGATCATATTTAAGATTGACTCCACATAATCAAGATCATCTAACATCATTTGATGTACGTCAAAGATCATAGCACCCGATTCGCCCACTTCTTTTAATGCCTTTTCATAAAGGCCCGCAAGCTCTTCTTTGGCTTTCTCTTTTGCGCCTTCAAAACGCTTCTTTTCCTTTTCCACATCTTCGATCGAATAGCGTTTTACCTGATCTTCCTCTTTTTCAAACAGAGCGACAGGGCCGATTGCAATTCCACCAAAAACGCTTTTACCTTCCCATACGTTCATGCTGACACCTCCCGGCTTTTACAGATTTGCCTCCAAAAATGCACTCAATTTGTCCATTGCGGCATCTTCATCTGCTCCCTCTGTCTTCAATACGATTTCCTGTCCCTGTTTTGCACCAAGTCCCATAACACCGAAGATTCGTTTTGCATCTACCTCTCTGCCGTCTTTTGCAATCGTCACTTTGCATTCACAGGCTGCTGCCTCTTTTACAAACAAACCAGCCGGTCTTGCGTGGATTCCCTGCGCGTCTTTGATTACATAATGAAATTCTCTCATGATAGTGTCCTCCTTAATTTTTCTATTTATTATCTGTTTATTTAGTTACTGCATCTTTCTTGATCAATCCTAACATTACTGCTGTTACCGCCGAGCCTGCCAGCCAGGCAACGACATAAAGCAGTGGCTGTCCTACTGTGGCAAATACAAAGATTCCACCATGTGGTGCCATCAAGGTACATTTAAACAATGCGGACAAAAATCCGGCAACGCCTGCACCTGCCATCGTACATGGGATTACGTGCAACGGATCCGATGCGGCAAATGGGATCGCACCTTCTGTGATGAACGAACATCCCATTACGATATTGGAAAGGGCAGAACCACGCTCCGCCTGCGTAAATTTATTTGGAAATAATTTACAGGCAACTGCAATTCCTACCGGTGGAACCATACCACCAACCATGATTGCTGCCATTGCCATGTAGCATGCCTGCACCGCCGGATCACTTGCCTGCGCCCCCTGCTCCATCATCTGGGATGCCGTTGCCAGCATACCGGAACCAAATACATACGCCGCTTTGTTAATCGGGCCTCCCATATCAATCGCCATCATCGCTCCCAGGATAAGTCCGAGAACCGTGATCATTCCGGCATCGGAAATTCCCTTTAACATATTGCTGAGTCCCGTATTGATCAATCCGATCAATGGGTTAAAGATCATACACATCAATACGCCAATGATAAAAATACCAACAAGTGGATAAATGAGTGTCGGTTTGATTCCATCCAATGAATCCGGTAATTTTTCACACAATTTCTTCAATCCGAGTACGATAAATCCGGCTAAAAATCCGGCTACGATACCGCCAAGGAAACCGGATACCGTATTTCCACCGTTTTTGCCGACAAAAGCAAACTGTGCAACAAATTTGGAAAATCCTCCCAGGTCGCCAACCTTATCGGCAAATACATAACTTCCCAGTATCGCATTTCCGTTTGCTGCCAAAAGTCCGCCGGTAAATCCTACGGCAAGACCCGGTCGGTCAGCGATCGAATAGGCGATGTATCCGGAAAGGACCGGCACCATCAGCCCCATCGCAAGTCCGCCGATGTATTTAAACAATGCGGAAAGTGGGGTACAGCTTCCAAAATTCGCTCCACCGGTCGAACCGTATCCACAAAGAGTATCGATCAAAAAGGCGATTGCCATCATGATACCACCACCGATAACAAATGGTAACATGTGAGAAACTCCACTCATCAGATGCTGGTACACCGCATGTCCGATTCCTTTCTTCTCTGTATTTTCCGAAACCGTTTCCTGCGCTTTCTCACTTTCATAAACCGGTGCCTGCTTGTCCACGATCTTTCGGATCAATTCTTCCGGTTTATTGATACCATCCGCTACTTTTGTAATAATGACCGGTTTTCCGTCAAAACGTTCCATCGGTACTTTTGTGTCCGCGGCCACGATAATTCCGTCTGCTTTCGCAATCTCTTCTGCGGTAAGTACATTTTTTGCTCCGCTTGAACCTCGTGTCTCTACCTTGATCTGATAACCAAGTTCTTCTGCTTTGCGCTCCAGAGCTTCTGCCGCCATGTACGTGTGTGCGATTCCGGTCGGGCATCCTGTCACCGCCAATACATATGGCACATTCGCATCGACTTCCGTCTGCTCTTTTTCTTCTTCCGGCTCATTTTCCGCCATTTCAATGACTTTCTTAAATTCTTCTACTGTCTCTGCTTCCCGCAGTTTTCCGGTAAAATCCGGATCCATCAATAATACGGACAAATGGCTGAGCACATCCAAATGTACATTGTCCGCGGTATCCGGTGCCGCAATCAGGAAAAACAGATTCGCAGGTTCCCCATCCAGGGAATCAAATTCCACACCTTTTGGCACAACCATTGCCGCCAGACCTGCCTGATTCACCGCTGCGGATTTACAATGAGGAATGGCAATTCCTTCTCCGATTCCGGTCGAACCTTCTTCCTCTCTTGCGTAAACCCCTTTGCGATAAGTTTCGATATCGTTCAGTTTTCCACTCGCATCCATCAGATCAACCAGTGTGTCCAGTGCTTCTTTTTTACTGTGGACTTCTGCGTTCAAACGAATGCTTTTGTCATCCAATAAATCAATAATCTTCATATCGTTTCGCTCCTTTCTTCGCTACACTCACGTGTATTAAAATTGGAAATGATGGGTATTTCGAATCGCCTCTACCTGTTCTCTCGTCGCCAGCTGCTCGGAAAATGCACTGGCACTTCCGGTACAAACGCCCAGTTTAAATGCCTCTTGGTAATCTCCTTCTCCGAGATACCCGGCTAAAAATCCTGCCACCATGGAATCTCCCGCACCCACGGAATTTACCACGGTTCCTTTTGGTGCCTCGCTCTGAAATACGCTTCCGTCATCTCCTACAAACACGGCGCCTTCCCCTGCCATCGAAACAATGACATTCTGTGCTCCCATCTCCTGAAGTTTCTTTGCATATTCTACCGCCTGGTCTTTGCTCTTGATTTTGACATTAAACAATTCTCCCAATTCGTGGTTGTTTGGTTTAATGACAAATGGATGAAACGGCAGTACATTGAGCAGCAGACTCTTCGTCGCATCAACGGCAATTTTCAATTTCCGATCAGCCAGTCTTTTCATGATATCGCGGTACATCGACTCCGGCATACTCGCCGGAATGCTTCCCGCAAGAACTAAAATATCGCCTTCCTGCAGCTCGTCCAATCGGTCAAACATTTTTTTGATTGCTTCCGATGAAATCTCAGGTCCTAAGCCATTGATCTCGCTTTCCACTTCCGAGCGGATCTTCATATTGATTCGGGAAATCCCGTCCTCCAAGCAGATAAAGTCGGTGGAAATTCCTTTTTCTTCCAGCTGCCGTTCAATCTCTTTGCCGGTAAACCCAGCCAGAAATCCGAGTGCTGTGCTGTCAAATCCAAGATTTTTAAGCACCATGGATACGTTGATTCCTTTTCCTCCGGCAAAAATCTTTTCTGCCGTTGTCCGGTTTACCATCCCCGGTTCAAAATGTGTGACATCAATGATATAATCCAAAGATGGATTTAAGGTAACGGTATAGATCATTTTGCTTCACCTCCCTGCACTTCTATGATATTGTCGCATTCTGCAAATGCCGGATCACTGATTTTTGTTGTTATGATACAAGCATGTGCAAAATCTGCAAATTTTACACATGAGATCTGCGAAAATTTACTCGCATCACTCAAAATATATCGTTTGGCACAGTGTTCCATCGCCGTCTGCTTTACTTTCGCTTCTTTCGGATCCGGTGTCGTAAATCCATTTTTCCGGTGAACTCCGTTCGCTCCCCAAAAGCCTTTTGTAAAATTATATTTACGAAGACTTTCTACCGCTTCGGGTCCAATGATTGCTTCCGTCGTCGCCTTCAGCTCGCCGCCAAGAATAAATGTTGTATATCCTGCCTGTGAAAGTTTTCTTGCATGCGCCACCGCATTGGTTACAAATACAGTTTGCTTCGTTGTCAGATAATCAATCATCAATTCTGTCGTCGTTCCCGCATCCAGATAGACAAAATCATCTTCTTTGATCAACGAAGCCGCATATTTTGCAATTTCTCTCTTTTCCGCAAGATTTTTATCCTTTTTCTGGGTCACACTGTCTTCCTTCGTGCTGTAAGCATCTCCGACAACCATCGCCCCGCCGCGGACTTTCTGGATTCGCCCCTGTTCATCCAATACGGCAAGATCTCGCCGGACGGTGGATTCTGAAATATTCAGCGCATCCATCAGTTCCTGGATCGATGCACTTCCTTTTTCCGTCACAATCCGCCAAATCCCTTGCAAACGCTCTTCTATCAGCACTTTCACCACTCCTTTCGTGGATCATTTCGTTTTTGTTAATGTTATTATAACGCCATTTCCTTCCATCGTCAATCATTTTCTTTCAAAATCTTTCATTTTCTTTCAAGTTTTTATTAATTACTTTTCGGGGCGGAGTTTCTTTGACCCAGGCGGCGATTTTGCTTGTCAGACCACAAAAAGGACGCCCTCAAGGCGCCCCTCTCTTTTTTACTATAATTCTTCTAATTCTGCCAGCACACTTCTCCCTGCATCCGCAGCGGATAACAATACAATTCTTTCGCATCAAGATCGACGCGGTGCATATCCACCGCATTCCACTGTGGATTCTCATATGTTGTATAATAATAAATACCCTTTGACGCGTTGACGCAGGAAGTGTAAATTGTGTATTCATATTTTTCAGGCTCTACCTCGCAGCACCCCTTCTGCTGGGCAACCGATCCTAAAATATGGAAAAACTGTGCCACGCTTTCCCCCTCGGAATCTCCGGACTTGGAATGCAAACGGGTAAATGCCGCGCGGACAAAACGGGAAGACGAAGAAAGGTCTCCCGGCAGCCCAAGTGCACCCATGCCGCGGCTGTATGCCTGCAACGGGATTCCCGGAGCAAATGCATTTTCCGGCTGTTTTGGCGACAGTCCCTGATAATTATTCAGCTGAAAGCACTGCTGTTCAAACGGCGGATTGTTCGTAAGCACACCAAACGGATTGTCGTACACTTTGATTCCGTCTTTCATGGATTCCACGACGATACACTCGTCCACATCCGCAATCATCCAGTGAAGGGAAGACGATGGCAGACCTGCTGAAAACGGAATGTTGGTAATACATAAGGAATGAACTGCATCCCGTGCTTCTTTTACCGATGCACATCTGCCGAGGATCCACGGGATAAATTCAAAGGATGCCACATTGTCACCAGCGGATTTTGGCTCGTGATAGACCGCATTCCCCACAAAATTAAGCCCTGCCATGCCAAGCCCTTTTTCATTGACCGCTTCATAATATAAGGGATAATTTTGTGCCACATGCGCCATTCCGATCATGGCGTATTTACATTTTTTCCCAGCAAGTTTTTCGTCACGCCATGTAAATTCATAATTTCTCGGCGTAACCACCACCTGCTCACCATAAGAAAATTCGTAATCAAGCGTTCGTCCAAAATAAAAATCTTTGGTTTTATATGTCGCTGCTGTACACATGGTATCAGCCTCCTTTTTCAAATTTGTGCAGTGCTTCCTGCCATATTTCAATCAGTTTTTCCAACGAAAATGCTGCGTTCGCCGGGCTGGAAGACGGTAGTTCCACACAGGGAAGTCCGGTTACCGGTTCCTGATATTTCCGGTACAATTTTCCAGCCAGCCGTCCATTGGTAAATACCCCGCGGATCTGCGACATTTCAAGAATTTGATTCAGATTTGCCGGAACGACATTCCGGATACTGCTGTCGCTTGAACCCACGATCTCACATTCTTCAATGACATCGTACAACGCAATGCCATTTTCCAAAAGAAACTGTCTCTTTTCTTCTATTGTAACCGGTTCCGTCTCATTGCATACAGCAGCCAGAATTTTCCAAAAACGGTTGCGCGGATGTCCATAGAAAAATCCTTCCTCCCGCGATTTTACAGACGGAAAACTGCCTAAAATCAAAATACGGGACTTCTCATCGTAAATCGGTCCAAATCCATGAGAAGCCCGCGTATAATTTTTATTCATCCAATACTTCCTCCACTGCATAACGTGGTCTGCCTTTGGTCTCCATATACACCTTTCCGATGTATTCCCCGATGATTCCGATCGCCAGAAGCTGAAGTCCGCCGAGTGCCCAAATCGACACGATCAAACTGCTCCATCCCCGCACCGTATCTCCCAGCATATGTTCTACGATCGAATAAATCAGCATCCCGATACTCACGATAAAGATAACAAAACCCAGCCACACAATAAACCGGATTGGTTTAACACTAAACGAAGAAATTCCATCAAACGCAAACGCAAGCATTTTCTTCAGCGGATACTTGCTCTCTCCTGCCATGCGCTCTTTTCTTTCATAATATACATTATCAGACGGAAATCCGATCAATGGGATCATTCCACGCAGAAACAGATGAACTTCCTTATAATTTTCCAATTCATCCAGCACCCGCTTACTCATCAGACGGTAATCCGCATGATTGAACACAATGTCAACTCCCATCCATTTCATCATATGATAAAAGCCTTCTGCGGTCGTTTTCTTAAAGAATGTGTCCTTTTTCCGGCTGCTCCGCACTCCATAAACGACATCATTTCCGGCTTTAAATTTTTCTAACATCTCATCGACGGCATTGATATCATCCTGAAGATCCGCATCCAGTGTGATCGCCACATCGCAATGGTCTTTTGCATACATTAACCCTGCCAGCACGGCATTCTGATGTCCCCGGTTACGGGAAAGGGTCAGTCCGCTGCAAATGACATTTTCCCCATGAAATTTGCGGATCAATATCCAGGTCTGATCTTTGGAACCGTCATTGACGTAAAGAATCCGGCTTTTTTCGTTGATCACGCCACGTTCCATCAGCGCCGTCATCTTTTCCAAAAGCTGACGGTTTGTCTCCGTAAGCACCTCCTGCTCATTGTAGCACGGCACCACAAGATACAATGTACATTTTTCGTTCATAGTTTTCCTCCATCTCCACACATTGTCACATACTTCTATTGTACCTACCGCACGTAAAAAAGTCAAATATATTTGCAAGAATGTAACGGGTGTGGTAAAATAGATTCTGGTAAGTAATACTGTATTGTTATATAGTGAATTTGGAGAACGAAACTATCATGAATGAACGACAAAAATATAAATGGAAACAAGATTTATCCTGGCTGAAAAACAGGATTAAATTTAAAATAAACCGTATCTTTTTTATGACGCAGGACAAAATGATAATGTTCGAATCCTATCATGGAAAACGCTGTGGAGACAGTGTGCGTGCCATTTATGAAGAAATGCTCAAAGATGACGCATTTCGCGATTATACTTTTGTATGGGCATTTTCCAAACCTTCCGAACACGCTGACCTTTTGGAAAATCCACATACTCTCGTCGTAAAAAAAGGAAGTGCAGAATATTTCCGGTATTATGCCGCTGCCCGTTTCTGGGTCAACAACGTCAGTATTCCGGATTTTTTAATTCCGGGACGGCATCAGGTGTATATTGAGACCTGGCATGGCACGCCATTAAAACGGCTTGGCTGTGACATCACGACAGACAGCGATCCGAGACAGTCCAAAGAGCGGATGCACCGCAGATACCGGACGAAAGGGAAAAAAGTAACACATTTCCTGTCCCCGTCTCCTTATTATACGGAAAAGATTGCTTCTGCATTCGATGTAGATCCTACGCAGGACGGGCTGTTCATTAACTCCGGATATCCACGCAACGACGCATTGCTGGAACCATCCGAAGAAAAAACAGCAGAATTTAAGAAATCACTCGGCATCCCGGAAGATGCCAAAGTCATCTTATATACACCGACGTGGCGCGACAATGAATATCAGACCGGACAGGGATTTCAATACGAAAGCCCGGTAAATCTCGGGAAACTGATGGATCTTTTACCGGAAAATTATATTTTATTATTCCGGGCACATCATCAGGTAGGAACTTCCGAAGTCATTCAGGAAACCGACCGTATTTTCGATGTAACAGACGTAGATGATCTCAATGATCTATATCTGATCAGTGACCTGATGATCACAGACTACTCTTCTACGATGTTTGATTACAGTGTGTTAAAACGTCCGATGGTATTTCATATGTATGATCTGGAACGTTACGAACGCGAGATCCGTGGATTTTATTTTGACCTTGACGAGCTTCCCGGGCCGATCACCAAAAACGAAGAAGAACTGGCAGCTGCGATCCGCGATGGCATGACAAACTTTGATTATGGCAAAGATAAAAAATATCAGGCATTCCACGATAAATTTAATCCGTGGGAAGACGGTCACGCTGCCCGGCGCGTTGTGGAACAGTGCATCCAGATTCCTCCTCACAAAAAGGGACTCTGGGAAAAACTGGTACTCAATTACAAACGTACCATAAACCGTGTTCATATTGTATATCTGATCGTAAAATACAATATCAGCGGTTTTTTCAACAAACACGGACTCTTCCTTGATAATAACAGCCGGCGTCTGCTCAAAATGAAGGATTCTCATAAGGGAGAACGCTGCTTTTTGATCGGTAATGGGCCAAGCCTCAGTCCGGAAGACCTGCATATGCTGATCGATGAATACACCTTTGGAACCAATATGGTGTATAAGATTTTTGACCGCACCGACTGGCGGCCAAGTTTTCACTGTGTCTCCGACAGCATTTATGCGACAAAACTGCGTGATGAACTGTATAATAATGTAAAGTCACCGCTGTTTACGATTGAAAAAACGTATCGGAAAATGACAAAACGCACCTTGGAAACTACCTATGTACACACGATTGCCAGCGAGAGATACAAAGTCAAAGGAAATATTTTTGCCTATTGTATGGTAAAGGCAACGGTTCTTTCTCTCGCCGCAGAGTTTGCTTTTCATATGGGCTTTTCCGAAATTTACCTGCTTGGCGTAGACTGTACCAACCCTCACGCCGCCGGCGGTCATTTTACCGATAATTATACAACCAAGGAAATTGCCCAGACTGACATTTCCCGTATCAAAGAACGTATGAATAAGGAAAATGTTACGACGGAACAGATTGGCGAACATATCATTGACCGATCGATGGATGTATATCGACTGTTAAAAAAATATGCTGATAAACACGGCATTAAAATATATAATGCAACCCGTGGTGGAAATCTGGAAATCTTCCCTCGTGTCAAACTGGAAGATGTATTAGTTTCCGAACGACCACCGCACAATAAGAAAGGATGAGTAAATATGAAGATAATTGGAGTCATTCCAGCAAGATACAAATCAAGCCGTTTTCCGGGCAAACCATTGGTAGACATCTGTGGCAAGCCAATGATCTGGTGGGTATACCAGCAGGCAAAAAAGGTGCCGGAATTTGACGAAGTTTATGTAGCTACCGACGATGACCGCATCGAAGCAGCGTGCAAAGAACATGACATGAAAGTCATCATGACTTCCGACAAGCACGAAACCGGTTCTGACCGTGTAGCCGAGGTAGCGACAAAAGTCGAAGGCGATCTTTTTGTCAATATTCAGGGCGACGAGCCAGTCATCAATCCGGAAATGATTCAGGAAGTAATTTCCATCTTCTTTGAAGATGAGACCGTTACTTTTGGCAGTCTGAAAAAAGAGATTACCGATCCGGACGAGATCAAGGCAACAAGCACGGTTAAAGTTGTCACTGACCAGAAAGGCGATGCGATGTATTTTTCCCGCTCTGTCATTCCTTCGAATGTAAAAGACGGAAAACTTGCGCGCGTATTCCGTCATGTCGGAATCTATGCTTACAAACGGGAGTTTTTGGAGGAATTTTCCAAAATGTCACAGACAGAACTGGAACTTGGCGAAGGCATTGAGCCTCTTCGCGCCATGGAACGCGGATACAAAATGAGATTAAAAGAAACCAAGCACTCTTCGATCGGTGTCGATCTGCCGGAACATATCGAAAAAGTAGAGCGTGTTATTAAGGGAATTGATGTATTAGACTAATATCAGCACAAAATTTTAGGAGGTTACTATGAAACGAGTACAATTACTTGACTGCACACTGCGCGATGGTGGCTATCTCGTAGATGCACAATTTGGAAATACAGTAATCAAAGGAATGATCAAAGGCCTTTCCGAAAGCGGCATTGATGTCGTTGAATGTGGTTTTTTGAAAGATGAACCTCATCAGAAAGGCAGCACAATCTTTAACAATGCGGCCCAGCTCCGTCCTTTCCTGCCGGAAGAACGCCGCCAGACTTCGTATGTCTGCCTCGCCGACTACAGCCGTTATACCATCTCCAATCTGGAGCCATTTGACGGCACTTCGATCGACGGTGTGCGTGCCTGCTTTTTCAAAAAAGAGCGCTACGATGTCATTGATTTCTGCAAAAGCATTGTAGAAAAGGGCTACAAACTTTATGTCCAGCCGGTTGATGTACTCGGCTATACGGATGCAGAACTTTTGGAACTGATTGAAATGATCAATCCACTGGAACCCTACGCATTTTCTCTTGTTGATACCTTTGGTTCCATGTACAAAGAGGATCTGCGCCGCGTATTTTATCTTGTAAATCAGAATCTGAACGCGGCATCCCGTATCGGATTCCACTCACATAATAATCTGCAGATGTCCTTCTCTTTGTCACAGGAATTTATCGACATGACACAGGGACTCCGCAAGATTGTCATTGACGGAACGATGGCAGGTATGGGACGTGGTGCCGGCAATACCAATACGGAACTGATCATGCAGTATATGAACCGCAAATACAATTCCGGATACGACATCGACACGGTGCTCGATCTGATCGACAACTACATTGATGGTATCCGCAACACCTGCACATGGGGATATTCGATCCCATATTATCTTGCCGGATCGTACAGCGCCCATGTTAATAACATTTCCTACCTTACGGCAAAGGCAGGCATCTCCAGCCGCGATATCAACTATATTCTGAACCGTATCGGCGGCGAGGCACGAAAACGCTATGACTATGATCTTTTGGAAAAAACTTACATGGAATATGTCGGAATTATCCGCGACGATGAAAAAGAGGTTACGAAACTCCGCGAATCTCTCCAGGGCAAGGACATCCTTATGCTCCTTCCGGGACACAGTATCGTCACGCACAAAGAAGAAATTTTGAAATACTGTGAAGGAAAACATCCGATCGTAATCAGTGTAAATCTTTTGTCACATGATTATCCGATCAATTATGCCTATTTCAGCAATAAAAAGCGCTACAATTACTGGAAGAGTTCAAGCCGTTTCAGCGAATACAAAAAGATCGTGACTTCCAATGTCACAAATGAAGAGAACAAAAATCAGGTAATCCTTGATTTTACACGCCTTGTAAAATGCGGCTGGGATCAGCTTGACAACTCCGGTATCCTTCTGCTTCGTCTGTTGGATGAACTCGACGTCGCCTCAATTGCCATGGCTGGTTTTGACGGCTACAGCCACGATGCTTCCAGCACAAACTATATGCAGAAAGAAATGGAAAAAACAAGAAATACATTGAATGCGGATGATGCAAACCGTGATGTCCAAAGCATGCTGGAAGATTATCTGAACACCAGAAAATCCGACTGCCCGCTTTCCTTTATCACTCCATCCCGTTTTGAACTCAACCACTAAGAGGCAGGTACTGATATGAAAGATTTGACAAAGATAAAACTGTTTGCCATGGATGTCGATGGTACATTGACAGACGGCAATATCTATATGGGAAATGATGGCGAACTGTGCAAGGCTTTTAATGTAAAAGACGGACTTGGCATCAAACTGTTAAAAGACTCCGGCATTGTGCCAGCCATCATTACCGGCCGCACCTCTAAAATTGTGGAAAACCGCTGCAAAGAACTTCACATTGAAGAACTTTACCAGGGAGTAAAAAATAAAGCGGCTACATTGACTGCTTTAATGGAGAAATATCATCTCGACGCTTCCGAAGTAGCTTATATTGGGGACGACATGAATGACCTTAGTGCCATTAAAACTGCCGGCATCACATTTGCACCGGCAGATTGCGGCAAGGCTCTCCGCCCTTATATTGATATCATTCTTACCAAACCGGCAGGACAGGCTCCTGTCCGCGAGGCAGTTGATATGATCTTAGAAGGACGTTATGATTTCAGTAACTTTTTAGATCTGTAGGTGATTTTATGAAAGAAAAATATATGGCAGAGGCAGCAAAGGAAGCCTATACCGGCATTGAAAACGGTCATGGCGGCCCTTTTGGTTCTGTTATTACAAAAGATGACAAAATCGTCGGACGTGGTCATAACCGCGTTCTCTACAAGCAGGATCCCACCTGTCACGGCGAAATGGAAGCCATCCGCGACGCCTGTAAAAATCTGGGGACTCACGACCTGAGTGACTGTGAACTATATACGACCGCAGAACCCTGTCCAATGTGTCTTGGCGGCATTTTGTGGGCCAATATCAAAACGGTTTATTACGGTTGCACCCGCAAAGATACCGCGGATATTGGCTTTCGTGATGACGCCTTTTATGACTACCTGGAAGGCAGGACAAAATTACTTAACTTGAAGGAATTGGAACGAAAACAATGTCTGAAATTATTTCAGGATTATACAACATCAGAGAAGCGGGAATTGTACTAATACCCGCTTCTCTGATGTTATGAACGGAGAGGTATTCCGGATAACAGGAATACCTCTCTTATTCTAATACTATTGGTATTATTATTTTGTTTCGCATAGAATATGTAAAAAAATTTATTTTACTTTTTTCGGATAAATTCCTTCATCTGTATAACTATTTTCATTAACTACCACTGGGTTTCGAAACCTCGGTCGTACATGTATGTGCAGATATGGATTTGGCTTGGATTGTTTATAAAAATTATTCATCAGACAGCTCCAGTTACAAGTCATATCTCACCCTCCTCTAAAAACTCCCATCGCAGCTGTCTGTCGATCCAGCTTTTCTGTGATGCTTCATGTATCATATCCCCCGGCATCTCTCCACCGATCAAAAACGGCGAATTGGGATCATGCTTTTTTCTATTTTCCTGCACAAATGCCGGATTCGTATTGGCATAACAATACCGGCATAAATGACTGCATGTATCATAAGCTCCAATATCTACACCAAGAAGGCAGGCACAGGCACCATTTCTTTGATTCAGCTTTCTCTTTGGCACTTCCAGCCTATTGTGAAGAGCTGTCTCAAAAGTCTTTACAGTCATGCAGCCGGAACAGTCTGCTCCAAATTTTTCCAGTTCGTTTTCCTCCGCACAGGGTTTGATGACCATTCCGTAACGGCCTGCAATCTCTATAAATTCCTTTCCTATCGTCATTCGCTCTTCCTTTGCTGCACTTCTCGCCTCCGGAAAATTTTTCCGCACCTTTTTGTAAAGATCAATAAAACTGATCACGCATGTTTTAGTATAGCCACAAAGAGTACGAGCCATTTTTTCAAATTGTGATATATGCCAATTCACAGAGTGTATGGGATCTACCAGAATTGGGTCATACCGCCATCCCACACTGTCAAGTCCTACCAATTTGGACAGCTGCTTAAAATGTTCCATGACAATTTCTTTATCCGGAACATTTGGCTCAATATCCCTGCCATATGGCGTAATCGTTACAAACCAATACTGTCCGTAAGGTTTTAATGCGTCCATATGGGACAGCATCGGTGCCGGATTTTTTGTACAAAATGCAATCAGATCTACAATCTCCGGCGAAAGCCTGTACTTCGTCACCTGACTGGGATTGTACGGATTTCTCACACATACCATACCCTCTTGGATTCTGTGCAAAAACCACTCGGAGTAAAATGCCGGTATGTCCGTTCTCATTCCTGTATGAATAATCATTTTGCCACATCCTTTAAAACACTAGTCTCTCAAGCAGCCGATGGGAACAATCTTAACTCCCGAATCGGTTGTATATGCCATATTGGCATTTGCACAGATTACAATCAATGCAGACGGTTCCCGATACACATCACGCGGGTGTTTCTCGTTTTGCAATGCTGTGTCATTATATCTTCGTATTACTTCTTTAAATCTTAATAATGATTTTTCTGCTTCCGGTATTTTATTTACCCCCACTTTTACCTCAATAAGTGCATATCTTCCATCTGCCATTTGGTATACTGCATCTGCTTCTAATCCTGTATCATCGGTATAGTGCAGTAATCGTGCGTTGTGTTTTTCAGCATAAACCAGCAAATCTCTTAATACTATATTTTCAAAAACATGACCAAATAAATCTAAATCGTTAATAAAATAGTTTGGCTCAATTCCAAGAGCTGCCAAACCGATCGACGTATCAATAAATATGTGTTTTTTAGCAGATCGAATTGCTGTTTTTGAACGAAGGTGCGGTGTCCATGCGTCAATATCCCGGACTACAAATAACGTCTCTAACGCCTCGACATAGGATGCCAGCGTCACATCTGTAACATTCTGCGTTGCTTTTACATCCGCAAAAATATTCTTCCTTTTTGCTGTAGTTGCCATATTTCTTGCATATGACCACAATAATGTTCTTGCCCATTCCGGATTTCTATTTACCCCATCAATAGCAGATATGTCCTTTTGATAAATCTGCCTATAATAATCTTTTGCGATTTCCAATTTTGCACTATCCTTTGTCAATGCCATACATCTGGGCCAGCCACCTCTACAGGCAGCGAAAAACAATTGTTCCAAATCCGTTTCCGACAGGATCCCGTCAATATCATAATTTTCATCTTCAAGAATTTTCGATAAGGATATCTTGCCATTTGATTCCCCGGTTTCAAATAAAGTCATCGGATACATCGTTACTTCAGTTATTCTTCCGGTTCCCGTATGAGGAGTATTAATTTTTTTGCTTGCAGAACCGGTCAAATAGAACTC
>FR894039.1:0-2036 GCA_000434115.1 Roseburia sp. CAG:309 | reverse complement strand
TCACATGCTTTCCTTATCATTCCCCATATTTTTACTGCGTCCTGCCACTCGTCAAACAAAATTGGTTTTGGGTTTTTTAAAAATAATTTAGGAGCCGTTTCCGCTACCGCGAGATACCCGTCTCTTTTATCTTCATCCTGAAACTCAATAATCGTTTTCGAACGTTCCTTGGCTGTTCTTGTCTTTCCACATCCTTTTGGACCTGTTATACTGATTGCATTAAATGCTTCTGTTCTTCGATCTATTACATCATCGACAATTCTTCGGATATATTTCATAACACGTACACTCCTTTTCTATTACTTATTATATCACTTCCAATAGACTTTATGCAAGAGCGTTTTATGTTTTTCGGCAGGTCTATTTTACTTTTTTCGGCAAATCCATTTTATGCTTTTCGGCAAATCAATTTTATGCTTTTCGGCAAATTCATTTTATGTTTTTCGGCAGTTCTATTTTATGTTTTTCGGATAAATCCCTTCATCTGTTGATATATCGTCTCCCGGTCTTTCTCTGAAATCTGCCCGTTTTTCCGCACGTCATAGTGATGACCAAATTCTTCGTCCGAATAACTATTTTCATTAATTGCCACTGGTTTTCGAAACCTCGGTCGTACATGTATGTGCAGATGTGGATTTGGCTGAGATTCTTTATAAAAGTTATTCATCAAACAACTCCAGTTACACATTTCTGCTCCAAGAACAGATTCCATACATAACTCCGTTTTCTTAACAATCTCCCCCAATTCACCCCATTTTTCTATCGTAAGTTCTGAAAGTGAAGCACAATGTCTATTGCAAACAAGGATACACCGCCCGATATAATCTTGTTCATCCGCCAAATAAACTGACCAATATTGGCTTTGAAACAACAAATACTTTTTTTCTTTGTCTGACAGTTCACACCAGTTACAAGTCATATACTATCCTCCTGTAAAAAACTATTCCAACAGCAGCCAGTCTGCTATATCATAGATTGTAATTCCTTCATAACTATACATCGGATGCTTCGTCCTCGCAATGATCATTTTCGGATAAGCATCTCGAATACGAAGAAGCGGCGAGCATTCTCTTTCAAACGTTTCCTCTGCCGAAATATTATCGCTTACCTGAATATAAATTTTTTCACTTCCTCTTTGTGCGACAAAATCAATCTCTTTCTCGTATAATTTCCCTACATAAACATCATATCCTCGACGCAACAATTCAAGACAAACCATATTTTCATAAACTCTGCCATAATCCATGTTTCGGTTTCCAAGTATTGCATATCGAATTCCCGAATCACACAAATAAAACTTTTCAGAGCTTTCAAGATATTTTTTACCTCGAATATCGTAACGCTTAATATCATAAAACACAAATGCATTACATAAATACTTAATATACTTTCCTATCGTAACATGATTGGCCGGGATATCATTCGCTGTCAGCAATTTACTGACTTTATTGGGAGACGTCAAATTACTGATATTATCCATCAAAAACTCACACAGTCGCTGCAAGATCAGCGTGTCCGGCAAAGCATATTTCTGCACAAGATCTCTGGTCACAATCGTTTCATAAACTTCTTTAATATAATTTATTCTATCTTTTTCCGTGTTATAAGCATAAGATCCAGCCAAACCGCCTTTTGTCGTATACTCTTCAAACAACTTTTCTTTGTCCATAGTTTCATCAAAATACTGACAATATTCTCGAAAACTAAAAGGGAATACATGTATTTCCATATATCTTCCCGTAAAAAGAGTAGCCAGGTCCGCACTAAGCAGAAAAGCATTCGACCCCGTAATATAAATATCATACTTTCCTTTCGCATACAAGCTGTTTATCGCCAATTCAAACTGCGGACACATCTGAACTTCATCCACAAAAAGATAATTTGTTTTTCCCTCTTGAAAATGCTCTTCTACATAAGAATGAAGGGCATGATACTCCTTCACATTTTCATAATCCAAATCCATAAAATCAATGAATATAATATTAATATTTTCACAATGGCTTTTCAGATATTGAATATATGCCTGCATCAATTTT
>FR894038.1:29427-32063 GCA_000434115.1 Roseburia sp. CAG:309 | reverse complement strand
TCGATTTGTCAAGTCTAATATTAACCCAAAATAACGTATTTGCAAACGAGAATTTTTCTCTTGTCAAAATAGCAATAGGTCTTACATCTGCAACTGTTTCCTTATCATTTAAATTCAATCCGACTTCCTCTTTAACTTCCCTGGTTATGCAGCTTTTTATATCTACAATCTCGTTGCAAAAATCAGCTTGATCAAATGCTCCGCCTATAAATTTTACTCCATTAGCCCAAGATGTTGAACCTGACATTTTTCCCAACACAATGTAATTATCACTGGTTACCAACAACGCATTTGCCGCCATAGATCTACATGAATTTTCATCTATTCCAATTGATTTACTATATAAATAATGTGCAAAATTGGTTTCCTGGACATAAACTCGAATTTTACCTTCTAAAACATTTGCCGCTGTCATTGTATACAGTTTTCCATTTGTATATGATTTTCCGGCATTCATTTCTCTGTTCCAATTTTCATTCACTTTTTCAACATATCTAACTGGTAACTCCAACTTTTTCTTTAATACCTTAAACTCAATTTCCTTATACTCATATACTTTCTTTTCTTTCATCTTTTTTACCAAAGTCCTCTCTTCGGATTTCCCTTCTCGACCACATGCCATTTCTTTTACATATGAAACATTCCATGTTCATTTTGCTACAATATACTTTACTTCTTCGCCAGCGGCAAGAATATCAAGCAGGCGAAGCACAGGACCTGTTGGGTGAGTTCTTCCACCTTCCCATGCCTCTACCGTTTTCTTGGATCCCCATATAAGATGCGAAAACGCTTTGCGTCATTGCTGCGTTCATTTGTATTTCTCGAATTTCACTGCCACTGTATTCTTTCACAGGCATAATCCTATACGTCTTAGTTTTCGCCTCATCATCCCCTTTTTGAAATGAAATTGCTTCCTCAAGTTCTTCTTTTAAATCTTGAAATAATGAACTCATAGAAATCATCTCCTTTTCTTTCTAATGCTTTAACTAATTTCCTTAATACCTTTTTTTCATCATCGGAAAGATTTTCCTGTTCTTACTTCACCCAAACTAACACCTCACTAATTCTACACTACAATTCAACTTTGCCGCTTGGTGAAAACGCATTTGTAATTGATGTTCGCCAACCCATATCGAAGTTCGAAAGAATAATTCTTCCTCTGATTTTGTAATATAATTCTATCCTCTTTGCACGTAAGCAATCCGTCTATTACCTCTTCTTTATTGGATAAGTGCCCTGATTTACCACCTTCGACAAAGTCATCATGTAACGTGCAAGCCAGCCATTCCCTATTTGAAATACATGCAATTCGGAAATAATCTTTCTCTAAATTTAATAACTTTTGGTACATGATCTCCTCCTGCTGCTTTCTCGTTTCATAAATTTCGCTCCACCATCCCCACACTTCTTTGTTTCTTAAAACCATGCCCTCTTAACTAAATCTGCAAAGCCCCTCTACAAATTCATCCAGTCCACGCAGTCTTTTTACCCGGCGAAATTTGATCCCACACACATCACAAATCTGCTCAAGTCCGGCTTCTATGATCACATTTGACACCCTTACTTCTTCCGTATTCTTTCTAAAATGTATTCAAAACTCTTATCTGCATTTTATCATGTCTCTTCATACATTGCAATCATAACCAGAAGCCACCCTGCAAAAATAGCGTTAAACGTTGCATAACCTGCCTTCTTCCTTTATAATAAAATTGACGCTATATCTTGTTGATCATTTACAAGCAGGGGGATATAAACTTATGGATTTTAATACGAAACTAAATGAATATATTGAAACACTGAATTGCACTGCAAAAGACTTGTCTGAATACTCCGGTTTATCTGCTGCTACGATAAGCCGATATCGTTCCGGCTCGCGTATTCCGGAATCCGGATCACAAAACTTTTCAAATCTGGTTAACGGGATTGTTAAAATTGCTGAAAAAAAAGCCATTACTGGAATTACGATGGAATCCGTAACGGATGACCTTTTGCCATTTATCAAAACATCCGACATTGATATGGATAAATTTCAGGCAAATTTGAATCTTTTGCTAAATACATTGTCTGTCAATATTTCAGAGCTTTCGAAGACTTTAAATTATGATTCTTCTTATATTTCGCGAATCCGAAACGGAAAACGGCAGCCTGCTGATCCGCAGGAATTTGTCTGTGGCATTTCCGCTTTTATTGCTCATCACTATCAAAAAGCTGATCAGAAAGAACTTGTTGCAAATCTTATGCGTTGCAGCACTTCCGATCTGGCAGATTCCAATCAATTTCAGAAAATACTATTTCAATGGCTTATTCACGAAACACCTGCCTTGAAAAATCATATGATGAATTTTCTGGAAAAAATAGATGCGTTTGATCTGGAAGAATATATCCGGGTAATCCGGTTTGACAAAATGAAAGTTCCTTCCTTTCCTTTTCAGCTTCCCACATTCAAAAATTATTGGGGATTATCGGAAATGAAAAACAGTGAATTGGATTTTTTAAGAGCGACTGTGCTCTCTAAGTCCAGCGAACCGGTCATAATGTATAGTGACATGCCACTCACTGAAATGGCAAAAGACACTGAATTTTCCAAAAAATGGATGTTTGGCATGGCTATGATGTTAAAAAAAGGGCTTCACTTA
>FR894038.1:19269-29378 GCA_000434115.1 Roseburia sp. CAG:309 | reverse complement strand
CGCTCTTTTGAAGATATGATGTTAGGTTTGGAAAGCTGGATCCCTATGTATATGACAGGCCAAATCTCACCTTATTACTTTAAGCAGCCACAAAGCAGCCCGTTCTCGCATCTTTTGAAAGTCTCCGGAAGTGCCGCATTAACCGGGGAAGCAATCCGTGGATATCATAATGAGGGAAAATATTATCTGACAAAAAACAAAGAAGAGATTGCTCACTACAAAAAATATGCAGAGCGGCTGTTATCAAAAGCATCTCCTCTTATGGAAATTTATGGCAAAGAACAATCTCAGGTTTTTCATCATTTTTTGGAATCGACTTCCGAAACTCCGGGAAACAGATACCACCTTTTGTCGTCTTTCTCTTTATACACGGCAAGCGAAACTTTCATTCGGCAGCTGTTAAAACACAATCAGATTTCCGATAAAGGGCAGACGCAGATTCTTCAATACGCTGCCGCGCAGCGTGAGACTGCAAGTAAAATTCTATCTCACAGCCGTATTACAGAAGAAATCCCGCTGCTGAAAAGGGAAGAATTTGAAAAACATCCTATAACCTTATCCCTTTCCGGAATGTTTTATGAAAAAGATATTTTTTATACCTGGGAAGATTATCAGGAACATCTGCAATTAATGCAGCAATATCGTAAAAATCATCCGCAGTACACAATGATTGAAAATCCTTCTTCTGCATTTCGTAATATACAGATTTACATTCTTGAGGGAAAATGGGTGCTGGTGTCTAAAAGCAAAACACCGGCAATCCATTTTCTGATTCAGCACCCCAAGATGCAAAAGGCCTTTGAAAATATGATCATTCCCATTATTGAAAACGAAAGACCGATACATGACCCCCTCTGTTTCTGACGGTTACTTTACTTTTACAGAACGCATTTTACTCCATGAAGAATAAATCTTTGTGGAGTTTCCCTTGTTTTTAACAATTCGATATGTTCTGATTTTTACATAATATTTTCTCTTTGACTTTAGTTTATTAATCTGTTTGCGTACTGCTTTTTTATTTGATACCGTAACTGTTTTGGCTTTTTTAAACTTAGAAGATAGGCTGTATTGTATTTGATAACCGGCTATATCTCCTCTTAGTTTTTTCCATTTTACAGTGATTTTTTTCTTCCCGGCTTTCAGTTTTACGATTTTCGTTCCTTTTGGCTTAACAATATCTGTCTTTTTCACCGTTTCACTAACCTGTACCGGAACGATTTGAGGTGTTTTTACTTCTTCTTTTGTTTTCTCTTCCTTCTGAACATTTTCCTGTGTTTTTTGTTCGTTATTGGAAATAACTTCTTTTTCCCACTTTGCATATAAATGAATGTCATATTCGTCAGCATGTAATCCATGAAAGGCATCTAACACCCAGTCACTGATCCATGTGGAATCTTTTGTATTTTTAATCAAACTGGCATCCTCAGCAGTGGAAGAGGTACACCAGCCCGCAAAACGATACCCATCACGTACAGGAACACATTCGCCAATATCAAAAAACAAGCCATTTTCTGCCTCTGTTACATCAATTTCACGAACAGCAGAATCTGTGCTTTTCAAAGTCCCTCCGTTTGGATGAAATGTAACCGTTTGCCCTTTCTCAAAACATGCCCGCAACGTCTGGTCGCCGATTCCCATACCTGACCCATACAAATTGTGCTCCCAGTCAAAAGATAATGTCGTACTCTCTTTGGACTGTTTTACATCAGCGGCACCAATAAGTCCACCCTGCCATTCAACAAAATGATGTCCGGCACGCACCGGATTTGGCAGATTAAATTCCTGCTTTTCTCGCTGAATATAATACCGGTCCGGCAATGCCCTTTTTTCTTCATCGGTAAATTCTCCGTCTGCTCCATCAAACTCATAAGACAACGTATAATAAGGTTCATAAAAGCGAATGACGCAGCCCCAATTGTGCGTAGACCACGCATCTACGAGCAAATCATCTCCATACTTGCCTCCATAAACTGTTCCTTCGTCCATCGTAGATCCCCCGCGGACCTGCTCTAAAACCATCGGAAGGCCTGTATTATTTTGGTATCCTACATTTGCTGTCGTTTGCCCTTTTAGTGCGGCCTGTAAAGTATCTTTACATGTTTCGTCGCCTTGAAGCGCCGACAAATCGCCCCTGTCATAAGCCATCTTTATCACATTATACGAATTACTGCCACAAGAAACAACTTTAGAGGTATCGACCGTACTCCTTACCAAGGTATCCGTACGCCACCACACTTTTCCATTTTCATCCCCATCCGGCTTATTTAATGTAATTGCCGCATGAAGATATCTTGGCCACGCAGTAAAATGCTCCACTCCGGCCTGTAATTTTTCATACGAAAATTCATATTTCGGTTTTGTATAAAATGACTCTCCAGGCATAATCAACTCGTCTTTGATATCCCAGTTATTGTCCTCTTTCAACACATGTTCCGCTCCTGAATCCTGTACCTGTGATTCTTCTGCAGCAGCTGTCCGTGGCAGAGTTCCAACAGCCAGTCCCATCACTATCATCAGGCTCAGCATGCACCCTGTTATATATTTTTTACTCATAGGATCCCCTCCTCCGTTTTTCTATACATTATAACTATACTAATCCGTTTGTTTCTACCAAATTTCCAATTAGGCAATGCCAGTTTGGAAAGTATCTTATCCTCGTCCTGATACCTGCCTCATCTCCCGGCAGAACTCTAAATAGAATCTCTACCGCCAGTCTACCTTCCATTCGCCCCCATCTTCTTTCGTCAATGCCACAATGTGTTTTTCTCTCCGCATCATTTCCTCGTATTGCACTTCCATTTCCACCTCATACCATTCCTTTTTCCTGGAAATATCCGTCGAAACATTCTGCAAATGACTTGCCGCATCATTTCCCTGAATTTTCTTTATGGCAACAATTTTTCCATCCAATGCATTCGGAAATAAATAGTCCCATTTTTCATACAAAGACAACTCCATCATTCCTGCCTGACAATCTGTATTAGAATAGTAAACATACTGTCTTATCGTCTGTTCCGGCGTTCTTGCAATGGTATTTGTATTACCGAGAAAACTTAACAAAATACAACCTAATACAAACGCAGAACAAGCAAAAACAGAGACCGCTTTACGAGATTCTTTTCCTGCAAGTCGCATAACGCGGACACGCAGTGCATTTTTCGAAGATACCATCATTGTTGCGGTACAAAATACATCTTCTTTTGTTCGGATTTTGTCAACATTTACGGCATCTAATAATATTTTTCCGTACTCTGTTTTCTTCATCTGTAACGCCGCAGCGGCGCGGTCGTCACACGCCATTTCACAGTCTTCTTTCGACAAAACTGCCGCGATATATACGAGCGGATTGAACCAGTAAATAGCGATAAAAATCATTCGCAGTTTTGCCCAGAAAAGATCTTTTGCACGGATATGACACATTTCGTGCTGCAAAATTGTCCGGTAAATGTCCGGCTGATCAAGAATCTCCGGCATCAGATAAATTCCTGTTTTCCCCTTCACCTTAAACACGCACGAAGAGCGAAGATCCGGCACATAATACAGCGGAAACGGAACATTTTCATCCTCAATCTGCACTCTGTTTTCATACAAAAATTTTTCGAATTTGAAATTGATAAAATGTTCATATAAAAAGACAGCGACACTTCCCAGTACCCATATTACAAGAAGATACCACGGGATCTGAAGCATCGAAAACTCAAACCAGATGTCCCGCAAAAACGGAATTTTTCCAAAAAGACGGGAAAACGCATTGAGCGAAAGCATGTGAATATCGCGTCCAAATAGACATTCTATCGGCAGCAAGCGGAATGCTGTGAAAAACCACAGTGCGTATACGATACGGGGTGAGAGTACATTCCGGCACAACTTGCGGAAAACCAGCATGAATATGATCATCAGACTGGATTCCAAAAGGATCATCGTCATTTGTCTCCCTCTCTTTCCGCCTTTTGAAGAATCTCATAAAGATCATCCAGTTCGTCTCTGCTGACCTTTTTACTGCTCAAAAATGAGTTCACAAGCAAACTCAGGCTTCCTTCATACACCCGGTCCAAAAACTGCTCCGTTTCCTCCAGCACCGTTTCTTTTTGCGAAATGATCGAATAATATTCTTTTGCCCTGCCATTTCTGTGGTACTCGACCGCCCCCTTTTTCTCCATGCGGCTTAGGAGCGTGATTACCGTATGCTTATCCCAGAATTTCTTTTTATTTAACTCCGCTACAATCTGTGTTATCGTCGCTTCGGGAAATTTCCAGAGGATATTCATGATCTCCCATTCTGCATTCGACAAGTGAATCTTTTCCATAAGTTATCATCCTTTCATAAGGTATACATTTGTTATTAACAATTGTATACCTTATGGTGTGCTTTGTCAAGACAGGTTTTTTTGTAATCAAGGTGCTGTCTTGTATGCTCTTCTGCTTTTTTGTGTGAAATCTCAATCACATTTTTCCAACATTTTACTCCATTACGGTCAAATTTGTATTTTGTATTCAATTATGCCGTAATATTTTCCATATTTTTACAGTGTTTTTTCGTTTTTACGGTCATTTCACAGATTTTCTCCCCCTTTTGACCGTAATTTTCTTAACTTCTCTTTAAACCTTTCCAGAAATTTTCCATTTTTTACGGTCATTTTAAGAAATTTCTTGCTTTTTTACCGTAATCCGCCCAGTTTCCCATTTTCCTATCTCACTGCCACGTTGCGTCCCCAAAATCGCCACAGTCCCTATCTCACTGCCACGTTGCTCCCCCAAAATCGCCACAGTCCCCAGTCCCACACATCCCCCGCCTCAGAAACCAGCGCGCCCCAGAAACCTACGCACTGCAAAGCCGCTCCCCATCAAAATTCTGCTATAAACCACAAAATAGTCTTGTTTCATTTTCCGCGGCATATGGTATAATGGAGATAAGTTAGGACGTCGGGGTGACATTTCCCGATGAGTACATTAAGGAGGGTTACTATTATGGCTAGATTTACATTACCTAGAGATTTGTATCATGGAAAAGGTGCGCTGGAAGCGCTGAAAACATTTAAAGGAAAGAAAGCGATCATCTGCGTCGGCGGTGGTTCAATGAAACGTTTCGGATTTCTTGGCAAAGCCGAGCAGTATCTGAAAGAAGCCGGCATGGAAGTAAAATTGTTCGAGGGCATTGAGCCGGATCCATCGGTGGAAACCGTGATGAAAGGCGCCGCAGTCATGCAGGAATTTGAGCCGGACTGGATCGTAGCGATGGGCGGCGGTTCTCCGATCGATGCTGCCAAAGCGATGTGGATCAAATACGAATATCCGGACATCACTTTCGAAGATATGTGTAAAGTATTTGGTATCCCTGCGTTGAGAAATAAAGCACATTTTTGCGCTATCTCTTCCACTTCCGGTACGGCTACCGAAGTGACGGCATTCTCAATCATTACCGATTATGAAAAAGGAATCAAATATCCGATCGCTGACTTTGAGATTACGCCGGATGTTGCTATCGTAGACCCTGACCTTGCCGAGACGATGCCGCAGAAACTTGTCGCTCACACCGGTATGGATGCAATGACACATGCGATTGAAGCTTATGTTTCTACCGCAAACTGCGATTTCACGGATCCACTTGCCCTTCATGCGATAAAAATGATCCAAAACGATTTGGTAGATTCTTACAATGGTGACATGGCAAAACGTGATTCGATGCACAATGCACAATGTCTCGCCGGTATGGCATTCAGCAATGCCTTGCTTGGAATCGTACACTCGATGGCTCATAAAACCGGAGCTGCTTTCGCCGATTATGGCGCACATATTATCCATGGTGCCGCCAATGCCATGTATCTTCCAAAGGTAATTGCCTTTAACGCCAAAGACGAAACCGCGAAAGAGCGTTATTGCTATATCGCTGATTTCATGGGACTCGGCGGTACTTCTGCCGATGAAAAAGTGGCAAATCTGATCGCATATCTGCGCAAGATGAACGACGATCTGAACATTCCACATTGCATCAAAAACTACGGCGCAGACAGTTATCCAACTGAAAATGGCTTTGTGCCGGAAGAAGTATTTTTAGAGAGACTTCCGGAAATTGCAGCCAACGCAATCCTGGATGCCTGCACAGGCTCAAACCCAAGACAGCCAAGTCAGGAAGAAATGGAAAAATTGTTGAAATGCTGCTACTATGATACGGAAGTAGATTTCTGATTATAGAAAGTAACCTGAATAGTTACTACAGAAAACAGTATTACATGAGGGACTCCGGCATAAGCACATAGCTTGTGCCGTGAGTTCTTTTTAAAGGAGAAATTCAAGCCATGAAAATTATGACCATAAATGTAAATATTACAGGGATGCAGCGAGTCTCCACATCGGAAAAAACTGTAACCCAGGTTCTCTTTGACGGAACCGCTGAGGGAGAATATTTTAACGGAACCATTCTCCCGGGCGGAGTCGACACACAAATCAATGTACCGGAGAAAGGGACTCTTTCTGCCAGGTATATGCTGGAAGGCAAAGATAATTCCGGCGATAATTGCAAAATGTATATTTCTAATGATGCAATACAAAACTGTAACATCACAACACCACACATCTTAACCGACAGCGAGAATCTCCGCTGGCTAAATGAAGCGGAGCTGCGCGGTGAGTTGACAATTGTTGAAAATGGAGTACAGATTGAGATTTTTTCAAAGTAAATAACCATAAATGAAAAAGTCCTCCCGAAAGGCTTCGCATTGAAACCTCCGGGAGGATTTATTTTTTTAACGATTCCGCTTTCGTCCCAAATCGTTTCTATTTCTTCTGTTCTGCCAGATTGATTCGTACAAGAGATTTGCGGAGTGCCAGTTCAGCACGTCGCATATTGACATGCGCATCCAGACTCTTGATCCTTCGCTCGGCGCGCGCCTTCGCTTCCAACGCACGTTTCATATCAATCTCCTCCGGCCATTCACACGACTGTGCGAGAATGGTTACTTTGTCCGGGAGGATCTCCAAAAAGCCCTCTAAGACAGCGGCTTCCCGAATCCCATCATCCTCAGAATTTTCGGTAATCGTCAAAACACCAGGAGCGACGATCGTCGTCAATGGGATATGGTCGGCATACACACCGATGTCTCCCTCTGTCGTCGTCAATTCCACCATTTCGACCTCTCCGGTGTAAAATACACGCTCCGGAGAAATTACCTCTAATTGGAATTTTTTCATATCCGCCATAGCCATCTCCAATCCGCTCTCGCTACTTGCGTGCGATGACATCGTCGATCGTACCTGCATTCAAGAAGCAGCTCTCCGGAATGTCATCATGTTTTCCATCCAAAATCTCCTGAAATCCTCGAATCGTTTCAGAGATTGGCACATATTTACCGGGAAGACCGGTAAACTGCTCTGCCACGAAGAATGGCTGGGAAAGGAAACGCTGTACCTTACGGGCGCGGTTGACAAGGACTTTTTCATCCTCGGACAACTCGTCCATACCAAGGATTGCGATGATATCCTGCAATTCCTTGTAACGCTGTAAGATTTCCTGTACACCACGAGCCACTTTGTAATGCTCTTCGCCGACAATCTTCGGATCCAGAATACGGGAACTGGAACCAAGCGGGTCTACCGCCGGATAAATACCAAGTTCCACGATCGAACGATCCAATACGGTCGTTGCGTCGAGGTGGGCAAACGTCGTCGCAGGAGCCGGGTCCGTCAAGTCATCGGCAGGCACATAAACTGCCTGAACGGACGTGATGGAACCATTTTTTGTAGATGTAATACGTTCCTGCAAAGCACCCATTTCCGTCTGAAGAGTTGGCTGGTAACCAACGGCACTTGGCATACGTCCAAGAAGCGCGGACACCTCGGAACCTGCCTGTGTGAAACGGAAAATATTGTCAATGAACAGGAGGACATCTTTTCCTACCTGATCACGGAAATACTCTGCCATCGTAAGTCCCGTAAGACCTACACGCATACGCGCTCCGGGCGGCTCATTCATCTGTCCGAATACCATCGTCGTCTTATCGATAACTCCGGATTCAATCATTTCATAGTATAAGTCATTACCCTCACGAGTACGTTCTCCAACCCCTGTAAATACCGAATATCCACCATGCTCGGTTGCGATATTGGTGATCAATTCCTGAATCAGAACGGTCTTTCCTACACCGGCACCTCCGAAAAGTCCGATTTTTCCACCCTTCTGATAAGGGCACAAAAGATCGACAACCTTGATACCGGTTTCCAGCATCTCCGCCTGTGTAGACTGCTCTTCAAATGCAGGAGCCTTTCTGTGAATTGGATGATATTCTTTCACTTTCGGCGGTTCTTTTTCATCGATCGGATCTCCGAGTACATTGAACATACGTCCCAGTGTCTCTTCGCCGACCGGCACCGAAATCGGGGCACCTGTCGCAATCGCTTCCATGCCTCGCACCAATCCATCGGTCGGTCCCATCGCGATACAGCGAACGGTATCGTCGCCCAGATGCTGTGACACTTCTACGACAAGTGTATTTCCATCTTTTGTCGGAATGTGAATGGCATCGTAAATCTCAGGAAGATCTCCGTCCTGAAAACGGATGTCAAGCACCGCTCCGATAATCTGAGTGATAACACCAGCATTTTTCGTTTTCTTCGCTTCTGCCATTGTGGTTCTTTCACTCCTTCCATTATTTGTAAATTTTTATTCGTTACTCGATTGCGGATGCACCCGCTACAATCTCCGTCAATTCCTGTGTGATTGCGGACTGTCTTGCGCGGTTGTACTGCAGACCGAGTGTATCAATCATTTCCTCTGCGTTGCTCGTTGCAGAATCCATTGCCTGCATACGCGCACCATTTTCACTGGCAACTGCCTCGACCAGAGCGCCAAAGATCAGACTGTTCATATACATCGGAATGATGTAGCCGAGCGCCTCTTCTTCCGTCGGCTCATAATTCATCAGTGCGCCGGATGTCGTCTCCGGCTCATCATTTGCCGCCATCGTCTCGATATCCTCCTGCGAAAAAGGAAGCATTTTGATCAGCGTAGGCACCTGTGTTACCGTATTTTTAAATACAGTGTAAGCAAGATAGATCTCATCGATCTCGCCGCTTTCCATCGCTGCCATCGCCGTTTTTCCGATCGAAACTGCATCGCCAAACAACGGATTATTCATTACTTCCGAATAATCGCCGCGGCAAGTATAGCCATTTCGCTGCATCGTCTCCAATCCTTTTCTTCCGACCGGAAAAATAATCGTATCTTCCTTCGTAAAATCGCCTTTTGTGATCAATTTCACGACATTGGAATTGTAACCGCCGGCAAGTCCACGGTTTGATGTGATCATGATCACACCTTTTTTCCCGGAACCTCCGGTTTTCTCCGTCAAAAGAGGATGGTTGAGATTCTGCGATTTGGCAAGCATCCCGGAAACTGTCTCATACATTTTGTCAAAATATGGTTTTGTCTCCTCGGCTCTTCCCTTGGCATGCTGCAATTTTACGGTCGAAACCAGCTTCATCGCTTTGGTGATCTGAGACGTACTCTGGATACTCTCGCGTCGCCGTTTTATATCTCTCATTGAGGCCATTTTTCAATCACCTCACCTTTCACGCTTGAAGAAACTGTTTTTTATACTCTTCAATTGCCTGAATCAGCTTTTGTTCCATTTCATCACTAAGCACTTTGGTATCACGGATGGAAGCCGGAATCTCCGGATATTTGGTATCAATAAAGGCAAACAGTCCTTTTTCGAAATCCAATACATCTTCTACCGGAATATCAAGCAGATATTTCTTCGTTGCCGCATAAATAATGATAACCTGATACCAAACCGGCTGTGGCACATACTGACCCTGTTTCAGCACTTCACGGATTCTTTCACCTTGATCCAGCTTCTCTTTCGTATCGGCATCCAGATCCGAACCAAACTGGGAAAATGCTGCCAGCTCGCGGTACTGTGCAAGGTCGATACGGATGGAACCGGCGATCTTTTTCATCGCCTTGATCTGCGCCGAACCACCGACACGCGATACACTAAGTCCCGGATTGACCGCCGGACGGAAACCGGAATTAAACATCTCTGTCTCCAGATAAATCTGTCCATCGGTGATAGAAATTACGTTTGTCGGGATGTACGCCGACACGTCTCCTG
>FR894038.1:12166-19238 GCA_000434115.1 Roseburia sp. CAG:309 | reverse complement strand
AATGATTGGCAGGGCTGTCAAAGATCCACCGCCGAGTTTGTCCGAAAGTCTCGCTGCACGCTCGAGAAGACGGGAATGCAGGTAGAATACATCTCCCGGATAAGCCTCACGTCCCGGTGGACGACGAAGGAGCAGTGACAGGGTACGGTAAGCCGCTGCATGCTTGCTCAAATCATCGTATACGATGAGAACGTCTTTTCCCTGCTCCATCCATTCTTCTCCGATCGCACATCCGGCATACGGAGCAATATACTGAAGGGGTGCCAGTTCACTCGCCGTAGAAGCTACGACTGTAGTATAATCCAATGCACCATTGTCTTCGAGTGTTTTTACAATATTTGCCACTGTAGACGCTTTCTGTCCGATGGCAACATAGATACAAAGAACATCCTGGTCTTTCTGATTCAGGATCGTATCAATCGCAATCGCGGTCTTACCGGTCTGACGGTCACCGATGATCAACTCACGCTGTCCTCGTCCGATCGGAACCATGGAGTCAATTGCCTTGATACCTGTCTGAAGCGGCGTATCTACGGATTTACGTGAAATAACACCACTTGCCACACGCTCTACCGGCCGTGTCTTGTCCGTATGGATCGGGCCTTTGCCGCAGACTGGCTGGCCCCACGCCTGATTGGCTGTCCCAATGCATTGACGACACGTCCAAGCATCGCATCACCGACAGGAACGGTTGCGACATTTCCCGTCGTCTTAACGGTATCGCCTTCATTGATATTGGAAGAATCTCCCAAAAGTACGGCTCCGACATTGTCTTCCTCAAGGTTGAGCACCATACCGTAAATCTCATTTGGAAATTCCAGAAGTTCTCCCTGCATCGCTTTTTCCAAGCCATGAATACGGGCAATTCCGTCTGCCACCTGAATGACCGTTCCGACATCCGAAACGTCAAACTCGGTGCTATATTTTTTTATTTCATCTTTAATAACTGAACTTATCTCTTCAGGTCTTAAATTCATGTTCCTCAAACACCTTCTTTCCTTAGAAGTTACACTCTGACCTTGCTTAATTTTCTTGTCATTTCATCCAGCTTCGTCTGGATCGTATTGTCTACGACACGGTCGTCAATACGAATGCGGATTCCGCCAAGCAGACTCGCATCCACGTTGTAATTCATCTCCAGTGTCTCGTACGAAGACGTTTCTGACAAGCGCGCTTCGATCTTTTGTTTCTGTGCCCCGGAAAGTTCGGTCGGTGTCGTCACATAGACAACGCCAATCTTCTTATATTCTTTTGCTCTTTTGTCAAAATATTCCAGCACGGATTCAATTTCACCAAAGCGTCCTTTTTTCACAAGTACCTGCAAAAAGCCCATCATAATATCCGAAACTTTTCCGCCAAATACTTCGTCCATCATCGCAAGTTCTTTTTCCCGCGTCATCTCGGGATGATTCATAATATCAATAAATGCTTCATTTTCCTGCAAGATCGAGGCGATCTCTCTGACCTCATCCCATACGGCATCCAGCTGGTTATCTTCCAGCGCTGCCTCAAACAAAGCATCTCCGTATACTTTTGATACTAATTTTGCCATGTCTCATCACCCATTTCCTTCAATGTTTCGTCAATGAGCTGCGCCTGTTTGTCCTCATCCATCGATGCAGCGACAAATTTTCCTGCCATAGCAGATGCCACATGAACGATTTCCTGTTTCATTTCATCACGAACTTTATTCTTCTCCAATTCCACCTCGTGCTCTGCTCTTGCCTTAATGGTCTGAGCCTCATCGGAAGCCTTGGCAACGATCTCTTTCTCTTTATCCAGCGCCTTTTTACGCGCATCGCTGAGCATCTCTTCTGCCTCTGCCTCAACTTTGTCTAATTTTGCACGATATTGAGTCTCCAGTTCTTTCGCATCCTTCTCTGCCTTTGCTGCTTCTTCAAGCTGGCTGGCGATAAAATCCTTCCGTTTCTGGATCAGTTTTCTCGCCGGATTGAATAACAAATATGAAAGCAGGATAAACAATACCAACATGGCAAGCAATCCAATCGCCGTATCAAAGAGCAATTGCGGATCCAGTCCAAAAATTCGATTATCCATGTCTCTCTCCAATCTTTTTGATTATTCTGTGCTTTTTATGGAAGCAATGGATTGGCAAACAAAAGAATCATCGCAACAGCCAAACCATAAAGACCTGTTGTCTCGGCAACGGCCTGTCCAAGAAGCATGGTTGACATGATATCACCTTTTGCACCCGGATTACGTCCTACGGCATTTGCACCATATCCGGCTGCGATACCCTGTCCTACACCGGGACCGATACCTGCGATAACTGCTAATCCTGCACCAATTGCGGATGCTGCACTAATTAAATCTGCTCCTGAAAAATTCATAATATGTTTCCTCCTTAAGATATATTTTGTTCTCTTTTACTTGGCTTCGTCCCCTGCTGCATTGGCAATAAATACCATTGTCAGCATCGCGAAAACATATGCCTGCAACGCTCCGGAAAATACATCCATGTACGCATGCAGTGCTGCCGGCCACGCAAGTGTGGCAAGTTTTGGCAATAATCCATAGATCAACGCCATCATCATCGTACCGGAAAGTATGTTGGCAAACAAACGAAGTGACATTGAAACCGGTGTTGCAAATTCGCTGATGATATTCACCGGCAAAAATAAAAATATTGGTTCAAACAGTCCTTTGATCTTACCCATTTTCTGCCATTTGAATCCCTGGTATTGAATCATTACAAACGTAATCAATGCTAACGGAAGTGTGATACCATAATCCGCGGTCGGCGGACGGAGTCCAAACAATCCGGAAAGATTACATGTAAGAATCAACATAAACAACGCACCCACATAGTTTCGAAAACGCGGGGCAAGTTTTCCGCCCATGTTATCAAGTACCAGTTTATCCACGGTTTCCACCAGAAGCTCAATGACATTTAAAAATCCTGTCGGTGCTTTCCGGTAATCCGCCTTTTTGATAACACGGTTTGCCACGATTGCAAAGATGATCAATGCAACCATAACGATTACCAGACACACATGACTTGTCGTGATCCAAAATGTGTAACCACCAATGTGTACCTGTTGATACCCATGGACATAAAAATCCACTTTGTTATCCAAGCCTAAGTCTCCTTTCTCGTTTTTTCAGACAAATGTCTGTGTATAGTTTATTCCGCCAGATCCTGTTTTTCCCGGAAAATGACCGGATACAGGAGTGCCGCTGCCTTGGTGGCAAACAATCCCGCAAACACCGTAACCGGGTAGAGATACTGTCGAAAATAAAAACTCAATAGTAAAATAAGCAGGCTGATCAGGCTTCGTACCGATGCCTGCATGCGAAGATGCCGTATGGCGTTCTTTTTTGCCATATCCAGTTCAACATCCAAAGTATTAAAACGATGCCACATAAGCAGACTGGAAACCAGGGTTCCCAATACTTCACCGCTTACATAAGGAAAATAGGGAAAGGGATGAACCGCAAACAGAACGGCACCCACGATCAGAACCACTGCCGCAAGTCCCCACAAAATGCCAATCACTCTAAGGAGTGTCTTTTTTGCTTCCTGCATGAATGTCCTCCTGCTCTGCCGGCGTTTCTTTCTCCTTGGAGCCGCTGCTGCCATACTGCCCCGTCAGGACAAGAAGGCTGCGCATCGACGCCAGTATTCCAATCACCAGCATAATGATAACCCATATCTTTGTTCCCAGCAGCTGATCCAGATAATATCCGATGGCAAGGCTGATTCCCATACAGGTCAGCATTGCCAGACCAATCTGCAGTATCATGGAAAGGGCATGAATGACTTCCCTTCGTTCGCGTTGCTTATCTCTTTTTTTCATCGCACCATTAACTCATTTCTTTTGCTTTCTTTACGCAGGCTTTCATCGCTTCGATCACGGCACTCCGGAATCCTTTTTCTTCCAGCACTCGGACCGCTTCAATCGTCGTTCCTGCCGGAGAACATACCATGTCTTTCAGTTCGCCCGGATGCTTTCCGGTCTCAAGAACCATCTTGGCACTTCCCAGCACCGACTGCGCTGCCATCTCATACGCCTGCGCTCTTGGCATACCGTCTGCCACAGCGGCATCCGCCATCGCCTCGATAAACATAAATACATAGGCCGGTGAACTTCCGCTTACGCCAATCACCGTGTCAATCATGGATTCACTCACTTCGTTGGCAATGCCAAAACTGGAAAATATTTCCATTGTCGTTTTTTTGTCATCCTCTGACACATGATCGTTATAACAGACACCAGCTGCCCCTTCGAGCACCAATGCCGGCGTATTTGGCATACTTCTTACTAATTTGATAGTCTTTCCAAATAATTTTTCTATATTCGCAATCGTCTGACCGGCCGCGATCGAGATCACGAGTGTATTCTCTGACACTTCATTTCGAATCTCCGAAATGACCGTCTCAAATTGAAATGGTTTCACCGCAAGAATCAAAATATCTGCTTTTTTCGCCACTTCTGCATTGTCTGTCGTAACATTTACACCAAACTCATTTTGAATGTTCTGAAGAGTTTCTTCGTTTCTTCTGGAAACAAGAATATCTTCTTTTGCATACAGGCCTTTACTCAAAATCCCTTTAAGCATTGCCTGCGCCATATTTCCACAACCAACAAATCCTAACATTTTTACCATCCATTCTGAAGCTCTGCTTCGTTTATTCTTCTATCATTTCCACGCGGCGGATATGTCTGTCCACGCCGGAAAAATCAGTATGTAAGAATGTGTCTACGATACGTACGGCAAGTCCCGGACCTGTCACCCGCGCGCCCAGCGCCACGATATTGGCATCGTTGTGAAGTCTCGTCGCCTCTGCACTAAAACAGTCGCCACAGACCGCTGCACGGATTCCTTTGACTTTGTTTGCCGCGATCGAGATACCGATTCCGGTTCCGCAGATCAGGATTCCTTTGTCGCACTCGCCATCGGCAATCGCGTGTGCCACTTTTTTCCCATACACCGGATAATCAACCGGATCCGCACTGTAACTCCCGTAATCTTTGTATTCATATCCATTTTCTTCCAAATACTTAATAATTTCCTGTTTCAATTCATAACCAGCCTGGTCACTTCCCAATGCAATCATAGCTTACCTCCACTGTAATTTCTTTTTTATTTTATAGAGCAGATCTTTGCACTCCGTATAGCTTGCCTCATACGCTTCCTCGTCGCCGCCAAGCGGCGGCTCGGTATCGCCTTCTTCCCCGGCAAGTTCCCGCAATGTATAGACGTTTCTCTCCAATCCATAATCTTCCAGAACTTTTACCTTCTCCGCAAAGTTCATCGTAATGATCACGGTGTCGCGCGTCACCTCTTCCGGCGAAAATGCGACGGAAACCTGTTCTTCACACGGAACTCCGTGATTGATCAGGATATCGGTTACTTTCATATTTCTCGGCTCTTCAAACAGTACGACAAGTCCTCGCGAAAGTACCTCTTTCTCTTTATCCATAAGAATGCTTTTCAGAATCCACTCATTCATCGGCCCTAGCGTAATATTGTCTTTGCTGACAAAGATCACGCGGTTGCAACACTCGTAAGGCTCGACCTGTACGAGATTCTGCCCTGCCGCCTTTTTCAGCCGGTTCATAACCGCCTCTTCTTTTGCCGAATCAAAAAACGTCTCCGACAAGATCCGCTTTACATGCAGTTCGTCAAACCTGCGAAGGGCATCGTACAGATATTTCCCCTCGGTATCTTCTTTCCTGGATCCCGCCACGACAACTTGTCCCACCGGATAACGGCCGGCCGATTCGGTCGTCGCAAGGATACCGATCTCCTCCGGCCGGTACGTGCCATGTTCCACATATGCCGCAATCTCCCGGTTAATATGGGCGATCACGTCTTCCGTATCTCCCTGGTACAATGTCATCTCCGCTTCCGGCGCGTAATGACGGTATTTCATCCCCGGTGCCTTCGGCTTCTCGTCGCCGCTCACCTGCATCAAGGCCGGATCCATCTGCACTTCTCCGACGATCTCCTGCAGCATCTTCTGCGTGATAAATCCCGGACGCAGAATCACCGGTACTTCCTCGGTCACATCGACGATTGTGGATTCGAATCCGATTCCCACTTCTCCACCGTCGATGATCATATCTATTTTCCCATCTAAATCTTCTTTTACATGTTTTGCCAATGTCGGGCTTGGCCGACCGGATGTATTGGCACTTGGTGCTGCAACCGGCACTCCGGTTTCTTCCAAAAACTGTAAGGCTCCCGTGTGCTGCGGCATACGCACCGCAACCGTATCCAGTCCGCCAGTCGTCTCATACGGCACACAGTCTGCCTTTTTGAATATCATTGTAAGAGGCCCCGGCCAAAACGCCTCGGCTAACGTCGCCGCTGCTTCCGGAATCTCGCTTACCACCTCGTGTAACTGATCGATTTTTGCAATATGCAGAATCAATGGATTGTCCGAAGGACGCCCCTTTGCCGCATATATTTTTTGAGATGCCTGTGGATCCAGTCCATTTCCCCCAAGACCATATACCGTCTCCGTCGGGAATGCCACCAGACCGCCATCTCGGATGATCTGAGCCGCTTCTGCAAGTTCTTCCGCCTCAAATCCCCGCTCTTCATTCCAAATAATAACCTTTGTATTCATAGCGTTTTCACCGCTTTCAATCCGAAAAATATTTATTTTTATTGTACCACAATTTCAACCGGTATACAAGAATTTTTCAATCCCTTCTGCGATTGCTTTTGCCATTTTCTGCTGATAGTCCTCGGAAATTAAGAGTTTTTCTTCTTCCGGATTGGACAAAAATCCGCACTCGACAATCACAAATGGCCCGTTGGATTTTTTCAGCATATAATAACTGTCGTTTGCCTTTTCCACGCGGTGGTTTCCATCCCCGATCTCCGCTTTGATCGTCTCCTGAAGCACGTTCGCCAGCCGCTTTCCCTCCTCAGACCCTGAATAGTAAAACACCTGCGCCCCCTTTGTCCCCACAGAATAACTGTTTTGATGGATACTCACCGTAAGTTCCGGCTTTTCCTTGCCAATGACCGCCAGTCTGGCATTGAGATCTGCCACTTTCTTTTTTCCCGTCGTCTCCCCACACAATGCCTCGTCCTT
>FR894038.1:9803-12101 GCA_000434115.1 Roseburia sp. CAG:309 | reverse complement strand
GAGAATTTCTCTCAATTTAAGAGAGATATTTAGATTTACATCTTTTTCCAGTGTCCCCATCGTCCCTACTTTGCCCGGATCAAAACCGCCGTGCCCCGGATCGATCACAATATGCACCTTGCTTCCCTTGGCCGTAAAATTCAACACCGGAAGCGTACTCACCCGGATCGTCGCCGCGATCACGACAGCAAACAAAAATATCGTAACCGCCCATATTTTCCAAGTTCCTGTCTCTTTTTCTCTCATAAAATAAAACACTCCGTACATTCTTATTACTAATGTACGGAGTATCGTTTGTCCACATTCATTATTTCACATATTTTTCTATCGTCGTCCAGGTAGCCATTCGTTCAAATCCAAGTTTCCAGAAAGCGATACCTGCAACATTTCTTGCCATAACGGTTTCCATTTTTTTACTGAGCGACGTTTCTTCCTCCAGCCAGATCTTATATTTGGCACCGTCCGCCTTAAATTCGGCATAATACTGACTGGTCTCGTCGTTCCATTTTGGTGTCGCGCTATTGGACTGGAGCACGCTCTCCGCCGAACTCATACCATACGCGCTGGATGTCACTGTAACCCCGTCTCCGCTTTTAACTTCTTTCCATAATCTGGTATAAAACGGAAGGGCAACGACGGTTCTTTCTGCCGGAATATACTGCAGCCCCTTGTCCACACCATTTTCCACAAATGGCAGGGAGGATACCGAACCGCTTTCTTTGCTTCCTGCGTAATGCTCGTCGTACGCCATAAAGATTACGTAGTCTGCCACTTTTCCCTGTTCTTTCCAATTATAGTATGCAGTGGCATCGGTCGGCAGATAATCGTCTACTGACACCGTAATGTCATTGGCGTGGCACACCAGCGTCAATTCTCTCAAAAATTCAAGATATGCCGGTGCTACTTCGCTTTTTATCTTCTCAAAATCGATATTGATACCATCTAATTTGTAACGCATCGCCGTTGACACGAGATTATTGATCAGGCGGCTTCTCGAACTTGTCCGTCCCAATATTCTTTTCAGCGAAATATTTTTGTCAAAATCATTGATAAGCCCCCACACTTTCAACCCTTTCGCATGTGCCGCCGTCACGTATTCTTCGCTCGCCAGAGAACTGAAATTCCCCTTGTTGTCGTCCAGGGAAAACCACGTCGGCGATACGACATTCAGACTTCCGGCCACCGCCACTTTGCTCTCCAGTTCCGCCGCGCCTATCGTCTGTGTCATCTGATGCCATCCCAGACACACCGTCGTGCCGATGCCTTTTTGCGCAAATATCTCTTCCTCACTTTGGCGTTTCCACGCAGTCTCCGTCTGTCCGGTCAAAATTTCCGCCGGTACATAACCCTCGATTCCGTCGGTTGTAAGCACCTTCTGATAGTCATTTTCAGCCTGGCTCTGCGTATCCACAATTACTTTCTGGTCTTTTTTCAGATCCAGCAGATAATCGTATTTTTTATTCGGTCCGACACGAAGTCTTGTCTTTTCGCTCAATTTTGCTTCCATATGCGTAGATTCAAAATCCGCATTCAAAATGACGCGATTTGGTGCCTCGCCTTTTGACGCCCATTTCAAAGTGCTCTTTTCCTGCGTCATCTCATCGTAAAACGGCACGGAAATGTACATCGCATCGCCATCTACATAAAGGATCTGATCGGTCATTTCTTTATTTTCTTTTCCAATGGTATAGGTCGTCGTGTTCGGTGCCACGGTCACCAGCCCTCTCACCGGGCTGACAAAGCTGAGTATCTGCTCTTTCTCATCCCAGTAAAATCTCTCATTCATCTTATCAACAACCGTGTTTAACGGCAGATACATCGTCTCACCAATAATTTTCCCTTTTTCTTCCAGTGGAAATCCGTCGAGACAGATCAGCGCCTCGTCCTTTGCCAAATCCTTATACTGTTCTTCCATCGTCCGCTGCGTATAACTCGGCGCAAACTTCTTAAACAAAATCGCACCTACGGCAGCCACAAAAACAAGGGCAATGACAATACCCATAATGATCCTCGCTTTGTTCTTCATAACCTTATCCTTTCCTTTTCTGTAAAATTGTACTTCAACTTTTCCTTCTATTTTTTCAGTATAACAGACAAATGTGAAACTTACAAGTCAGGAATGAAAAGGTTTGTTTAATTTTTTCTTATCTCCGATTTTGGTGCGAGCAGACAGGACACAGGACACTTTCCTTGCACCTCTGGGCGACTTGCTTTTTCCTACTTTCCGGGGTGCATGACCCAACCCTGCATCGGCAACGCACCCCTCAAGCATCCCCCTTTCCCCACTTTCCGGGGTGC
>FR894038.1:8692-9742 GCA_000434115.1 Roseburia sp. CAG:309 | reverse complement strand
ATTTCTGTGGAGCAGAGAAGGCGCGGGATTTCCTGAGAAGAAGGAGATGTGGAGTGCAGAACTGTCTGAAGAAAAGGGATAAAGTTGAAAAAGCCCCGATTGCACACCGCAATCGAAGCTTTTTCCTTTATATCTTTTCAAGTTTTCTGCACGAAACATCTTTTTTCCTTCTTCGAAAGAAAGTCCTGCATTCTCCTCCGCAGAAATTCGTTCTGCAAGGGGAAGATGCCAAAGATACTACGCAATAACCTTCTTCGGACATTTCTCTGCACATTTTCCACAGCCCTTGCATTTCAGTGGATCAATCGTTGCAAGGTTGTTTTCCAATGTAACAGCGCCAAATTCACATTGTCTTACGCAGAGACCGCAGCCGATACATCCGGCTTTGCAGACACTCATAACGTCTTTACCTTTATCTTTTGAGTTACAATTTACCTGATATTTGGTGTCATATGGCTGGAGTGAGATTACGCCGTTTGGACAAGTCTCCACACATTTGCCGCAAGCGACACATTTTTCCGGATCAACCGATGCGATGCCGTCTTTGATCGACAGGGCACCAAACTGACAGGCTGCCACACAGGAACCAAGTCCGAGACATCCGTAAGAACAGGCTTTGTCCCCACGTCCGGGAACCATTACCGCCTGGCGGCAGTCCTGCGCTCCTACGTAATTGTATTTGACACTTGCCTGCTCACAGGTTCCGGCACAACGTACCTTGGCCACCATTTTCACGGCTTCTCCGGCTTCTACACCGAGGATTGCGCCGATTTCCTCTGCAACAGGTGCTCCACCGACCGGACATCCATTTACCTCTGCTTTTCCGGCTACGATGGCTTCTGCCAATGCGTCACAACCGGCATAACCGCAGCCACCGCAGTTATTGCCCGGCAGACACTCTCTGACCTGCTCTACGCGTTCGTCTACTTCAACCGCAAAAAACTTGCCTGCTACACCAAGCAAAAGACCGATAGCGATTCCAAGAACTCCAAGGAGCACCATCGAAATAAGTATCGTATTCATATGAATTCGCCCCTTTCTTTAGAATCC
>FR894038.1:2561-8670 GCA_000434115.1 Roseburia sp. CAG:309 | reverse complement strand
CCCCCCCCCCGCAAAAGCCACAAAAAGAAATCGCCATAAGACCGGCTGTGATCAGTACGATCGGTGTGCCTTTGAAAGCTTCCGGAATGTTGCTGTTTTCCAATTTTTCACGAATTCCTGCCATCAGAACGATTGCAAGAAGGAATCCAAGAGAAGCGCCGATACCATTTACAACGCTCTCAAGCACGCCGTATTCATTCTGCACACTGAGGAGTGCCACACCAAGTACAGCACAGTTTGTCGTGATCAATGGCAGATAAACACCAAGTGATTTGTAAAGAGCCGGCATCATTTTTTTGAGAACCATCTCTACGAACTGCACGAGGGCAGCGATCACAAGGATAAATACGATCGTGTTCAAATATTCCAGCTGAGCCGGAACAAGCAAATAATTATATAAAATACTGGTACAAAGAGAGGCGATCGTGATAACGAATACAACCGCACCTCCCATACCTGCTGCTGTTTCCACTTTTTTACTTACACCAAGGAATGGACAGATACCCATAAACTGGCTCAGTACGAAGTTGTTTACAAGAGCAGCCGTAAAGAGAATTGTAAAGATTGTCATTTGTCATCCTCCCCCTTTCTCTCTTCCGGTGTGTTGCCACAGGTTTCAATATGACTCGCACATGCTGCACAATTTCCGGTACATCCTGCTTCTTCTGCTTCCGGCGTATTGGTTGCGCAAGGCATTTTCAATTTGTTCTGGATCGCAGTCAGTCCGGCAAGTACGAAAAATGCACCCGGTGCCATGACAAACATAGCGATATGGAACTGATCCGGAATCAAATGGAATCCAAAGATGGATCCGCTTCCGAGAATTTCACGGAAAATACCGATCAACGTAAGACCGACCGTAAATCCAAGCCCCATACCAATACCATCCATCGCGGATAGAATAACCGGATTCTTGGAAGCATACGCTTCGGCACGTCCAAGAATAATACAGTTTACAACGATCAACGGGATATATACACCCAGTGCGCTGTCAAGAGCCGGCAGATAGGCTTTCAGAAGCAATTGCACAATGGTTACGAATGACGCAACAACGACGATAAATCCCGGAATACGTACACGATCCGGTATAATATTACGCAGTGCCGAAATCATCATATTGGACAAAGTCAACACTACTGCTGTAGAAAGTCCCATGCCGATTGCGTTGATGGCACTTGACGTAACCGCCAGTGTCGGACACATACCAAGCATCATGACAAATGTCGGATTTTCTTTGATAATACCGTTATGAAGACGTTCTGTATATTTATTCATCATTCAGCCCCCCTTAACTCTTGATCATAGTAAAGGATTCCTTTAACTGCATTGGCAATCGCACGGGAAGTAACGGTTGCTCCGGACATTGCCTCGATCTGGCCTTTTTCGTCCTTTGGCGTTGTTCCGGCTTTGTAGAACATCGGAATCTCGTCGCTTGACGGATACTGAAGACCTTTTTCCAATGCAAATTTATTTTTAAAACTATCGCTTTCACAGTTTGCACCAAGTCCGGCTGTCTCTGACTGGCTCGTGATCTCGATGCCTGTCACCGTACCGTTGTACACACCAAGTACAAAGGAAATGCTTCCGCCGTAACCTTTTTTCGCATCTGCAATATACACATATCCGGCGTCAGAACCATTTACCTGAAGTTTCTTCACCGTTGTCACATTGACATATTTGGAATACGATTCGGATTGTTCCTCTTCTACTTCTTTTGAGGAATTCAAAATGTGTTTGGTAAGGAAATCATTTGCCTGTGCTACGGCATCGTCGCCGGCATCGGCAACGGTCGCACCGTCTACGGAAGCAATGACTTTCTCGCAGGCCTTACTGTCTGTATCTGCCTGTCTCTGGGCAATGGTTCCTTTGGTCATGGTATAAACGCCAGCCAGGATACCTCCCAGAACCAACGTGATGACGCAGAGAATAATCGCATCGATCACAAAAGAGCGTTCTTTTTTCTCACTACTCATTGACTTTGCCCTCCTTTCCAAATGCCTTTGGAATGGTAACTCGTTCAATCAATGGCACGAACAGGTTTCCAATGATGATCGCAAAGGAAACACCCTCTGCGGATTCTCCGAAGAAACGGAACAATCCGGTCAGAAGACCAAGAAGAATCGCATACAATACTTTTCCCTTGGATGTGATCGGGCTTGTTACATAATCTGTCGCCATGAAAAAGGCACCGAGCATCAAACCGCCGCCGCACCATTCCATAAATACCGGAACGTATGCGCCTGTTGCGCAACTATAGATCAAAGTAAATACGGTAAATGTTGCTATGTAAATTACCGGAATTTTCCAGTCAATGATCTTTTTCGCGATCAGGTAAATTCCACCGATCAAAAGAGCAAGTGCAGATGTCTCACCGATGGTTCCCCAAGTTGTACCGAGGAACATGTCTTTCAGCGTCGTTGCGAGGTCTGCCTGACAAGTTGCCTCTTTTACCTGCATCAATGGGGTCGCACTGGAAACCGCATCCAGTGTTGCCTGATAACCGCCCCAGATCTTATTTCCTTTTGGAATCGCAAAACTGTTTGTCATGGCACTGCTGAATGACAGCATCAAAAAGCATCTTGCGCCGAGTGCCGGGTTCATGAAGTTCTGACCCAGTCCACCAAACAACTGTTTTACAATGATAATCGCAAATACACCGCCGATCACACACATCCAAAGCGGCAATGTCGCAGGCAGGTTGAGTGCCAGCAAAAGTCCTGTCAGAAGTGCACTAAAATCGTAGGTTGTTACTTTTTGTTTCATTAATCTCTGCCATACATACTCTGCCAGCACGGTGCTGACGCATGTTGTCAAAATGACAAGCAGGGCACGTACGCCAAAGTTTCCAATTCCTACCAATGTCGCAGGAATCAGTGCAATACATACATCTCTCATGATGGATTTGGTAGATGACTTGTCTCGTACATGAGGAGATGATGATACATTTAATAATTTCTCCATCTCAAATAACCTCCATTTATCTGCGCAAATTATTTTTTGCGGCTCTGATCCATCACGGCACGTCGTGCCTGCTTAAAGGATTGTGTCAAACGTCTCTTCGCCGGACATACATAGGTACAAGTACCACATTCGTAGCATTCCATACCATTTAACTTCTGGAACAGATCCAGATCCTGGCGATCTGCTGCCTCCGCCATCTTCTGTGGAACCAGGTGGCTCGGACAAACGCTTGCACAGCGTCCACAACGGATACAATTTGTCGGTTCATTGGCTGCGACTTCGTCCTTCGTCATCGCAAGGATGGAAGAACTGGTCTTGGTGATCGGTACATTGAGATCAAACATCGCCATACCCATCATCGGACCGCCGGAAATAATCTTTTCTGCGCCCTCTTCCACAAGTCCGCCTGCTTCTTCCAAAAGTTCCGCATGGCTCATACCAAAACGAACTTTATAGTTCTGCGGATGTGCCATTGCATCTCCGGTCAATGTCATAACACGGGTCATCGACGGTGTACATTTGCACACTGCATCATATACTGCCAGTACGGTCTGCACATTGTCCACAACACATCCCGCATCTGCCGGCAGCATTTTCGAATAAATCCTGCGCCCTGTCGTCACATAGATCACCTGACGCTCTGCTCCCTGCGGATATTTGGTTTTCAACGGTTTCACCGTGATCTTCGGCTCTTCCTGTATCAGATACTGCAATTTGGCGATTGCTTCCGGCTTATTATCTTCGATCGCGATAATACCTTCTGCATTGTCAAACAATTGAAGCAGCACTTTCAAGCCCATAACGAGATCTTCCGGACGCTCAAGCATTAAGCGGTAATCCGAAGTCAGATATGGCTCACATTCTGCTCCATTGATAATTACATACTCAATTTCCTCTTCATTCTTTGGTGTTACTTTCACATTTGTCGGGAAACCGGCTCCGCCCATTCCGACAATACCGGCATCCTTGATGATCTGACGGATTTCCTCTTTGGACAGTGTCGTGTAATCCCTGTCTTCTCCTAATCCTTCTACCGGAGTATCTTCTCCATCGTTTTCAATCACAACACAAGTTGCCTTGGCACCGGACCCCGTCAAACGCGGTTCGATCTTTTTCACAGTTCCCGAAACAGAACTCACGATGTTGGCAGAGATAAATCCACTCGCTTCGCCAATGATCTGTCCCATCTTGACTGTATCACCTACTGTTACCGTAGGAGTTGCCGGAGCACCGATATGCTGGGACATCGGAAAAACCATCTCGGTTTTCGGTTCCATCACACGAATCGGCTCATCCATGCTGAGTTCTTTTCCCTCGTACGGATGCGCTCCTCCTCTAAAGGTTGAATTTCCCAAGGTAATTCCCTCCTTTGGCGTGCTTTCTTATTTAGAAACACTGCGTTTTATTGAGATTTTTTATCTAGTAACTTACATCATACCACTTTTTTTTACAAAAAACAAGATTTTGAGATGTGAAAAAAGGGCGAACATTTTATAAAAAATGACCGCCCTTGGATAAATGAATTCTCACACTGTCTCATGTAAATGATGATACTTTTCTTTTGTCGCCATTCCACCCCGGATATGGCGTTCTGACTTGTTGATGTCTAAAATCTTCCGGGCTTTTGCCGCCAGCCGCGGATTGATCTCTTCCATCCGCTCGGTCACATCCTTATGTATAGTTGTCGCTAATCAGAACGGTATTATCAAATCCAAATTCATCAATCAAGCGAAAATTAATATCGATATGTCCATCTTTATCAACTTCAATACGGTCAATAATCTGCTTTAACTGAGCATTTGTCATATCGCGAACGGATATTTCCATGTTTTGAAATGTTTGTTCCATTAACCGCTCTAAATCCTTACTGCGGTTAAAATCAAAAGAAACAACCTTTAACTGGTTTTCAATCTGTTTCTGTTGCTCCAGCAAGCCATCCACATTCGCTTTCAATTCTTCTTTCGTAATCAAATCTTCTGCATACATTTCTACATACTTTTTCCGTTTTTTCTGGCATTTTTGCAATTTCATATTCAGAGACCGCTCTAATTCCCGATTTTCATCTTCTGTTTTATATTTTTTAACAAACTCTTTTGATATTTTTTTAATAATTCTTTCTTTGTTGGCATTCATACCGGAAAACTTTTCATCCAGAATGCAAATCAACTCTTCCTCATCTACTGAAATACTATTATCACAACTATCTACTCCGCGTCCATTTCTGCCAGAACAAACCCAGCGGACATAGGTATTCTTGTATGTGCGAATTGTTCGACGAAAAGACCATCCACATTCCTTGCACTTAATTAAAGTCGAGAACAGATATTTATTGCTCTGACGTTCATGTTTCACATTAAAAGCTTCATGTCTGCCTTTCATTATCTGCTGTGCTTTTTCAAATACGTCTGGTTCGATAATGCGCAAATCCTTTCTTTCGGTCACAAGCCAATCTTGTTCATTTTTGTTTACTCTGCTTCCTGTCAGAAAGTCTTTGACCTCTTGTTTGCCATTGATTATCTTGCCTATATAAATCTCATTTGTCAGAATTCGACAAATGCCATTTTGGGAAAAATTACAATTTCTCTTAGTTTTTAACCCTTTTTCATTGAGCATCTTTGCAATTTTGCTCGCACCATATCCATCTTCAATATACCAATGGTATATCTGGCGAACGATTTTTGATTCTTCCTCATTGATTGCAAGATTAAAATAATCTCCAATCTTCTTATCATAACCATATACGATATTAGGCACTCTACCTTTTTTTGCATTTTCCTTTTTGCCAAATTTTACACGTTTAGACATGTTCGCACTTTCCTCTTGCGCCAATGCAGCAAATATAGTAAGCGCAAACTCAGATTGATCAAGAACCGTCATATTGGCAGTCAAAAATATTGTTTCAATATTTAATGCTTTAAGCCGGCGTATACTTTTAAGTAAATCCAGAGTATTTCGAGCTAATCGGCTAATGTCTTTTACAACAACCATGTCGAACAAGCCGTTTTCCGCGTCACTCATCAATTGCAAAAATTGTTTCCGATTCTTTATTTTTGTGCCGGATATGCCCTCATCGGCATATATGTGGACTAATGTGTGATGGTTTTTTTTGGCATACTCTGAAAAAAACTCTTTTTGGGTTTGTAAACTA
>FR894038.1:0-2440 GCA_000434115.1 Roseburia sp. CAG:309 | reverse complement strand
ATTACATCTATATTATACATCCATACTATTGCGTATGCAGGAAAAAAAGGCACATTACTGCGCCTTTCTCTCTTTGCATTGCTCCGTTTTCGTTATTTCTTTATGTACCATTTCAAGCCCACATTCTATAATTATTTGTTCCAGTTTTTTTTCCATAACCCCAATTCTATTGGGATTATGGAACGTATATGTAAGTTTTTGATTTTTCATAACCCCATCCTTCCTGCCATTTCTTAATCCATTTGTATGCAACGGCTAAGGTGATTATTCCTACATCTCATTTATAAATATTTCTAAAAAATTTGTTCTGGTGTATACCCATTATTAAGTAATTCTTCTATAAAAAAATGCTTCATATAAGTTAGAAGCATTCTTTGATTTGAATGACACAAGTTAAATATGTCGAAAAAGACGCTAATTATGCTATATTCCTCTATTATTTGTGTATATATGATACACTTAGCTTATCATTCGAAGATGTGAGGAGATGTTTATTATGACAAGAAGAAAACTAATAACAATGGCGGTTGCGTCAGCAATCATGGTAACAGCGTTCGGGGTACATGCCCCATCGGTAGAAGCGAAGAGTTTACGCTTAAGCAGTAAGAGAGTAACACTTACCGTCGGGAAATCAAAGACCATCAAGGTAAGGGGTGCAAAGAAAGTAACATGGAAGGTTGCATGGGGTAGTAAGTGCATTCGGTTATCTAATAAGAAGAAAACGAGTGTAAAAATCATTGCAAAGAAAGAGGGAAGTGCGAAGATTCAGGCGAAAGCAGGGAAAAAGAAGATTTCCTGCAGAGTAACGGTAAGCCCTAAGACAGTGATACTGAACGTAAACAAGGTGGACAAGGCGACAGTAAAAAAAGTTCACGAAATATTAAGTAAGGGTAACACGTTAAGAGTCCGTATCAAAGGTGGTAACCAATCACAAAGAGTTAACACCATGGATAATTTAAGAGACGCGGTAGGTAAATACAATGAATATGGGGTACGCCCACAGATTAGTAGCACTAACGGCACAAAATCCTACAACGAGTGGAAAGCTGACAAAGAGTTAGCAGGTCAGTATAAATGGGGTCTACTCCTCGTAAAAGACGCCGTCAAGAATTACAAGGAGATTATGACAGGTCAACAGACGATTGATGATACGATAAAAGATTATATAGACAATTGTAAGAGTGTACTATATGCAGAGGGAAGTTCTGATTATCTCAGAGTTTTTAAGCAGGTAACAGGGGTATCTATGGAGACCTATAAGGAATGTCAGACAAAAAAGACGTCAAAGGTTCAATACTATTCTAAGTTTGGAGAAACCGGTAGTATGGGGTTGTGTCCAAATAACCCCGGCATTACAGAAATTAAGGATTGGTATTATGCGACAGATAAGGATGGCAATCCGATAGAAGAAGGAGGGATTGTGACTGACAATACTATAGCATTAGGTGTTGAAGATGACCGCTATGAGCCTGGCAGCCATATCAATACTACGGATATAAACAATTATGTGCTTAGAATCGGTGGTATGTGGAAGATACCATATTCGAATGTCGTATTTCATTATGAGCCACTAAAAGTAGATATGGACAAGGTAAACAGTGAAATCCAAAAAGAAAAACAAAAAGAACTTAACAATAGGTATGCTCTCATCAAAGCAGAAGAAGAAGCAAATAAAAACTGGCATGAACACAACGACCCAATTTGCACAAAAAAATTCTGTGACCTCAGCTCAGTTTTACAGATGCTAACTTTACAGCCATTATTTAGCGATGGCGATGACTATACTACGTATTATGTTCCAGACCTCAACAAAATCCGTGCTGGAGGCGGAGCCGAAGGCTTAAGACTGGCATACCAGCGTAAGTGGATGGGGGTATGTGATGACTACGCCGATTTGGAAATGACAATATACGACTTGTTTGGCTTAGAAGCTGAAAAAATCGTTTGCCACAAATGTAACCACGCATGGACAGCCGTAAAACTCACTAACAGCAAAGGTAAAACGTTCTATACAGAGAATGATTATGGGATAGATATTTGTCATTATTATACTGTAATGCCAGATGTTTGTTTAAAACACAATAAGAATACTGGCATAAAGCCTCATGATAATAGTGTGCGTCATGACAGTATTTACAACTAAACTTATTTACTAAAACTCTAACAGCATAAGAAGTCAGCAGTTAATTAAAGGAGTACTGTTACTGATTCTAAGTTCAGTACTCCTACATACATATAGGAGGTAACAGCCATGATAGAAATTAAGAACGCAGGGAAAAGAGCAGAGTCACAGCTTTCAGCAATATTAGAGGAGCTGAAGGATAAGCCAATCGAGTTAATAGGTTTTAATTAGAGGTGGATAACCCAGAGTTGTTAGATACAATCTACGAGGACATAGCGGTAAGAATCGTCCGTAGACTAACAAAGGGTAAAAAGATAA
>FR894037.1:11371-21759 GCA_000434115.1 Roseburia sp. CAG:309 | reverse complement strand
CGGTTTAAAATCGGCGGTTGGAATTGGAAATATTTTATATCAGGGAATTGGAGATACGATTCGTGTTTCTCTGACAGGAGATCCGGTCGAAGAAGTTCGTGCCGCCAATGTGATCTTAAAATCACTGGGACTGAAAAAGGGCGGTATCAGTGTCGTTTCCTGCCCGACATGTGGACGTACCCAGATTGATTTGATCGGACTTGCCACAAAGGTAGAAAAAATGGTTGCGGATTTTGACCTCGATCTCAAAGTGGCAGTTATGGGATGTGTTGTAAACGGACCCGGCGAAGCAAGAGAAGCAGATATCGGAATTGCCGGTGGAAAAGGCGAAGGACTTTTGATTAAAAAGGGAGAGATTGTCCGAAAAATGCCGGAATCCGAATTGCTAGATGCGTTACGGGAAGAACTTAAAAGCTGGAAATAATTTCCAATGACTCGGAGAGATAGGAGAGGGAACGATGGAAAAGTTTTTGAGTGCATTTTCAAAACTTGATTGCAAAGATAAATTGAAAACAACATATGAATCGGTCATGGTAGAACGTATTAGTGCCTCCCGGTCGAAAAATATGGTTTTTGTATACTGCCAGAATGGAGAATGGATGCCATACCGCGAGATCCATCAGATGGAGCAGCAATTGTATAAGCAGATTTTTCGTCCGATGGGGTTTCATCCGCAGATTCAGATGCAGTATCCGGATCTGGGAAAGCTTTCGTTATCCCAGATTTTGGAGCGGACGGAGGGAGATATCAAACAGGAACTCCGGGAGATTGATTATGTAGATGCCATTGAATTTTGCGAGGAACCATTTGAATGTGAGGGGGATTCCCTGTACATCACATGTGGAGATTCGTTTTTGGCTAGAAGGCGTGCGGAACAGGTGCAGGATTGGTTCCACGCCTTATTTTTGACGCGCTTTGGAAAAGACATCACCATTGAATTTCGTTTCAAGGAATATGAACGGAAGAAAATGGAAGAAACGGAGACGTTTGTCGTTAGACGGCAGGAAGCACCAAAAAAGGAAGAACCGGCTGCCCCGAAAGTCAAACGGGAAACGAAAAAGAATGTATACCGCAAAAAGAATATGCGGGATGTCGATGTATTTTATGGCAGAAACTGCGAGGGAACCATTGTACCGATCAAAGAGATTCAGGATGAGATCGGAGAAGTTGTTATCGATGGTATGATACGAAAAGTGGAAAGCCGCGAGATCAAAGGAGAAAAACAGATTGTTACCTTTGCCATCACGGATTATACCGATACGATCGTCTGTAAAGTATTTATCAAAAATGAGCAGATTACAGAGACCAATTTTTTTGATATGGTAAAAAAAGGGAATTTTATTCGTGTAAAAGGGGTCGCAAGTCTCGATTCTTATGATAAGGAGATCCGGATCGGAAGTATTATGGGAATGAAGGAGATTGAAGGATTCCGCGTTGGAAGAGAAGATCATGCGCCGGTCAAACGAGTAGAACTTCATGCTCATACACAGATGAGTGATATGGATGGAATCACGCATGTGGATCAGCTGGTACGCCGGGCGCACCAGTGGGGACATCCGGCGGTAGCCATTACGGATCACGGTGTCGTGCAGGCATTTCCGGATGCCAATCATGCGCTGGAGGGATTAAAACTTCCGGAGGATGATCCGTTTAAGGTCATCTATGGCTGCGAGGCGTATCTGGTCGATGATCTGAATGACCTTGCCGTTGATAACGAAAAAGGGCAGAATCTGCGCGATGAGTATGTCGTATTTGACCTTGAAACAACCGGATTTTCATCCGAAAATGATAAGATTATCGAAATTGGTGCGGTTCGGGTAAAAAATGGAAAAATTTGCGAAAAATACAGTACCTTTGTAAATCCCGAACGGAAAATCCCGGAGCGGATCACGGAGCTTACTTCCATTACGGATGATATGTTAAAAGATGCGCCGGTCATTGAAAAAGTGCTTCCTGAGTTTCTTGAATTTATCGGCGATAATGCGCTGGTGGCGCACAATGCAGGGTTCGATCACGGATTTATCCGTCAAAAAGCGAAAGAACAGGGAATGGAGACCGATTTTACCGTTGTGGATACCGTAGGTCTTGCCCGTGTGCTTTTTCCGGAGCTTGCCAAATACAAACTGGATAATATCGCAAAGAAATTGAAGATTTCACTGGAAAATCATCACCGAGCGGTAGACGATGCCGGTGCAACGGCGGAAATCTTTGAAAAATTTGTGGAGATGTTAGAAGAAAAAGGATTACATACCTTAAAGGAAGTGGCAGATTTTGCCAATGGATCGGCGGATATTGTGAAAAAGAAACCGTATTTTCATGCGATCATTCTTGCGGCAAATGAGACGGGAAGAATTAATCTTTACCGTTTGGTGTCCATGGGACATCTCGATTATTTTTACCGGAAGCCGAGAGTGCCGAAAAGTATGTTTTTAAAATACCGCGATGGACTCATTATCGGATCTGCCTGCGAAGCCGGGGAATTATACCGCGCACTTTTGGATGAAGCACCGGAAAGCCGGATTAAAGAATTGGTTGACTTTTATGATTATCTGGAAATCCAGCCAATTGGAAATAACAAATTTATGATTGAGAGCGAACGTGTGGAAAATATTCACAGTTTTGAAGACCTGAAAGATATGAACCGCAAAATTGTGGCGCTTGGTGAAAAATACAATAAACCGGTCTGCGCGACGTGTGATGTGCATTTTCTGGATCCGGAAGATGAAATTTACCGGAAGATCATATTTGCCGGAAAAAAGATGAAAGATGCGGATGACCAGCCACCGCTTTATCTTCGTACGACGGAAGAGATGCTGGAAGAATTTTCCTATCTTGGCGAAGAAAAAGCGTATGAAGTCGTCGTTACAAATACGAATCTGATTGCGGACAGGATTGAGAAAATGTCACCGGTTTATCCGGACAAGTGTCCGCCGGTCATTCCAAAGTCCGATGAGACGCTGACGAACATTTGCTATAATAAGGCAATCAGTATGTATGGGGATCCTTTGCCGCCACAGGTTAAGAACCGCCTGGATCATGAATTGGATTCCATCATTAAAAACGGGTTTGCCGTAATGTATATTATCGCACAGAAACTGGTGTGGAAATCAAATGAAGATGGGTATCTGGTGGGGTCACGTGGATCGGTAGGATCGTCGTTTGTAGCGACAATGTCCGGTATTACCGAGGTAAATCCGCTGCCGGCGCATTATTACTGTAAAAAGTGTCACTATGTGGATTTTGATTCGGATGAGGTAAAAAAATATGCCGGAAGTTCCGGATGTGATATGCCGCCGAAGAAGTGTCCAAACTGTGGGGAACAGCTGATTCAGGAGGGGCACGATATCCCATTTGAAACATTCCTTGGATTTTACGGAGACAAAGAGCCGGATATTGACTTAAATTTCTCCGGAGAATATCAGAGTAAAGCTCATGCGTATACGGAAGTTATTTTTGGGGCAGGTCAGACATTCCGAGCCGGAACGATCGCTACGCTGGCAGATAAAACGGCATATGGATATGTTAAAAATTATTTTGAAGAGCGTGGACAGCATAAAAGGAATGAGGAGATTGAGCGAATCATTGAGGGATGTGTAGGAATCCGGCGTTCAACCGGACAGCATCCGGGCGGAATCATTGTACTTCCGTTTGGCTGGGAAATCTATACGTTTACCCCGGTGCAGCATCCGGCAAATGACCAGAATACGCCAATCATTACGACGCATTTTGATTATCACTCCATTGACCACAACTTATTGAAACTTGACATACTCGGACACGATGATCCGACCATGATCCGTATGCTCGAAGATTTGACGGGAATTGATGCTAAAACCATTTCTTTGGACAACCAGGAAGTTTTGTCATTATTTGCCAATACATCGGCACTTGGTGTTACACCGGAAGAATTGATGGGATGCGATCTGGGAAGTCTTGGTATCCCGGAATTCGGAACGGATTTCGTTATGCAGATGCTTCGCGATACAAAGCCAAAGAATTTTTCGGATCTGGTGCGAATTTCCGGATTGTCACATGGTACGGACGTTTGGTTGAACAATGCCCAGTATTTTATTAAGGAAGGAAATTGTACCCTTTCTACCGCCATTTGTACCCGTGATGATATTATGACCTATCTGATCCATACCGGAGTTGAAAATGGTCTGGCATTTAAAATCATGGAAAGTGTCCGTAAGGGAAAAGGCCTGACCGAAGATATGGAAAAGGCGATGCGTGAAGCGGGAGTTGAGGACTGGTATATCGAATCCTGTAAGCGGATCAAATACATGTTCCCGAAGGCGCATGCGGTCGCTTATGTCATGATGGCATTTCGTATCGCGTATTTCAAAGTATTTTACCCACTGGCATATTATGCGGCATTTTTCAGTATCCGTGCGAAAGCATTTGATTATCAGTTGATGTGTCAGGGCAAAGAGAAACTGGAAGCGACGATGCGGGATTATAAGAAACGTTATAATGAATTGTCAAAAAAAGAACAGGATAGTTATAACGATATGAAAATTGTACAGGAGATGTATGCGAGAGGATTTGAATTTATGCCGATCGATATCTTCCGTGCGAAAGCGAATCATTTTCAGGTAATCGACGGAAAACTGATGCCGGCGCTCAGTACGATTGACGGAATGGGTGGAAAAGCGGCAGAAGGTGTTGTTGAAGCAGCAAAACACGGACCATTTTCTTCCCGTGAGAATTTCAAACTGCGTGCAAAAATATCCGGAACGGTTGTAGAAAAGATGGCAGAGATGGGAATTCTGGGAGATCTTCCGGAGACAGATCAGATGTCGCTGCTGGATTTTATGGCATAAAAGGTTTTGCTATGATGTTTATAATAAAAATAAGACCATTATTTCACATGCGGGACCGCTCTCGCTTAGAAGAATCCACGTACCGGTGCATGAGGGCAGTAATACGCCCTCAATGCACCGACGGGATTCTAAATCCCTTATTGTGAAACAATGGTCTCATTTTTTATCAACACCATAACAAAATGGTATTAATAGGTACGATGATTGTTTTAGTGAAAATATCGTAAAGATATAGGCAAATGATTGGTTTTAATAATAACACCATAACAAAACGGCAGTAGTAATATGATTATTCCAGTGAAAACATTGCTATATAGCATATTAATACAAACGGAATAATCCGATGACAAGACCGAGAATTTGTACGTGGTCTACGTAAATAGGATCCATGGTGTCATTTTCCGGCTGGAGACGGTAGCGGCCGTCTTCTTTGTAGTAGGTTTTTACGGTGGCGGAGTCGTCGACAAGGGCGACAACGATATCTCCGTTTTTGGCAGTGGAGGCTTCGCGGACGATGACTTTATCACCGTCATGAATACCGATATTGATCATGCTTTCGCCGCGTACATTGAGCATAAATAAATTTCCGCTTGGCAGTTCATCTGCCAGAATAGGAAAATATCCGCTGATGTTTTGTTCGGCGAAGATTGGCTGGCCGGCTGCGACGTCGCCAATGATCGGAATGTTTCTCATTTCTTTTCGTGTGATATTGAAATTGTCATCGACGATCTCGATTGCACGTGGTTTGGTAGGGTCTCTTCGAATATATCCATTCTTTTCCAGTGTTTCCAGGTGTGAATGAACGGAAGAAGTGGATTTTAAATGTACCGCATTACAGATTTCACGGACTGCCGGCGGGTAGCCTTTGCTTAAAATTTCTTCCTTAATATATTCAAGAATTTCACTTTGTTTTGCAGAAATACGACCATTTCCCATATGATTTGTCCTTCCTTTCCTATCATGCTGAATGATAAATGCAAACAATTGTTTGTATTTATAGTAACACAGTTTAAAACGATTGTCAAACGTTTGTTCTGATAAATGCAAAATTCTTTAAATTTTATGTGGACAAATTTTTGTTCTATGGTTATAATTAGAAAGGTAGTACTTTTGAACATAATGCGTAAGGAGAATGAGAAAAATGAGTGAAGGTAAAGGAACGAATTTTTTCGATAAATTGAAAACGGATAAGAAATTTCGATTTGAGTTTATTATGGCGATATGGTCTGGTATCGTGGGGATTGCCCTCGTGATCGGACTGGTTTTTGTAGGAAAGACGTTTTTCTTTGGAAAGAAAGTGGTTGACAGCGGAGATCTCGAGGACAAACCGGCTGTTGTGACCGAGCAGGCTGTGGATGCCGAAGAGACCCCGGCACCATATGATTCTGCGATTGTCAGTGGAAATGAAGAAGATTTTCAGGATGACGAGGAAGACGTGGATGATGATCTGAAGGATGCAAAGGTGGCTTATGCGACGACCGTTGTTAATCTTCGAAGTGAGGCTGCTTTGACGGCAGATGTTATTGCCAAGCTTCAGACAGGAGATAAAGTGACGATTCTAGAATATGGAAAAGAGTGGACCAAAGTGGAAATAAATGGGACTCAGGGGTATGTCAGTACGATTTATCTGAGTACGAAGAAACCGGCAGAAGAGCCGACTGCGACACCGGCACCTAGAACAACTTCTGCACCAAGGGCTACAGAAACTCAAAAACCGACAAAGCGTCCGAAAGCGACAAAACGTCCGAAAGCGACAAAGAAACCAAAAGCTACGAAAACACCTGCGACACATACACCAACAAATATGCCACAGGCAACTCAGATACCGCAGGAGACCGTGGCACCGGAACCAACGAAAGCACCGGAGCCGGAAAAAACACCAGATCAGACATCCACACAGGAAGGATAAAGAAGGAGACGACCAATGGAAGAACAGCTTACCCCCATGATGCAGAAGTATCTTGAGACAAAGAATGAGTACAAAGATTGTATCCTGTTTTACCGTCTGGGTGATTTCTATGAAATGTTTTTTGAAGATGCGAAATGTGCATCAAAAGAATTGGAATTAACTCTTACCGGAAAGAGTTGCGGATTAAAAGAAAGGGCACCCATGTGTGGTGTCCCCTTTCATTCTGCAGAAGGATATATCACCCGCCTGGTTTCTAAAGGCTATAAAGTGGCGATATGTGAGCAGGTGGAAGATCCAAAGCTGGCAAAGGGACTTGTAAAAAGAGAAGTTGTGCGGATCGTCACACCGGGAACAAATTGCAATCTGGAAGCATTGGATGAGTCAAAGAATAATTATCTGATGGGTGTTGTCGCGATGGATGATCTGTTTGGAATTTCTGTCGTGGATGTCACAACGGGAGAATATCGTCTGACCGAAGTGGATACTTTAGGAAAACTTCTTGATGAAATTAATAAATTTATGCCGAGTGAACTCATTTGCAATGAGTCTTTTTATATTAGCGGAGTGGATATTGAGGATCTGAAGGAACGGCTTGGAATTTCGATTTCTTCGCTGGCTCCTCATTATTTTGACGAAGAATGCTGTAAAAAATCGCTGTGCCGTCATTTTTCCGTTCAGACGTTGGATGGACTGGGATTGGCGGATTATTCGGTTGGAATCACAGCGGCAGGTGCCGTGATGGAATACCTTGAGGAGACGCAGAAGACTTCGCTTGCCCATATTTTGGAGCTGGTTCCCTATAAGGTGGGAAAATATATGCTGTTAGACCGCAATACCCGCCGGAATCTGGAACTTGTAGAGACACTTCGGGAAAAGAAAAAAAGGGGTTCTCTTTTATGGGTGCTTGACCGGACAAGGACGGCGATGGGAGCGCGAAAACTACGCAGCACATTGGAGCAGCCATTTATTCAAAAAGAAGAGATATTGAAGCGCTTTGATGCGATTGATGAATTAAATGCAAATATGATTACACGGGAGGAACTCAGAGAGTATCTGAATCCGATCTACGATCTTGAGAGACTGCTTAGTAAGATCAGTTATAAGTCAGCAAATCCGAGAGATTTTATTGCGTTAAAAAGTTCGCTGGAAATGCTGCCGCCGATCCGTTTTTTGTGTTCGAATTTTAAAAGCCGGCTGTTTGCGGAAATTTTAGAAGAATTAGATCCCTTAGAGGATATTTGCAAATTGGTTACTGATGCGATTACCGAAGAACCGCCGCTTGCCATGCATGACGGAGGGATTATCCGCGATGGTTACGACGAACAGGTTGATAAACTCCGTAAGGCCAAATCCGAGGGAAAAGACTGGCTTCTCCAGCTGGAGGCAGAAGAGCGGGAAAAAACAGGGATAAAGAACCTGAAAGTGAAATATAACCGTGTATTTGGCTATTATCTGGATGTGACAAATTCCTATAAAGATCTTGTGCCGGCGGACTGGGTGCGCAAGCAGACACTTGCAAATTCGGAACGTTATACGACAGAAAAATTAAAAGAGCTGGAAGATGTCGTCCTTGGAGCAGAAGATAAATTGTATAATCTGGAATACCAGTTGTTCTGTGAGATCCGGGATCATGTATTCACGCAGGTTGACAGGATCCAGCGTACCGCGAAGGCAATTGCCATGTTAGATATGATGGCAAGCCTTGCCCTTGTGTCGGAAAAGAATAATTACGTACGTCCGACCCTCAATGAGGAAGGAATCATAAATATCAAAGAGGGACGTCATCCGGTCATTGAACAGATGATTGATCACGATATGTTCATTTCCAATGGAACGTATCTTGATGAGGATTCGCACCGTGTTGTCATCATCACAGGACCGAATATGGCAGGAAAATCCACTTATATGCGTCAGACCGCGCTGATCACTCTGATGGCACAGATTGGCTGCTTTGTCCCGGCAGCTTCCGCAGATCTTTCTGTGGTAGACCGTATTTTTACCCGTGTGGGTGCTTCCGATGATCTTGCAAGCGGACAAAGTACCTTTATGGTAGAAATGACAGAAGTTGCCAATATTTTACATAATGCGACCAAGGACAGTCTGATCATCTTAGATGAGATCGGACGTGGAACGTCTACCTTTGACGGACTCAGCATTGCCTGGGCAGTAGTAGAACATATTGTAGATAAGAAGAATATTGGTGCGAAGACATTATTTGCAACGCATTATCATGAACTTACGGAACTGGAAGGGAAATTGGAAGGCGTTCAGAATTACTGTATTGCGGTAAAAGAAGATGGCGAAGATATTGTATTTCTGCGAAAAATCGTAAAAGGTGGTGCTGATAAAAGTTACGGTATTCAGGTGGCAAAACTTGCCGGTGTGCCGGAAAGTGTATTGGTTCGTGCCAGAGAGATTGCAGAAGAACTCGAAGGGGGCGACAGTCTGTCTGTGATCCGTATTCCGGAGAGACAGGAACAGGATGCGGTGCCGGAGAAAAAGGCATCTTCCGGGATGAATCAGCTTTCCATCTTTGATACAGTAACAACGTTCCATTCGGAAGATATTTTGTTTGAACTGCGGGACATTGATCTTTCCCGCGTCACACCGATGGATGCGATGAACCTGGTATATAAATGGCAGAATGAATTAAAAGATAAATGGTAAGGAGTGTGATTGGATGATACAGCTTTTGGATCCATCTACGATCGATAAGATCGCGGCAGGGGAAGTTGTAGAACGCCCTGCTGCCGTTGTAAAAGAACTTGTGGAAAATGCAATTGACGCAGGGGCGAATGCCATCACCGTCGAGATCAAAGACGGCGGCATTTCCTTTATACGAATTACAGATAATGGATGTGGGATTGCCAGAGAGGAAATTCCGATGGCATTTACCCGCCATGCGACAAGCAAAATAAAAAAGATAGAAGACCTTCTTACGATTCACAGTCTGGGATTTCGTGGGGAGGCTCTTTCTAGTGTAGCGGCGGGGGGGGAAGGGGTAGAGAGACCAAAANTGGAACTGATCACAAAAAGAGAAGAGGATCTGATCGGATGCCGCTATGAGATTCATGGCGGCAAAGAAGTGGCAAATGAAGAAGTAGGCTGCCCGGACGGCTCTACCTTTTTAATCCGGAATCTGTTCTATAATACGCCGGTGCGAGCCAAATTTTTAAAGACGAAAACGACAGAAGGCGGTTATATCAGCGAGGTAATGCTTCATTTTACACTGTCTCATCCGGAAATCCGGTTCCGCTTTATCTGGGATGGAAAAACGAAGATCCAGACATCGGGAAATGGCAATGTAAAAGACAATATTTACCAGCAGTTTGGCTCCGATATCACAAAAGCCATTCTGCCGGTCAGCGTAGAAAAGGATGGAATGAAATTAGAAGGATTTGTAGGAAAGCCGGAGATTTCCAGAGGAACAAGAACCTTTATGTATTACTACATCAATGGCAGATATATCAAAAGTCCGATCGTTACGAAAGCGATCGAGACCGGGTATGAGGGATTTACGATGACAAACCGTTTCCCGTTTGTCGTCTTGTTTTTGACAATTGACAGTGCCTTTTTGGATGTCAATGTGCATCCGACCAAGATGGAAGTCCGTTTTATGAATCAGGAAGAAGTGTTTGAACTTTTTCAGCAGGAGA
>FR894037.1:0-11361 GCA_000434115.1 Roseburia sp. CAG:309 | reverse complement strand
CAGGAGATCCATCGGGTGCTGCATGAGGCGACTCTGATCCCGAACGTTGCACCGGGCAAAGAAGAAAAGAAACCACTTTCTGCACAGATTCCAAAACCGCCTGAAAATCCGGCACCGGAGCCATTTGAACGGAAACGGATTGAAGAAACAAAACAGATAAATATGGAAAAAACCGGAAGCGCTGACGCAAAACAAAAACCAATGCAGCCGGTCAGCCCCGTGATTACACCGCAGACGCAGGAAGAAAAGCCGCAGATAAAATACGAGCAGCAGTCCTTTTTTAAAAATGAGATGCTGGCGGAAGAAGACCGTATTAAGTTCCGGCTGATCGGTCAGGTATTTGGGACGTACTGGATGATCGAATATGGAGAAGAAATGCTCATCATTGACCAGCATGCGGCTCATGAAAAAATTCTGTATGAGCAGCTAATGGAAGAACTTGCGGATAATCATGTGTACAGCCAGAATCTGGTAACGCCGCTTTTGATCTCTCTGACGCATAAGGAAAAAGAAATGCTTGGTAAATGCAAAGAGGCATTTTCCAAACTTGGGTTTGAGATAGAGGAATTTGGCGGGGATGAATATGCAATTGTGGCAGTTCCGTCGCATTTTCTGCATCTGGTAAGCAAAGATCTGTTTTACAGCATTTTGGATGAATTGATTGAAAATCCGATGGCAGACCGTATTGAAAAGATTACAGACCGCTGTGCTACCATTTCGTGCAAAGCCGCAGTAAAAGGGAATCATACGCTGTCCTTTGCAGAAGCCAATGAACTGATCGATAAGATGCTGCATGCCAAAGATCCGTATCACTGCCCGCATGGCAGACCGACGACGATCTCCATGTCGAAAAAAGAATTTGAAAAGAAATTTAAAAGGATTGTATCAGGATGAAAAAACCTATTATTATATTGACCGGTCCGACGGCTGCCGGAAAGACCAAAGCCTCGATCGAGCTTGCTCAAAAGATCGGAGGAGAGATCATATCGGCGGATTCGATGCAGGTATACAGGAAAATGAACATCGGAACGGCGAAGATCACACCGGAAGAGATGCAGGGGGTGCCTCATCATCTGGTGGATATCCTGCCGGTAGAAGAGCCGTTTCATGTATATGAATTCCAGCAGCTGGCAAAGCAGAGTCTGAAAAAAATTTATGAAAACGGACATATTCCGATCGTAGTCGGCGGTACGGGATTTTATATTCAGGCACTGCTTTACGATGTACAGTTTCAGGAAGAGCGGGAAGAAAATAAATACCGAAGAGAATTGGAAGAAATTGCCAGAGAAGAAGGCGCAGAAGCACTGCACAGGCGTTTGGAGGAAGTGGATCCGGAGTCTGCCGGAGCCATTCATAAGAATAATGTAAAGCGGGTCATTCGTGCGCTGGAGTATTATGAAGAGACGGGAACCCCGATTTCTGCACATAATAAAGAACAGCGGGAAAATGAGTCGCCTTATAACTTTTTGTATGTTGTGCTGACCATGGAGCGGAAAAAGCTGTATGACCGTATTAACCAGCGGGTAGACCAGATGGCAGAACAAGGGCTGGCAGAAGAAGTGACAAAACTTCATGAAGCAGGATATGGAAAGGGTCTGACTTCGATGCAGGCCATTGGATATAAAGAATGGTTTCCCTATTTTGAGGGAAAATGTTCCGAAGAAGAAGTGATCGAACAGATCAAGAAAGATACCAGACATTTTGCCAAGCGGCAGCTTACCTGGTTCCGGAGAGAACGGGAAGTACAGATGATTGACAAAGATCAATTTAACACGGAAAGCGAGATCGTGGAAGAAATCATAAGGCTGGCAAAAGAGAAAGGAATCATATAACAAAAAGTTTATTATAACCGGTTTTACGGGTTGAAAAAAGGAGAACATTATGCTGGAGACAGAAGAACGAAAAAAAATGTATGGACAGGCGGGGATCAGTGCGCCTGTATTTGAATATGGAGAACAGATCTGTGAGACACTAAAAGCAAGGTTTGAAGCCATTGATGAGATGGCAGAATATAATCAGTTGAAGGTGATGCAGGCATTTCATAAAAACCGTGTCAGCGCCGAGCATATGTATGGAACGACCGGATATGGTTACGATGACAGCGGACGGGATACACTGGAGAAAGTATATGCGGATATTTTTCACGCCGAAGATGCCCTTGTAAGAACGCAGATTACCTGTGGGACGCATGCACTGACGCTGGCACTTTCTTCCATCCTCCGGCCGGGAGACGAATTGTTATCTCCGGTTGGCAAGCCCTATGATACGCTGGAGGGAATCATAGGAATTAACGGAAAAAGCGAACCGGGATCGCTGCGTGAATTTGGGATCACCTATGCACAGGTCGATTTATTGAAAGACAGCGCGATCGATTATCCGGGAATAGAAAGCGCGTTAAATGAGAGAACGAAGCTGGTTACGATCCAGCGTTCCAAAGGGTATGCGATGCGCAAAACATTGTCCGTCAAACAGATCGGGGAGATTATAGCCTTTGTAAAAGAACGCCGTCCGGACGTCATCTGCATGGTAGACAACTGTTATGGGGAATTTGTGGACCGAATCGAACCGTCGGATGTCGGAGCGGATCTGGTTGTCGGCTCGCTGATTAAAAATCTGGGCGGTGGTATTGCGCCGATGGGCGGGTATCTTGTCGGAAGAAAAGATATCATTGAACTGGCGGCAAACCGTCTTACGGCACCGGGACTGGGAAAAGAGGTCGGAGCTTCGCTGGAGGTGAACCGTTCTTTTTACCAGGGACTGTTTTTTGCACCTCAGGTGGTGGCAAGTGCATTGAAATCCGCCATCTTTGCAGCAAATCTTTACGAAAATCTTGGGTTTGAGACAAGTCCGGGAAAAGACGAAGAGAGAAATGATATCATTCAGGCAGTTGCCCTTGGATCACCGGAACGGATCATTGCATTCTGTCGGGGAATCCAGGCGGGATCGCCGGTGGACAGTTACGTGGCACCGGAGCCGTATGCGATGCCGGGTTACCACAGCGATGTTATTATGGCGGCAGGAAACTTTATTCAGGGATCTTCGATTGAATTAAGTGCAGATGCCCCGATTGAACCGCCCTATAGTGTGTATTTTCAGGGAGGACTTACCTGGCAGCACGGAAAATATGGGATTTTGATGTCGCTTCAGAAGATGGTAGACGAAAAAATTGTCGAACTACCAAAATAAATTGCGAAAAGTATGTGAATTTTATGGGGTTCTATATATACATTTTTAAAAATGTATGGTAAAATAATTTATGTATGGGTAGACAATGTGTAGAGTCAGGAGGCTGTATGAGTCAACAATTTTACACAATGAAAGAACTTCCGGTATCGGAACGACCTTATGAAAAAGCGAAAGAACAGGGAGCAGCTGCGTTATCCGATGCAGAATTGCTTGCTGTTTTGCTGAAAACAGGAACGCACGAAAAAAACAGTGTGGAACTGGCAAGAGAAGTGCTTACTCTGCACCCGGTGCATAAGGGGCTGATGGGACTTTATTATCTGACGGACAAGCAGTTGAAAAAAGTTTGTGGTATCGGAGAGGTCAAAGCCATTCAGCTGCAATGTATGGCAGAATTGTCAAAACGGCTTGCCAGACAGCGGAAGCCGGGACGCGATCGATTTGATTCGCCGGAGTTTATCGCAAACTATTTCATGGAAGAGATGCGGACGCTGGAAACTGAGCAGACGAGAGTGCTGTATCTGGACAACCGCTGCCGTCTGATCCATTGTGAGAGGATTTTCAGTGGTTCTGTTGCAGCTTGTATACTGCATCCGAGAGAAGTTTTGAAAAAGGCACTTCAATACGATGCATCCTGTTTTGTACTGATACATAACCATCCAAGCGGCGACCCTACTCCGAGCCAGTCCGATCTGGATGCAACAATGCGTATGAAAAAAGCCGGAGAAATGATTGGAATTTCATTACTGGATCATTTGATTCTTGGAGATTATCAATATGTCAGCTTGAAAGAAAGAGGGCACATATGAAGGACTATAAAGATAGAGAGGATGAAGAAAATGCTAGGAAAAGCAATCGGAATTGACTTTGGTACAAGCTCAATTAAAATTTATAAAAATGGAGAAGGTGTGATCTTACATCAAAAGAGTGTGATTGCCATCTACAAAAAGAATCATGTATTTGCCGTTGGCGACGAGGCTTTTGAAATGTATGAAAAAGCACCGGAAAATCTGGATGTTTCCTATCCAATTAAAAATGGTGTTATTGCGGATATTGGAAATATGCAGGCATTGATCGACTACTTTTTTGCAGAATTAAATGGGAAAAAGAGATTCAAAGGAGCCGAATATTATATTGCTGTTCCGACGGATATTACCGAGGTAGAGAAGAGAGCTTATTTTGATCTTATTGCCAATACCAACCTGAAATCAAAGAAGATTCATGTCGTTGAAAAACCGATTGCAGATGCATTGGGAATGAATCTTGATATTACCAAATCGACAGGTACCCTTGTCGTAGATATCGGTGCCAATACAGCAGAGATTTCCGTTCTTTCTCTGGGGGGTATCGTACTGAGCCGTTTGATCCCGGTAGGAGGAAACCGCTTTGATGAAGCAATCATCAATAAAATTAAAAAAGATATGAATTTTGTCATCGGAGAAAAGAGTGCCGAGGCAATCAAGAAAAATATTGCATCTGCTTATGTGACCGATGCTCAGATGGACATCTGCGGCCGCAATCTGGTAACCGGACTCCCAAGTGAAATTACCGTAACCGGAGAATGTGTGCATGAAGCACTGGCAGAATTGTTCCAGAACATTGTAGACTCCATTAAGATTATTTTGGAGCGCACGCCACCGGAAATTTCTTCTGATATTTATAAATCCGGTCTTTATCTGACCGGAGGTTCCAGCCGCATTCAGGATCTTGGACAGTTTATTTACGATGAACTTGGGTTAAAGGTAAATTTGTGCGAAGAACCGGAAAGTACAGTTATCATGGGACTTGGCGCAGTGATCGAAGATCCGCAGCTTGCAAAACTTGCTTTATAAGCAGAATGGAGACAGGCGATGAAAAGAAAGAGAAGAAAGGGACCAAGAATTCATCCCAAATATATTTATATTTTTTGCAGCATTTTTTGTGCCATTCTCGTAGTACTCAGTTTTAAGTTTTCAGACCGGTTAAGTGGTGTGAAAGCGACGGTAGGAGATATGATGTCTCCGATGCAGTGTGGAATCAACAAAGTAGGAAAAGCAATTTCGGATAAGATGGATCTTCTTCATTCCAAAGAAGATCTTCTGGCAGAAAATAAACAGCTGAAAGAGAAGATTGATGCACTCAGTTATGATAATAAAATTCTTGCCGGTGAAAATAACGACCTGGATAATTATCGTGAACTGTATCAATTGGATCAGAAATATCCGGACTATCCGAAAGTGGCAGCGACAGTCATTGGACGAGATGGAAATAACTGGTTTCATTTATTTACCATTGACAAAGGAAAGAAAGACGGCATCGCTGTTGATATGAATGTGATCGCCGGAAACGGTCTGGTAGGAATTGTGTCTGAAGTGGGCGACCATTATGCCAAAGTCCGCGCGATCATAGACGACAAAAGTAATGTAAGTGCCATGTTTGAAAATACGGGAGAGACTTGTATCGTAAAAGGAAATATGGAAAGTATTTACAAAGGATACATTGATGTTACGATGATCAGCAATAACGTGACCGCGAAAAACGGTGATTCGGTTGTTACTTCGCACATCAGTGACAAATTTCTTCCGGGACTGCTCGTGGGTTATATCTCAGATATTACGCAGGAGCCGGATGGATTGTCAAAGAGCGGGCATCTTACGCCGGTCGTATCTTTTGATAAATTAGAGACAGTATTGATCATTACCACGTTGAAGGACTCTTCAGAAATCGAGGATATTAAAAACTATGATTAAAAGACGTATTTCAACCATTATCATCATTTTGATTGCCTTTTTACTGCAAACGACAGTTTTCCATAAATTGGCATTGGCAAATGTGGTGCCGAACTTATTATTGATCCTGACGGTATGTTACAGTTATATGCGCGGGCGTACTTCCGGAGAAGTCATCGGGCTTGTTTGCGGACTGATGCTGGATATGATGTATGGAAGCGTGATCGGACTGTATGCCTTTATTTTTATGACCATTGGATTCCTCTGCGGTTATTGTCAGAAGATCTATTTTACAGATAATTACATACTGCCCTGCGTACTTGTAGGACTGGGTGATCTGGTATATGGTTTTTACTATTATATCACGGAGTTTTTAGTACGTGGAAAATTGCATTTTACCTTTTATTTTTCCCATATTATTTTACCGGAACTGATTTATACACTGGTGGTTTCCGTTGCTGTTTTCCGTATATTAAACCGCCTGGAAAAGTATTTATCTTCCGAACGAAGGGAGGAAGTGTAGTTCAATGTTTTCTTCAATTATTGAATATTTAAAAACCCTGATGCGTTCGCGTATTTTTACTTTAATTGTTGTATATGTTGTGCTATTTAGTATTCTGATAGGACGATTGTTTTATTTGCAGATTGTACAGGGAGAAGCATACGATGAGCAGGCGACGATAAAAAACGAAAAACAGAAGATGATAAAAAGTTCCCGTGGCAAGATTTATGACTGCAATGGAAAACTGCTTGCATCAAACGAACAAAGTTATGCGATCACTTTGGAAGATACCGGTGAGATTGAAAGCAATAAACAGATGAACGAGATGATATTAAAATGTATCAGTCTCATCGAAAAAAACGGGGATAAAGTGACCGTAGATTTTCCCATTACGATAGATAAAAAAGGAAGATTCAAATTTACGGTAGACAAAAATGCTCAGCTGCGATTTAAGAGGGAGATTTATTTCTGCAAATCCGTGGACGAGCTGACAGATGAACAGAAAAATATGACGGCAGAAGAATGTTTTCGTTATATCCGGACATCGACAGCGGTAAACGCCATTCATTTTTTTGATCCACTGACGGAGGAGAACAAAAATGAAGCGGATGCACAGGAAAAATATGAACAGGATTATGATGACGCGACCGCTCTCAAGATCATGGCGATCCGTTATGCGTTAATGATGAATACGTATCAGAAGTATGAGCCGGTTACAATCAGCTCGGATGTTTCTCTGAATACGGTGGCAGCAATAAAGGAAAATTCTGCCAGTCTGATTGGCGTAGATGTCAGTGAAGAGGCAAAACGCGTGTATTATGACAGCACCTATTTTTCTCATATCATCGGATATACCGGATTGATTTCATCGGATACACTGGCTTCGATGAAGGAAAATGGAGACAATACGTACACAGCTGCCGACCAGATTGGTAAATCCGGAATCGAAAGCACGTTTGAAGAGCAGCTGCGAGGGAAAAAAGGAAGTGAAACGCTTGTTATTGACAGCAGTTCCCGTGTCGTAGAGACGAAGGATCACAAAGATGCGGCGGCGGGAAAAGACATCTATCTTACGATTGATGCCGATCTGCAAAGTGCGGTTTATCAATTAACGGAAAAAGAGATTGCCGGTGTATTGATCTCTAAATTGAATAACAGTAAAAGTGCAGGTTCGAAAGGAAAAGACGCAAAAAATATCCGTGTTCCGATCTATGATGTGTATTGCGCTATCGTAGAAAACAGTCTGGTTGATATTACAAAATTTTCCAGTCCCAATGCAACACAACTGGAAAAAAATGTATATCAAACGTTTACGAGAGAGAAAAAGAATTCATTGCGGGCAGTAAAACGATATCTGTCTTATAATAATAAGACGACGACAAAAAATATGTCGGATACCAATGCAGAGTATATGGATTATATTTATTCGATGCTTCGGAAAAATGAAGTCATTGCGACCGATAAAATGGATAAATCCGATGATATGTATAATCAGTATGCCAATGAAAAGATCAGTCTGAGCGAATTTTTGATCTATGCGATCTCCCATAACTGGATTGATCTGGAAATGCTCAATGTCGGAGATGATTATTACAGTACAGAGGAAATTTATGCTAAGATCATTGAGTATGTTTTTGACGAATTGAACGATGACAGTTCGTATGACAAAAAAGTATACCATACGCTGATCTACAATGACCAGATCAGCGGAAGACAGGTTTGTATGCTGTTGTATGAACAGGGATATTTAAAGAAAGATAAGACGATGCTTGCCAAACTCCGCACAGGAATGATCTCGCCATTTCAGTTTTTGAAATCCAAGATCAAATCGCTGGAGATCACACCGGGAGAACTGGGACTTACTCCTTGCGCTGCATCGGTGGTTATTACGGATCCAAATACCGGAAAAGTAAAAGCCATGGTATCGTATCCAAGTTATGACAATAATAAATTTGCCAACTCGGTCGATAGTGAATATTTTGCAAAGATCAATTCCAATTCTGCCTCGCCGTTTTTGAACCGTGCGACGCAGCAGAAGACGGCACCCGGTTCGACCTATAAGATGGTATCTGCGACAGCGGCACTGGAAGAGGGTGTGATTGATACCAATTCGACGGTAACGGACCGTGTGGTATTTGATAAAATTAATCCGTCGCCGAAGTGCTGGAGTACGTACAGCCACGGAACCATCAATGTGTCACAGGCGATCCAGCATTCCTGTAACTATTTCTTCTATGAAATGGGATATCGTCTGAGCGGATTGAGTGGAACCGCAGTAAATAATGAACGGGGGCTGAAAAAACTGGAAAAATATGCAGACAAATATGGTCTGACAGATCTTTCCGGTGTGGAACTGACCGAGGCACAGCCACATGTATCTGACAGCGATGCCGTGCGTTCTGCGATTGGACAGGGTACAAACAGTTATACTCCGGTTCAGCTGTCACGTTATGTATCGACAATTTCAAATGGCGGAACCTGCTATGATCTTACTTTGGTGGATAAAGTGGCGGATCCGGCACAGAATAATAAGATAAAGAACAATAAAGCTACCGTGCGGAACCAGCTTGATATCAAGAGTTCGACCTTGAATGCGATTCGGAGCGGAATGTACATGGTAGTAAACAACGGAAGCTTAAAGAGTGTATTTCAGAAGGTGCCGGTAAAAGTGGCAGGGAAGACAGGTACGGCTCAGATCAGGGCGAACGAGCCAAACCATGCGTTGTTCGTCTCTTATGCACCATACGATTCGCCAAAGATTTCGGTTACGGTTGTTATGCCAAATGCCTTTACGTCAAGCAATGCGGCATCTCTGGCAAGCAATGTATACCAGTACTATTTTGATGAAAAGGCAAGAAAGAAATTGTTGAAGAAATCTGCAACAAATCCGGTCAGCAATTCCGGAAGAGTGGCAGACTGATCATTGGAGAGAAAGTGAGGAGAACTATGAATCAGCCGGTTGTGATCAAAGGAAATAAATCAGGTCTTATCGTTCATTTGGATGATAAGATGGAATTTTCCGAATTAAAAGAAAAGGTCGAAGAAAAATTCGCTTCCTCTTCTGATTTTTTAGGAGCGGCGCAGATTGCATTATCCTTCGAAGGACGCAAATTATCCGAAGAACAGAAATATGAACTGATGGAATGTGTTCGTGAACATTCCAAACTGGATATTGTCTGTCTGATCGACGATGACGAGAAAAAGGAAGCCCGCTTTGCCCAGAGTCTGGAAGAAAAACTGACGGAATTAAAATCAAACACGGGTCAGTTTTATAAAGGAACTCTTCGTTCGGGACAGGTTCTCGAATTTGAGACGAGCATTGTTATTCTTGGAGATGTCAATGTCGGAGCCCAGGTAGTTTCCGCGGGAAATGTTGTCATTCTGGGAAAACTTCTCGGAACGGTATATGCCGGTGCTTCAGGAAAAGAAAACAGTTTTGTCGTTGCCCTGCAGATGAATCCGACCCAGATTCGTATCGCAGATATTATTGCGCGGAGTCCGGATGAAAAAACAGAAGCAAAATTGGAGACAAAGATTGCATTTGCAGAAGAGGGCAATATTTATATTGAACCGTTAAACCGAAAGGTATTAGATGGGATTTCAATATAAAAAAGATTGCAATTTTTAGCCAATTCAAGTAAAATATTATGATAGAGAGTTATTGAAGGAAAGGACAGGTAAATACGATGAGTGAAGTAATAGTTATTACATCGGGGAAAGGCGGAGTTGGTAAGACAACGACGACAGCAAACGTAGGAACAGGACTGGCAAAAGAAGGAAAGAAAGTTGTTTTGATCGATACAGATATAGGACTTCGTAACTTGGACGTAGTTATGGGACTGGAAAACCGTATTGTATATAATCTCGTGGATGTTATTGAGGGAAACTGCCGCATTAATCAGGCACTGATCAAGGACAAGAGATATCCGACACTATATCTTCTGCCATCGGCGCAGACGAGAGATAAGACAGCAGTATCGCCGGAACAGATGTCCAAACTGACAGATCAGTTAAAGGATGAATTTGATTACATACTTCTTGACTGCCCGGCAGGAATTGAACAGGGATTTATGAATGCCATCGCCGGTGCCAGCCGTGCGATCGTAGTAACGACACCGGAGGTATCGGCGGTAAGAGATGCCGATCGTATCATCGGACTTCTCAATGCCAATGAGATCAAGAAGACCGAGCTGGTTGTAAACCGTCTTCGTTATGACATGGTAAAACGCGGTGACATGATGTCTAGTGATGATGTTGTGGAAATCCTTGCGGTTGATTTACTCGGAGTCGTTCCGGATGATGAAAATATCGTTGTTTCGACAAACCAGGGAGAACCTCTTGTGGGAAGCAAATCCCTTGCAGGACAAGCTTATGAAAATATATGCAAACGCATTATGGGGGAAGAAGTTCCGTTATTGGATCTCTCAAAAGGAACAGGATTTTTCTCAAAGATAAAGAGTAAATTTAAAAACAACTAAAAGGAGATGAAAATTATGAAATTTGCAGATTTTTTCCGGAAAAAATCTTCCGGAAATGTAGCAAAAGACAGACTGAAGCTGGTCTTGGTTTCCGATCGTGCGAATTGTTCTCCGGACATTATGGAGCAGATTCAGAAAGACATTATCAATGTTCTTTCCAAGTATGTTGAAATTGACCAAAGTGGTCTTGATATAAAAATCGAACAAAATGAATCCGAGGGAAATAATGCAATATTTGCAAATATTCCGATTTTGAGTATTAAACAAACCAAATAATGGTGGTGACAGGCAGACATGGTAACAATAACGAGTATAAAAGAACGGGTGTCCAATTGGTTTTTAGCCAAACATTACAATTTAAAACGCTTTGACGTTCTTTTAGTAGTGGTAGTTTTTATTTTGTTTTTGATCAGTTCCTTTATATTATCAATTATTCCGTCCTCAGGACAGGTGGGTTCTGCAAAAAGACAAATTTTTACAATTGGAATGG
>FR894036.1:2252-9864 GCA_000434115.1 Roseburia sp. CAG:309 | reverse complement strand
TTGTGGTGACATCAACATGGACGAAGCAAATAAGAAATTTACATTAAATGGTAAAGAGTTCCACGAAGGAGATCCAATCTCTATCGATGGTTCTACAGGTAACATCTACGACGGAATCATTCCTACCGTAGACGCTACAATCGCTGGTGAGTTCGGACGCATCATGGGATGGGCTGACAAGTTCCGTACTATGAAAGTTCGTACAAATGCAGATACACCTGCAGACGCTAAAAAAGCTCGTGAGCTTGGTGCTGAAGGTATCGGTCTCTGCCGTACAGAGCATATGTTCTTCGAGGAAGACAGAATCGCTGCTTTCCGTGAGATGATCTGTGCAGATACAGTAGAAGAAAGAGAAGCTGCATTGGAAAAAATCCTTCCATATCAGCAGGGAGACTTCAAAGCACTTTATGAAGCTTTGGAAGGAAACCCGGTTACAATCCGTTTCTTGGATCCACCTTTGCATGAATTTGTTCCTACAGAGGAAGCAGATATTAAGAAACTGGCTGACGCTCAGGGCAAATCCGTAGAAGACATCAAAGCAATCATTGCTTCTCTTCACGAGTTCAACCCTATGATGGGACATCGTGGATGCCGTCTTGCTGTAACTTATCCGGAAATCGCTAAGATGCAGACAAAAGCAGTTATCCGCGCAGCTATCGAAGTTCAGAAAGCTCATGCTGACTGGAACATCAAACCTGAGATTATGATCCCATTGATCGGTGATGTAAAAGAATTGAAATATGTTAAGAAGTTTGTAGTAGAGACCGCTGACGCTGAAATCGCAGCAGCCGGTGCAAACCTTGAGTACGAAGTTGGTACTATGATCGAGATTCCACGTGCTGCATTGACAGCTGATGAGATTGCAAAAGAAGCTGACTTCTTCTGCTTCGGTACAAACGACTTGACACAGTTGACATTTGGTTTCTCACGTGACGATGCTGGTAAGTTCCTCGATGCTTACTATGATGCTAAGATCTTCGAGAACGATCCATTTGCTAAACTTGACCAGGATGGTGTTGGTAAGTTGATGGAAACAGCTCTGAAACTTGGAAAACCTGCAAACAGCAAACTTCACTGCGGTATCTGTGGTGAGCATGGTGGAGATCCATCTTCTGTAGAATTCTGCAACAAGATCGGTCTTGACTATGTATCCTGTTCTCCATTCCGTGTACCTATTGCACGTTTGGCAGCAGCACAGGCAGCAATCGCGCAGAAGTAATTAGAATAAAGACAAAAATTAGGCATGTAATGCCTGATAAATAGAATAAAATTCTCGTTGGTGAGATTACTCACCAGCGGGGATTTTGTTTTATATTAGGATATGATATTATCTCACGAGTGGACGCATATAGAGCGAAGAAGCCAGGATGAAAAGGCGTGAGTATAGTTAGTTTTGTGTAAGGAGGGATAGGCGTATGATGTATCCATATATGATATTGGCGGATGAAACGGAAATTGTACATTCACAAATTATAGAAAAAGACGGTGTGAAAAAAGTTATAGTTAATTTTGAACGTCCAACAGAAAATGGATTTGATTCGGCAAGATGTGAACTGCCTGATTATAAGTGGACAGACAGGCATGGATATTCGGATGAAGAAATAGCGATGTTTGAAGAACTTCTGCATAGCAATGCACATTTGCTATATAAATATGCGGAGAATGGAGGGATTCAGATTGCCTAAACTATTCATGGTAAGTGGGTATACGGTTTATTTTTGGTCGAATGAAAATGGCGAACCGATTCATGTTCATGTATCAAAGGGAAAGCCTACGCCTAATGCAACAAAAATCTGGCTTACAAAGTCAGGTGGGTGCATTCTGGAAAGTAATGGCAGTAAAATATCTGATAAAGAATTAAATGAGTTGATGGAATTTATATCAGCACAGTTTTTTCTTATTTGTGCAAAATGGAAACAGGCATTTGTCATTGATGAGATAAAATTTTATTGCTAGGAAAGGCAAACAGATGATACAGGGAAAGAATTTTATGGAAGAAATTTAAAAATTCTCCTTTCAATTAGCAGGTATTTGATGTACAATAGAAGTAGATTATATGGAAGATTTTTCCTGAACGGAAAGATAAGAATATTATAATAAAGAATGGAGGAAATGATAATGAAAAAAGAATTGTTGAATGTAAAGGTCGTTGGAAGAGGCTGCGATAAATATTTTGAATTACTTGGTATTGTTCAAAAGGCATTTCATAACAAAAAACAGATGGTTACCATCGAGGAAGTAAATAATGAAAAAGAAATTTCGCGATTGGGAATTCGACAAATGCCGGCATTACTTGTAGACGGCAGAATGGTAGTACAAGGGACAACGTTTGAAACAGGTATGGTAATGAATGCCTTAAAGGAGATGTAAACAGATAATATGGAGAAGGTGTTTAAAACCATCAAAAGGATAATTGTTGTGATAGCGGGAACGTTTATTGTTTCTTTGATTACGTTTGTTATTATAATGTGTTTTTCTCGTTTTTCAAGCGCAGATAGTATGATTTTACGATATGGTGAGTTTGTAAATGTGCTGGCGGAAAATGATGAGTACATTTCATATGAAGAGAAAAACAGAATAGTAATTAAGGATAAGGACGACAGAGAAGTTGTATCATTTGATCCACAGGAAAAAGAAATCTGGCCCGATCAGATGGCATTTGGAAAAGAGGGATTTTATTTGCTCGAATGGGATGACGCATCGACAGAAACGTTTCGGGATGCGATCATTGTTCAGTTTGATTATGAGGCAAATGAGAAACAGAGAATGAAAGTAAAAAATGCAGAATGTCTTACTTGTCAGGATGGCTATTTGTTTTTAGGAAAATTTGAAGAAAACAGAGAAAAAGAACCCCAATATTTGAAAGGAATTTGGGCGCAGTATTATAGCAAGGAAACGGAATTTGGTAATGATTGGAAGAAAATAGAAGGAGAAAAAGGCAAAAAAGTTGAAGTGGGAAATATATCTTTCTATTATCACGGAGATGGATATTATTGTACGGAACCAGATCTCGATGGATATTGTGGAGTATCTTCAAATGACTTCCGGGTAAAAGATGGGGAAGAATATTTGGCGGATATGAAAAATAAAAGAGAACAGGAAAATTTGAAACTATTATTAAAAGAAATAGACGGCAGTAAATCTGACCGATGTCAATGTCAGGATTATCAAGATGGCGAATATATTTATGGAATCTGCAATTTATATAATGCAAAGGTAGAAGAGGAAGGAATACCTGTTAATAAAGTAAAACAGGCTGTATTTTATCGCATTGACTGCTCACAAAATACAATTAAAATTTTGAAGCAATGCGAAAACGTCTGTGCAGTTTTTTGTGCGGAAGATTATGTTCTGTACGAGAAAGGGGATGCAGTTTATAAGGATGATATTGTGTCCGGACAAAATGAAAAAATATTGTCAATAGATAAATCAACGGAGCAGAGAGTGAATGTCAATTGCAGTATTGTAGAAGTGTGCAATTCGCAGGATTATAAATACTATAAGTTTGCAGAAAAAGCACCAGTGATGGAAAACGGCGATATCACGCCAGTTACACATACGAAGCCAGAGCATAATTATTATGTGGAAGCGATGAAAGAGGAAAAAAATGATATGAATTATGTTCAAAAAGATGGCAGGTTTGCATATAAATACTGCTTTTACGATATTGATCAAAACGGTGTAGATGAATTGATCGTTCACGGGTCTTATTATAATTATTCCATTTATACTTTAAAAGGGAGTAAGGCAGAGAGAATAAGAGATAAGTGCAAAGAATATTAATGTCCCTGTATCCGTCAAACCGGATAACAGAGACATTTTTTATTTAACGCATATTATTTAATTTTACCTTCTTTATGTCGTTGGAAGAAATCTCTTGTTTCTTTTACTACGACGCCGCTTAAGGCAAATATGGCGATCATATTTGGAATTGCCATCAATCCGTTAAAGATATCTGCAATCGTCCATACTGCGCTTACGGTCATATAAGGCCCGATAAATACGGCGATGATGTAGATCCAACGGAAAATTTTCACGTGCTTTATGTTGCCACCGCTTAAATATTCCAGGCAGCGTTCGCTGTAATAATCCCAGCCAAGAATCGTTGTAAAGGCAAAAAATACCAGGCAAAGCATTAAGATAAAAGCGGAAATCTGAGGAGGGAACGGAAGTCCCTGCTGGAAAGCATAGGTAGTAACGTCTACACCTTCTAATCCGGGTACCTGCCATGCACCGGTCAATACGATGGATAAACCGGTCAGTGTACAAATGACGATGGTGTCGATAAACGTTCCTGTCATACTTACAAGACCCTGACGAACAGGTTCTTTTGTCTGAGCGGCTGCAGCTGCGATTGGGGCACTACCAAGGCCGGCTTCATTGGAAAAGATACCTCGTGCGATACCTTTTTGCATTGCCACAAATATGCTTCCGACGACACCGCCGGTAACTGCTTTTGGAGAAAATGCAGCCTTTACAATGACCGCAATTGCGCTCGGAACAGCAGTGATATTGCCAATAATTAAGATGGCAGCAAATGCAAAATAGATGATTGCCATAAATGGTACAATGATCTGGCTTACATTAGCAATTCGTTTGATTCCACCGATCAATACCGTAGCTACACAAATTGACAATACTAAGGATGAAATGATAACAGACCAGGAGTATTCGCCTAAAAACGGAAGCAATTTGACACAATGAAGATCATTTGGGTCAAAAAAGTTATGTACGGCACTGGAAATACCATTTACCTGACTGAATGTTCCGATTCCAAAAAGACCAACACATACGCCAAAGAAGGCAAAAAGTTTAGCGAGCCACTTCCATTTTTTGCCCATTCCCAGTTCAATGTAATAAAAGGGACCGCCGAGACTGTGTCCGTCTTTTCCGACAACACGGTATTTTACGGCGAGAAGTCCTTCGGCAAATTTGGTGGACATACCGAAAAAGGCCGTTATGACCATCCAAAAAAGAGCACCCGGTCCACCGGTTCCGACGGCAGTAGCAACGCCGACAATATTACCGGTTCCGATTGTCGCACTTAAAGCGGTACAAAGAGCAGAGAAACTGGAAATTTCTCCCTCGCCGCCTTCTTCATTTTTTACCATCCACTTGAGGGCAAGTGGCAGCTTCCGGATCTGCATAACACCGAGACGGATCGTTAATAAAATACCGCCGGCAAGAATCAGTACCATGAGGGGGACACCCCAGACAAAATTGTCGATACTATTGAGAATATCGTTGATTGTTTTCCACATTGGTTTTCTCCTTAAAGTTGTTTGATGATATATTTATACTATATCGTTAAATGGGGAAAAATTCAAGGAAATATTATTGATACGCAAGATAAAAAATGATAAAATGGAATAGAAGGACACCGGATTTTATGGAGAGAAGAAATGCTGACAATGAAATTATACGAACAACTACCTGAGGAAGCAGTCCGTATTCGAAAAGAAGTATTTATGGATAAACAGGGATTTTGTAATGAATTTGATGAAATTGATAAAACGGCACTGCATGCTGTTTTGTATGAGGATGACAAAGCTGCAGCGACAGGAAGAATGTATTATGAGGAAGAGATACATAACTGTTACGTGATCGGGCGGCTGGCGGTAGATAAGGCATGCCGTGGAAAACAATATGGTGCCGGACTGCTTCGTTTTATGGAAGAAGAGGCAGAGAAAAGAGGTGGCAGTAGAATCGGATTGTCGGCGCAGAAACAGGCAATGGGCTTTTATCAAAAACAGGGCTATAATCCTGTAGGTGATTATTATATGGATGAGCAGTGCCCACATATTTGGATGCAAAAGGAGGTAAATTATGTTAAATAAAATGTTTCAAAGTGTAATTGATCAAGACAGAGCCGGGGTAGTAATCTGTAATCTTGAACATGAGATTGTTTATATGAATCCGGCAGCGATGGAAAATTATTCCAAATGGGGCGGAGCGGCTCTTGTGGGAAAAAGTCTGCTAAACTGTCATAATCCGGCTTCGCGGGAGATGATAGATAAAGTGATCCATTGGTTTATGGAAAGCGAAAAGAATAATATGATTTATACATTTCACAATGAAAAACAGAATAAAGATGTATATATGGTAGCATTGCGGGATTCGGAGCAGAAGTTGATCGGATATTATGAAAAGCACGAGTACCGTGATCGTGAGACTGCCAAACGATATGATTTTACGAAATCGCTGGTTTAAGAAGAAAAGAGAAAAGGAGCTTATCATGTATTATAATAATGTACTGGATTTGATTGGCGGTACGCCATTAATATGTTTAAAAGAGACAATGGGTCTTAATATATTTGCCAAGGCAGAGTTTTTGAATCCCGGAGGAAGTATCAAAGACCGCATCGCGAAAAATATGATTGAAGTGGCAGAGGCAGATGGATTGTTGAAACCGGGGATGACAATTATCGAGCCGACGAGTGGAAATACAGGAATTGGTTTGGCATTTGCCGGAGTCCGGAAAGGATATAAGGTTATTATTGTAATGCCGGAAAATATGAGTGAGGAACGGAAAAGGGTGATTCGAGCATTTGGAGCAGAATTGGTTTTGACAGAACCGAAATTCAGCATAGGGGGAGCGGTGGATAAAGCTGTAGAGATTGCACAATCAGATCCGGAAAAATACTTTATGCCGCAGCAGTTTGTAAATCCGGCAAATCCAGATGCTCATTACCGGACGACGGCAACGGAGATATGTGAACAAATTGACAGAAAAATTGACATTTTTATATCAGGTGTGGGAAGTGGCGGTACACTACAAGGTATTGCTAAATACCTTGTAGAGAAAAATCCCGATACAAAGATTGTTGCGGTCGAGCCAAAAGGTGTTTCGGCGCTGCATGGAGATGGACCTGGAATTCACCGGATTCAGGGAATTGGGGATGGGTTTATCCCGGAAGTGCTGGATACAAAGTTGATTACAGATGTGGTGGAAGTGTCCGATGAGGATGCAATTGAGACAGCGAGGGAGCTTGCCAGAGTGCAGGGGTTTTTGGTAGGAGTATCTTCGGGAGCGAATATTTGGACGGCAAAGCAGATGGCTGAAAAATACGGAAAAGATAAAGTGATTGTGACCATTTTACCGGATCGTGCAGAGCGATATTTCAGTACTGGACTTTTATAAATTACATGCAATGACTGTCATTTTGCGTGAAAAATTACCGTTCGTGTTGATAAAACGGCCTTTTATGCAAAAAGATTGTTTTCAACCCCAAATTATAATATACTGGATAGAAAAGGAAATGTCAGGAGAGAGTTAGCTCCTGGCATTTTAATAATGCTTTGTGGGTGGCTTTTGCCGGGATTTTGAATTTTGCGGTCTGGCAGTTAAATAAGTGAAATGCCCGTGTCAAAGAAATCTCTGCAATGCCGTGAGAAGTTTTTCTTCTGTGCTGATGATCTGTTTTGTCAGATGTTTGACCCCTTTGTCGGCAGCAGGATATTGGTTCAGGTAGCGGTGCAGGGATTTGATGCCCATATTGCACCCATCGGTGATCAGGCTTGCGATGGCACAGTCCGGATTGTCACTCATGGTTTTAAAATTGCTTTTCATCTTTGCCATGGCTTTCGCAAATGGTGCCGGCTCTTTCCCTTC
>FR894036.1:0-2220 GCA_000434115.1 Roseburia sp. CAG:309 | reverse complement strand
GGAGATATCCATCGGTCTCAGCATCCAGACGGCAGTGGATGTCACGGCTGTCTTTTAAGATGTCTTTCAAACTGCCGTTTTCCACATTATCCAGAACGTCGTCGATGGAAGAAATTCCTATTTTAAGACCGGCACTGCACTCGCGCAGAAGTTTGATTGTATCGTCTTCCATAGTAAAAACCTCCTTTTGGAATTAGAGTGTCCAAAAGGAGGCAGATCATACATTTTATTTTAGAAAAAAAGCAGGCCGACATGATAGACAATGCAGGAGACAAGCAGTGCGGATAAGATCTGTGAAATATCGGTGGCACTTCCGGCGGCTTTGGCTCCAAAGGTGGAGTGGATAAGATTTCCACCCGCACCGTATAAGGTGTTCAGTACGCCGAGCAGGGATTCTTTTGAGGTGGCGGACGCATAGAACGCCAAAAATGCCTGCCATTTTAAGCCTAAAAACATGGTTACTGGTTCGATGAAAACACCGATACGGTATAAAAAATACTGCTTTGCGGATCTCCTCCAAATCCATAGGTCAAAACGAAAAAGACAATGGATACGAGTGAAATTACCCGCAGCGCACGAAAGAGGATATCCAGAGTCCGTTGAAAAGTTACGAACATAATATTTCCAAAATTTGGTTTATGGTACAGCGGCAGTTCCATGCTCAATCCCACGCGATCCTCCTTTGGAGAGAGGGAGCTGCCAAAAAAAATTTTATAAACCGCCCACATCATCAAAAACATGAAAAGAAAGATGGACAGGATGACGAAAAAGCCGCCATTGCTGCCAAATAAGGCGATGGCAATCGTACAGCCAAGTCCCATAAAAAACGGCATAATCGTTTTTCCCTGCAATCCAACCTTAGACATCGTATGGTCAAAGAGGAAGGAAATGCGGGCGAGATAGCCGGTTTCTTCCATAAGATTGAATCCCAGCGTGATACCAAGGACAAAGGAAGCCATCATAAGGGCAAAATACAGTACATTGACAAGCACGTTACAGATCAATGACACAAATAGCGGATGAACCAGGATATGTTCTATCGTTTCGTAAAGCAGTGAATAGTCCTTTTTCTGAATGGCAGACATCGGAACAACAGGGATTCCGGGCTTTTCCGAAAGAAGTTTCGTATTGATGGAGATGCCCTGATTTTTGGCTACATCCATCATGTTTAAAATTAAGATGGCAGGAACCTGTGTCTCGACAAAATCTGCGAGCATATATAAACTTTGTTTTATTTTCTTTTTTATCATTCGTTTCCGAAACCTCCTACCATGATTTTTTTACTTTCTTCCCGCCCGATGGCAACCAGGGTATCCCGTGTGAAAATTAGTACCGGCTGTTTGCGGTTGTTTTGACAGACATCAATGGTACTTCCGCACAGCAGACCCATCGATGAAAGGCGGTTTACCAGACGTGCTTCGTCTTTGATTTCCTTGACAATATACCGTTTTCCTGTTTTATCTATGAAAAGGAAAACGAAGGGCGTGTGGAGTGTTACACACTTGCTCCTGGAATCTTTCTCATGTTTGATCAGATTTATACAAACAGCTGGACGAAGGGAGACAACTCAATATTTTCTGATGAAATGCTGATTTTGAATTTCTGCCGGAATGGACGCTGCGATGTTTCGCTTACCGGCAGCCGTTATGCCATCGTGAAAGAAGCGGAAGCTATGATCCTTGGCGACCTGTCAAAAAGAATTACGGCGAAAGAAATGGCGGATTATTTTGGAATCAGTGAAAGCAGTTTTAAGATGTACGTGAAAGGCATCTTAGGGGAAAGTTATCTGGCTTATTTCCGGAGAAAGAGGCTGGAAAAAGCAGCAGAACTTCTTGAGGCAACAACTCTCAAAGTAATTGAGATCGCAAATGCCGTCGGGTATGAAAACCAAGGCAAGTTTGCAAAGGTGTTTTCAGAAGTGTATGGAATGACACCACTGGAGTATCGGAGATGAGCGAGATAGGGGATGGGAAAAAACATTGATGAGGGGTGGAAAATGTGGTAGAATGGGAGAGAAGTGTATGCAGTAATAGGGGTTGGTGATTTGTAAAGAATTCAGATAAGGAAAAGTGAGGAGATGGCTTATGGGTATGAATTTTGATTATGATAGTAATTTAATCAAGATATATAAAAATATGAAGCTACCTATTCAACATACAAAAAAGCCAATATTTCATTATACAAGTCCAGAAGGAATTTTGGGGATTTTAAATTCAAAGT
>FR894035.1 GCA_000434115.1 Roseburia sp. CAG:309 | reverse complement strand
ATGAACAGACCCTATGGTCAAAAATGACCACACATACAGAGAATACATCAGAGAATACTAGTAATATATATAATATCTATCCATCCATCAATAATAAAAGTTTAACAGAGGACGGATCGGATGGACTGGAAGCATACACACTGCAGGAAATCGAGGAACAGCTTGATTTCTCAAAATTGTATGCTTATGCGGAGAAAAACCCGGAAAAAGTGGGAAAACAAGACGTGGATTCCCTGCTGTACATACTTTACGACCTGTTTAACACCAGAAAGCCGATTAAGGTTGCCGGCGAAGAAAAGCCAAGCCAGGTAGTGATCAGTAAAATATCAAAGTTGAGCTGGAGACATTTGTGCTACGCAATCTGTCAGTACAAGAGCCAGAAAACAAGAATTAAGCACCAGACGGCATACATGGTCACGGTGTTGTATAAAGCCTTGGAGCAGATGCACAATGATCAACTAAACCAGCTTTCGCTGGAAACTGCCGACGGAAGTGAATCAAAACCGGTGCAGAAAAAGCCGTCAAAGAACAACTTTCACAACTTCCCGGAACGTGATTACACGAGGAAACAAACGAAAGATTTGGAGAGAATATTGAGAGGATATGCAAAGGAGTGAAACATCATGATCAAACGAATATCGGTCCGGTTTAACACGGACTTCAAAGAAGATAAAGAATTGCTGGAAACCCTGGAAAAAAAGCGAAATCAAAACGGCTACATCAAGATGGCATTAAAAAATTTTGCATCCGGAACCAATCTTGATCCGTTTCTGGCAGAAAGCATTGCGGACATTGTCCGGGAAACCCTAAAGACAGAACTGCAGGGCAAAATGAAAGAAATGATTGAAACAACAATCGAAGAATGTCTGGGTGATGCATCCCAGTTTCTGCAGAGAGAAAAAACGGATCTCAATGAGGAACGTGAAGATTTTCCGGAAGAAACGGAGCCAGAGGAAGAACCGTTTTTGGAAGAGGAACCGGAAATGGATCCGGCAGATAAGATAGACATGGATCTTCTTGCCGATATGATGTTGTAGCATAAATTTGACATTTTCTGAAAAGTATGTCAAAATGACATACAAAGTATGTCAAAATGGCATACTT
>FR894034.1 GCA_000434115.1 Roseburia sp. CAG:309 | reverse complement strand
TGATATCGATATTGGATATATCGGGCCGGTTCCGGCACTGAGCGCGAATGTAAAATCCCAAGGGGATATACAGATACTGGCTGGTGCGACAAAGGGAGGAGCTGTCTTGATTCAGCGGAAGGGAGCAGGCATACGGTCGGTTGGAGATCTGGCAGGAAAATCCGTTGCCATTCCGCAGACTGGAAATACACAACATTTGAGTCTGCTGAAATTGTTGAAGGATAATGACCTGAAACCAGTGACAGATGGGGGAAATGTGACAGTCAATGCCGTGGCCAATGCAGATGTGGCAAATACCATGCAGCGTGGGGACATTGATGCAGCGCTTGTGCCGGAACCGTGGGGAGCGACCCTTTTAGAGCAAGGTGCCGAGATGGTGCTTGATTACCGCCAAATTTATCTTGATGGGAAATACGATGTGGCGGTTGTCGTTGTGCGGAAAGAATTCATGGAAAACAATCCGGAACTTGTTGCAAAGTTCCTAGAACAGCATAACCGGATAACCAGTCAGATCAATGAAGATCCGGAGACTGCACAGACAAAAGTAAACGCAGAACTGAATGCAGCAACAGGAAAATCTTTGAGTGAAAAAATAATGAAAGAAGCATTTGGAAGAATTCTGTTTGAGACGGATTACAATCCCGATGCAATCGAGGACTTTGCAAAATTGAGCAGGGAACATGGATTTATCCGGGAAATTCCGGAAAAGGATGCATTGTATGCAAAGGCAGAGAAGGGGGGAGAAAGATAGCGATGGCTTTGATCTTTTCAAACATTAGCAAAACGTATTCGAATGACGAAACCGCTACATTAAAAGAGATAAATCTTGAAATCGGGAATGGGGAATTTGTATGTATTGTCGGAAAATCCGGATGCGGAAAGAGTACGCTTTTGAATCTGGCAGCCGGATTGGAACAGCCATCCTCCGGTAAAATAAGCCTGGACAGCAGGGAAGTTACCAAACCGGGGGCAGACCGTACCGTCATGTTTCAGGAACATGGACTGTTTCCGTGGCTGACAGTACTGGAAAATGTAGAATTTGGAATGAAACTTGCGAAAATTCCACCGGCACAGCGGCGTGAGAAAGCAGAATATTATTTGAACATGGTTCATTTGCAGCAATACAAGGATTATTACATACACGAAATATCAGGAGGAATGCGTCAACGTACCGCACTTGCGAGAGCACTTGTTATGGACTCGGATATTCTTTTGATGGATGAGCCGTTTTCCGCTTTGGATAAGCAGACATCCAATTCTCTGCGCGAAGAATTACAGCGTATCTGGATGGAAACAGGAAAAACCATTTTGTTTGTAACACATAGCGTTGAAGAGGCAGTTTATCTGTCAGACAGAGTGGTTGTGTTATCAGCGGATCAGGGAAATATAGCAGAAATTATCCCGATTGACCTTCCCCGCCCGCGTCATGTATATGACCCGCAGTTTGTTACACTGCGCCATGCACTATTAGATGCAGTACAACAGTCAGCGGTGAAAGAAAGGATGTGAAACGGATGGGAATGCTTTTCTTTTTAATTATCATAATTGCATTGTGGCAGGGATTGTATTGGTTTGGTGTGGAAGTTTTTGCTGTCTTTAAGTCATATTCGGTTCCTTCTCCTGTGGGAGTGGGAGAATGTTTTATCCGCTTGGTGTCAGACGGAAGTCTGTGTCAGGCGGCAGGCTATTCTTTGCTTCGTGGAATTGCCGGATATGCGGCGGCGGTACTCATTGGAGTTTTGCTTGGTTTATTGATGAATCATTTTACCTATTTGCAAAAAAATCTGAAACCGGTTGTACTCGGAATACAGACACTGCCAAGTGTGTGCTGGGTTCCGTTTTCTATTTTATGGTTTGGGTTATCTACACAGGCAATTCTTTTTGTGGTTGTAATGGGGGCAGCGTTTAGCGTGGCCATTTCTGTCGATAATGCGATAAGAAATGTTCCGCCTATCTATAAAAAAGCAGCGCTTACTATGGGAGCGCAAAAGCAGCAGATGTATCGATATGTCATTTTCCCGGCATGCCTTCCGGAGCTGATTTCCGGCTTGAAGCAGGGGTGGTCATTTGCCTGGCGTGCGCTGATGGCAGGTGAGGTTATGACGACTTCGATTGGTTTAGGACAGACATTGATCATGGGAAGAGATCTTGCCGACATTAACCAGGTCATGCTTGTCATGATCGTTATTATTCTAATTGGAATGCTCATAGATAAGTGTGTTTTTTCAGTTATTGAAAAACGTGTTATGCGGAAAAGAGGATGAATTATGTTTGACAAGACAAACTACCTTGTGCTATAATAGGTCACGAAAATAATCTTCGGGGCGAGGTGCAATTCCTCACCGGCGGTAACAGCCCGCGACCGATGGCAGAAGCCATCGTTGATTTGGTGCAATTCCAAAGCCGACAGTATAGTCTGGATGAAAGAAGATATCTCAAATAGTGATATGTAAATTTCAGGACCCCGACCGGGGTCCTTTTGCGTGCAAACAACGAGACACGCAGTATACGGGAAGCTGTCGCATTGTGCTTGCACAATATGCGTACAGATTATCGTATACTATGTGACGACTGTCACGACGATGAGCGCCAGAGGCGCGAAGAGTGCGTGTCTCGTTGTTTGAGCAGCCCGCAGACCGTTGTGGCGGCAGAAAGGAGAATCCGCATGACAGAAACAGAACAGTATATGCAGCAGGCGCTGGATCTGGCAAAAACAGCTATGGGACATACGTCTCCCAATCCGATGGTCGGCTGCGTAGTGGTAAAAAATGGAAAAGTTGTGGCGAGTGGCTGTCATGAAAGATACGGAGAATTTCATGCAGAAAGAAATGCCCTTACACGCTGCGGCAAGGATCTCACAGGGGCAGATCTCTATGTCACGCTGGAACCGTGCTGTCATCAGGGAAAAACGCCGCCCTGCACCGACATTATTATAGAAAGGAAGATTGGGCGCGTATTTGTCGGCGCATTGGATCCAAATCCCAAAGTGGATGGCGGCGGCATAAAGATCCTGCGGGAACACGGGATTGAAGTCATTACCGGCATACTAGAAAAAGAATGTCTGGCATTAAATGAAATCTTCTTTCATTATATTACAACAGGACTTCCGTATGTGGCGATGAAGTACGCGATGACATTAGACGGAAAGATTGCCAGTGCGACCGGGGATTCCAAATGGGTTACCGGCAAAAAGGCAAGAGAGCATGTACATTTTCTGCGGAAAAAATATTCGGCGATTTTGGCAGGGATTGATACTGTTCTGGCGGATGATCCATTGCTAAACTGCCGGACAGAAGAAGGAGTAGATCCGATTCGTGTGATCTGCGATTCGCATCTGCGGCTGCCGATGGATAGCCAGATTGTGAAGACTGCGGGAAAAATAAGAACCATCGCCGCATACACAAAGGCTGATGAAGAAACAAAGAAAAAACTAGAGACTACAGGAGTAGAATTATTGCAAATCCCGGAAAATGATGGGCATGTAGATTTGGAAAAACTGATCCGCACATTGGGCGAAAAAAAGATAGACAGCATTTTAGTGGAAGGCGGTGGAAATATCCACGGTTCCTTATTACAAACAGGACTTGTGAATCGTGTGTATGCGTATATTGCTCCGAAATTGATCGGTGGAAAGGACGCATTGTCGCCGGTTGGCGGAGACGGCATTGAAAAAATGAAAGATGCCGTCGTATTACAAAATCAGGAAATACTGCGCCTTGGCGCGGATTATTGCATCCGTGGAGATGTGGTGAAATGAGGTGAAAGTTGTGTTTACCGGAATTATTGAAGAAATTGGCAGTGTTGAACAGATACAAAAGGGCGTACAGTCTGCCGTTTTGTCGATCCAATGTAAAAAAGTGCTGGAGGGAACGAAGATTGGCGACAGCATCGCCGTCAATGGCGTGTGCCTGACAGTAACGAGCATGCATGCCAATGGATATACAGCGGATGTGATGGCGGAGACGCTGGAGCGGAGTTCGCTGGCAGGACTGAAAAAAGGAAGCCATGTGAATCTGGAGCGGGCGATGCCGGCAGACGGACGCTTTGGCGGACATATTGTAGCTGGTCATATAGATGGCACCGGGATTGTGGAAGAAATTACGAAAGATGAGACGGCGGTCTGGTATCGGATCTCGGCAGGGGAAGAGCTTCTCCGCTATATTGTGGAAAAAGGTTCCATTGCCATTGATGGAATCAGTTTGACGGTGGCGAGAGTCAGCGGAAAAGATTTTTCGGTGTCCATCATCCCTCACACGCAGGGAGAGACGACACTTTCCGAAAGAAAAGTATCGGATGTCGTAAATTTGGAATGTGATATTATTGGAAAATATGTAGAACGCCTCTGTGGTGCTAAAAAAGAAGAACCTAAAAAAAGTACCATGACGAGAGCATTTTTATTGGAAAACGGATTTTAATCCGGAAAGGAGACAATTATGTCAGAACAATTTGGAAAATTAGATCAGGCACTCGAAGATCTGAAACAGGGAAAACTGATCTTAGTCATTGACGATCCTGACCGCGAAAACGAAGGAGATCTGATCTGTGCGGCAGAGCATGCAACGCCGGAAAATGTCAATGCGATGGCGAGCCTTGCCAAGGGGCTGATCTGTATGCCGATGAGTGCAGAATATTGTAAAAAATTGGGATTGGAACAAATGGTGGAAGTAAATACGGATAATCACACGACCGCATTTACCGTGTCCATCGATCATGTCGATACAACGACCGGAATTTCCGCATTTGAGAGATCCCTTACGGCGATGAAAACCGTGGAAGATGACGCAAAACCGGAGGATTTCCGCAGACCGGGCCATATGTTCCCTTTGCAGGCGCGCGAAGGCGGTGTGCTGAAACGTGCCGGTCACACGGAGGCAACGGTAGATCTTATGAGACTTGCCGGGCTGAAAGAGTGCGGACTTTGTTGTGAGATCATGCGCGAAGATGGTACGATGATGCGTACGACCGAACTGCTGGAATTTGCCAAAGAACATGGTTATACGGTCATTACGGTGGAGGAAATCATCAAACGTCGTCTGGAGCATGAACTTTTGGTGGAGGAAAAAGCCAATGCAAAACTTCCGACGAAATACGGAGAATTCCGCATCCATGGTTATGTCAATAAATTAAATGGCGAGCATCATGTCGCTCTTACAATGGGCGATATTACAGACGGAAAACCGGTGCTTTGCCGTGTGCATTCGGAGTGTCTGACCGGCGATGTCTTCGGCTCAAACCGTTGTGACTGTGGCGAACAGCTGGAAAATGCGCTGAAAATGATTGCCAAAGAAGGACGCGGGGTACTTCTCTACATGCGTCAGGAAGGTCGTGGCATCGGTTTGATCAACAAACTGAAAGCGTATGAATTGCAGGAGCAGGGGTACGATACCGTCGAGGCCAATGTAAAACTTGGTTTTGCACCGGATCTCCGTGAGTATGGAACCGGAGCGCAGATTTTGTATGACCTCGGTGTACGGGAACTTCGCTTGTTGACCAACAACCCGACGAAAATCGCGGGACTGAACGGCTATGGCATTCATATTGTCGAGCGTGTCCCGATTCAGATCGCGCCCAAACGGGAGGATTTCAAATATTTGCTTACGAAACAGGAAAAAATGCAATTATAAAAAGCCGGAATAAGGCGAGAATGGAGGAAAATCATGAGAGTATTAGAAGGAAATGTAGTAGGAACAGGAATGAAAATTGGTATCGTGGCAGCGCGATTCAATGAATTTATCGTATCGAAACTTGTCGGAGGAGCGGAAGATGCCCTTCGTCGTCACGAAGTAGATACTGAGAACAATGTGGATCTTGCCTGGGTACCGGGTGCTTTTGAAATCCCAATGACAGCACAGAAGATGGCAGAATCCGGAAAATATGACGCCATCATCTGTCTTGGTGCCGTAATCAAAGGTTCGACCTCTCATTATGATTATGTTTGTGCAGAAGTCAGCAAAGGAATCGCAACCGTTGGCCTGAATACAGGCGTACCTACGATCTTTGGTGTCCTTACCACAGACAATATCGAGCAGGCGGTAGAGCGTGCCGGCACAAAAGCCGGAAATAAAGGCTACGATGCAGCTACTACGGCCATTGAGATGGTAAATTTGATGAAATCTATGTAGGAGAAAAGAGGCAATTATTATGATGACGATTTTATATCCGGCATACGGAAATTTGTATGTTAATCTTACGAATAAATGTCCATGTGCGTGCACATTCTGTCTGCGCCAGACGCACGAAGAGATTCAACAATCCGGCAGTCTTTGGCTGGACCGCGAGCCAACGGTGGAAGAAGTGGAAAAAGAATTTGACAAATTTCCACCGGACACATACAATGATATTGTATTTTGTGGTTTTGGCGAGCCGACAGAACGTTTGGATGCCTTGCTTGAAGTGGCAGAATTTGCCAAAAAGAAATTTGGTAAGAAAATCCGCATCAACACCAACGGACTTGGCAGCCTGATTCACGGGAAAGATATTACACCGCTTTTACAGGGAAAAATTGATACGGTATCAATCAGTTTGAACACGCCAAATGCGGAGGAATATTACAAATTGACCCGTAATAAATTCGGGATTGAATCCTTTCAGGCAATGCTTGATTTTGCAAAAGAAGCGACAAAGTATGTCCCGGAAGTTGTCATGACGACGGTGGAAACGACGATTACGAAAGAAGAAGAGCAGGAATGTCAGAAAATCTGCGATTCTTTGGGCGTGAGATATCGGATCCGGCCATTTGAAGATTAAAAAATATCCATGAAATGGTAAAAGGCTGCCACGTTTGTGACAGCCTTAGTTATGGTCTCAATTATTTATTCTCTAACAATTTCTCCACACTCACAAGTTTTACACAGAGTACAAACAGATCTGTGGCAACAGCCATTTCTTCCGGCGTAGGGAACGACGGAGCGATACGGATATTGCTGTCTTTCGGATCCTTGCCATATGGGAAAGTGGCACCGGCATTTGTCAAAGTAACACCGGCTTCTTTACATTTGGCAACAATCTTTTTAGCACATCCTTCCATCGCGTCAAACGAAATGAAATAACCGCCGAGAGGTTTTACCCAGCTTCCAATCTCAGCGCCGGTAAGCTCTTCGTCAAGCACTTTCAAAACGGCCTCGAATTTTGGACGCATTGCATCAGCGTGTTTTTTCATATGCGCTTTCAAACCGTCAATGTTTTTGAAATAAGCCACATGGCGGAGCTGATTCAGTTTGTCATAACCGATTGTCTGAATGGTCATTTGTTTCTTAACATCAGCAAGGTTTTCCGCAGAAGCTGCCATCGCGGCGATACCGGAACCCGGGAAACTTACTTTTGAAGTAGAAGCAAATTCATAAACAAGGTTTGGATTGCCAGCTTTTTCACATTCGCTGATGATATCCGGAATCTCAACCTGATTGTCCTCGTACAAATGATGAATGACATATGCATTGTCCCAGTAAATACGGAAATCTTTTGCTGCCGGTTTCAGATTGGCAAAGCGGCGAACTGTCTCATCACTGTAGCAGTATCCCTGTGGGTTGGAATATTTTGGAACACACCAGATTCCTTTGATACTGTCATCATTTGCCACAAGTTCTTCAACCATGTCCATGTCCGGACCATCCTGCGTCATTGGAACATTGATCATTTCGATACCGAAACGCTCGGTGATAGCGAAATGTCTGTCATATCCGGGAACCGGGCAAAGAAATTTGACCTTGTCTAATTTGCACCATGGTGTGTTGCCCAGAACTCCGTGAGTGTAAGAGCGGGAAATCGAATCATACATAATGGTAAGACTTGCATTTCCAAAGATAATGATGTGGTCTGCGGTGGTTCCCATCATATCAGCCATCAATTTCTTAGCTTCCGGGATCCCATCCAATACACCATAATTGCGACAGTCTGTACCGTCTTCGGATTTCAATACAGAGTTTGAATTCAATGCATCCATCAAGCCAAGGGATACATCAAGCTGGCTTGGGCTCGGCTTTCCACGCGACATATCCAATTGCAGATTCAATGCCTTCTTTTCTTCGTAGCTGGCTTCTAACTCGGATTTGAGTGCCAGCAGCTGCTCTTTACTTAAGTTCTGGTAACTTTCCATGATAACCTCCTATATGGTAAGTAGTATTAACGTTTTTATCCATCCTCTATTATACGAAGAAAGTAAATTTTTTTCAATAACAAATTTATTTTTTTAAGAAAATAAAGTAAAAATGTTTATATTTTTAATGTGAATTGTACTTGCGCTTTTTTATTTACATGGTATAATAACCAATATGTCTATTTTTCTGATTTATTTCAAATCAAAAAATCCAGAGATGAAAAAATACAAAGGGGGATATTGAATGGAAAATAGGATTACAATTCAAAAATTAGAGGAAACTGCTGAGTGGCTTGCAGAATTGAAAGTGAAGTTAGCGGAGAAACTGCGGAAAGCACCGGAAGGAGCGTTACATAGTAAAAACTGCCGTGGAACACAGCAGTTTTATGTGAAAAAAGATGGCATCCGAAAATATCTGAGAAAATCGGACTGGAATTTAGCAAAGCAGATTGCGCAAAGGGATTATCATAAGAAATTACTGTCTCAAGTGTGTTCTGATCTAACATATCTTGAGACTTTTTTACGAAAGTTCGATGTAGACAAGTTATATGACATTTACGATGAACTGCCAATAGCGAGACAGAAATTGGTGGAGCCTTTCTTGATAAGGGATAAACAGTATATTGCAGAGTGGGAACAGATCATTTATGATAGAAAAGATTTTGAGGAAGGAAGCCAGGAAATCTATACCGAACGCGGCGAAAGGGTACGGTCAAAGTCAGAAAAGATCATTGCGGATAAATTGCTTTTACAAAATATTCCATATCATTATGAACGTCCAATTTATTTGAAGGGTTTCGGAATGGTTTATCCGGATTTTTGCTGTCTTGATATACGGCAGCGAAAAGAAATTATTTGGGAGCACTTTGGCATGATGGGGGACACAGAATATAGCCGAAAGACATTATCGAAGATAAATCATTATACGCAAAATGGATATTATCAGGGCGATAATATTATATACACCTTTGAATCGCTTGACAACCCAATGAATACGAAGGCGGTTGATAAGCTGATAGGGAATGTTTTCAAAAAATGAGTGGATTGGCGTGTGCGGAACGGCCCCTTCGCCGTTCCGAGAGG
>FR894033.1:885-11654 GCA_000434115.1 Roseburia sp. CAG:309 | reverse complement strand
ATTACCGCTGCGGCAAGAGATGGCAGCCGGAAAAAAGCCCGTCTCCGCATAAAAATTACGAAATAGTTTTTCTCCTTGATTTTTCTCGCCTTTTTTCATATACTATTATATACTTAGAAAAACATGGAGGAATTTCAATGGTTCATTTTATCTGGGCGTGTAAAAAAATAAAAGAACAATTTGTAAAGAACACCTTATCCATCTATGCTTCGAATGTGGTATTCTTTATTATGTTGTCCTTTTTTCCTTTTGCCATGTTCTTTTTTACCATATTAAAATACATTCCCGGCATTACGCAGGGAAATCTGATCCCGATGATCGGTTCACTCATTCCGGGCGAGCTGGGCGAAACTCTCGTTTCCTGGATTCAGGAAGCCTATCGCCATAGTTCCGGAACCGTGTTATCCATCTCGGCGCTTACCGCGTTGTGGGCAGGTTCCAAAGGATTTATGGGAATTACCTACGGTCTGAATCGGATTGCCGGAACGGAACAGCGGGGAAACTGGTTTTTCAACCGCTTTGTTTCCTTCCTGTATACGTTGATCTTTGCCGCTATGCTGGTCTTATCACTCAGCGTCATTGTATTTGGCAACCAGATTCTGCTTATTATCGACTCCTTTTTTTCAATCGATACCCCACTGTTTATCGGAATTTTTTCGCTGCGTTCCATCGCCGGCTTTGCAATCTTTTTCTGCTACTTCCTGCTTATGTACACGTTTGTCCCATATCACGACGAACGCCCACGTTTACGAAATTATGTATCGGGCGCGTTATTTACATCGATTACGTGGATCTTATTCAGCAACCTGTATTCGGTCTATATTGATTCCTTTTCGAATTATTCGTCCCTTTATGGAAGTTTTACTTCGATCGCACTCTTTATGCTGTGGCTGTATGTCTGTGTCACACTGCTGTTTATCGGTGCATTGATCAACCAGTTTCACCTCGACGGATATTCCCTGTTTTCCCGGAAGGCGAAAAACAAGATCAAGAACCAATTTGAGACATTGAAAGAATCGATACTCCCGGAAAATAATGACAAATGATCTCCCGCTCGTTTTTACCAAGATTTGCCAGTTGTCTGGCTCCGGTCTGGCTCATACCAACACCATGTCCATAACCGCCTCCTTTTATCTTATAGGTACCTCCCACACGTTTCAATACAAAAAATCCGCTTGGAAGCATGGATAAACCAGTCACTTCTTTTCCGTCTTTCCGCCGGATTACTGCCTCTCCGGAAAACAAAAGCATCCGGATATTGTATTCGGATGTTACCCGTATCGTAGCTTCTGTCCCAACAATAACCGCCGTCTGCGCTACACCTCCACATCCTCGTTTTTTTATTATCACGCGTTTCAATTTTCCTATATTTTCCACTCGTTCCTTTTGATAAACTCCCTCTCCTTTTCGAACTTCGATGCGATCCGGCGTCTTTTCACAGCGGTCCGCAAGCCGTTCGTTAATATTTTTTTCCATCTGTTCCAGAGAGACCGTCGTGTTCCACCGGAACCAAGGTTCCTCTTTTTCCAGCACTTCCTGATCTTTCTCAAGAAACTCACAAAATAACGCGTCCTCTGCATACGTATCTGCCGCAAGCCGGTCTCTTTCTGCTTTTTTCTCATCCGAAATATCGCTACTCTGCACTTGTCCGGCAAGATAAGAGATTTCTTTGTCAGAAAAAGCGACGCTGTCTGAAGAGGTCGTTACACCACAGGAAGTCGCAAAAAAATATGTCGATGCCAGTGTATTTCCGCTGCATACGATAAGTCCTTTCGTATCATCCACCGCCTTATTGGCCCTCTCATCCTCCGGCTGACTCTGGTAGACCTGATACGCCACACTGTCATCAACCTGTGCGTCGTATTCTTTCAGGCGGTCATTTTGTTTCTGCTTTTTGGCATAACTCCGGGCGCAGACTGCCTGTGCACGGAGTGCTGCTTCCGGATATTCTGCCGGCATTTCACTCGGAAGCACTCCGTATAAATATTGCTCCAGCAGCAATTCGTTGATGACGCGTATCTTCTCTCCGCTTTTTTTCAATTCCAATGTTCCGCGGTAAGAAGGCGTACGTTCGCCTCTTTTAATGGAAGTTATTTCCAATTTTGCCTCTTCTGTCGAATTGATCTTTATTGTTTCCTCCCCCATGTCCGCAGCACGGATACAAAATTCTTCTCCCCCTTCGCATCGTTTTTCCTTTTCTCCCTCTTTTACCACAAATGGCTTTTCCGACCGTATCTTTACTTCGTCATGTTCTTTGGCAGCAAAATCTGTCGTCGTCAGAAGAACACGGATCGTTTCGGGAGTTTCTTCCTTTTGTTCTACCACTCTTGCTTTGTCCGGCTTGCAGACAATCTTTCGCACACATTTTCCACGCACTTCAAGATCCGCGATCCCTTCGTATGTCTTTTCCCTCACTGCCCCCTTTACTGTATATTCCGTCTTTTCTTGTCCATTTACTACCCATAGGGTATCCCCTTGCGGTTTCGATATGTATACATCTTTCAGCGTTGTCGTTTTCCATTTTCCGGACTGGATAAACCACATCGCTCCAGCCGCCAGGGCAAAGATCAGAAAGATTCCCAATACACGTAATAATCGCTTCAAAAAAACAGCCCCTCTCGCATTTTTTACTACCTTATGCGAGACAGGCTGTTGTTATTCCTTCGTTTTTATGGAATTTTATTCTTCTTCCATGATATCTACGTTTTCACCACGGAGAATCTTGTTGATGTTACGTACGGCACACATTTTTCCGCACATCGTACAAGTATCTTCTTTTTCCGGTTTGCTCTCCGCACGATAACGGCGGGCTTTTTCCGAATCAATGGCAAGATCAAACTGCTTCTCCCAATCCAGATTTCTTCTTGCTTCGCTCATCTCGTAATCCCAGTCTTTTGCTCCCGGAAGTCCTTTAGCCACGTCAGCGGCATGAGCAGCAATCTTAGAAGCGATGATACCCTCTTTTACGTCATCTACGGTTGGAAGACGAAGATGTTCTGCCGGTGTTACATAACAGAGGAAGGACGCACCATAAGTAGCTGCGATAGCTCCTCCGATGGCACTTGTAATGTGGTCATATCCCGGTGCAATATCCGTAACCAATGGTCCAAGTACATAAAACGGAGCCCCTTTACATACCGTCTGCTGAATCTCCATGTTCGCACGGATCTGATTCAAAGGCATATGTCCCGGTCCTTCAACCATAACCTGTACATTATGGTTCCAGGCACGCTGGGTTAATTCACCAAGTGCTACTAACTCAGAAATCTGAGAAAGATCTCCTGCATCCTCGATACTTCCGGGACGACAGGCATCTCCAAGACTGATCGTAACATCGTATTTTTCACAGATGTCAAGAATCTCGTCGTATCTCTCATAAAATGGGTTTTCATTTCCGGTAAGTTCCATCCATGCAAAGATGATCGAACCACCACGGGAAACAATGTTTGTATGGCGAAGATGTTGTTTAAAGCGGTCTGCTGTCTGGCGGTTGATACCACAATGAATGGTCATGAAATCCACACCATCTTCTGCATGCATACGAACAACATCAATCCACTCATCCGTCGTAATGTCTTTCAATGCCTTATTGTAATATACAACGGCATCGTAAATCGGAACAGTACCAAGTACAGCCGGACATTCTGCTGTTAATTTGCGGCGGAATTTTTTTGTATCTCCATAGGAACTCAGATCCATGATCGCTTCGGCTCCCATATTGATCGCTGCATTTACTTTTTCCATCTCGACATCCAGATCCAGACAATCTTTACTTGTTCCCAGATTGACATTGATCTTTGTCTTCAATTTACTTCCGATACCAAATGGTTTGAGGCATTTATGATTTTTATTGGCAGGAATTGCCACCTGTCCTTTTGCCACAAGATCCATCAATTCTTCTTTCCGAATATTTTCATATTCACACACGCGCTGCATTTCTTCAGTAAAAATACCTTTTCGTGCAGCATCCATCTGTGTCGTATAGTTCATTCAGTTTTCCTCCGTTATTCTTTCTTGTATTACATGCGATCCAATGTATCGCGAATTGCCTTAATAAAGTTTTCACTGTTCAATACGGTAACATCTTTTAACTCCGTGATAAGAGCAAGATCCTTTGTCATCTTACCTTCTTCAATCGTCTGCAAGGTTGCTTTTTCAAGCTTGTCCGCAAATTCCTGAAGTTCTTTGATGCCATCCAGTTCTCCACGTTTTCTGAGTGCTCCTGTCCAGGCAAAGATTGTAGCTACAGAGTTTGTAGAAGTCTCTTCGCCTTTCAGATGTTTGTAATAATGTCTCTGAACGGTTCCGTGTGCTGCCTCATACTCGTATACACCGCTTGGGGAAACCAGTACCGAAGTCATCATTGCCAGAGAACCGCAGGCAGAAGAAACCATGTCACTCATAACATCGCCGTCGTAGTTCTTACATGCCCAGATAAAGCCGCCTTCGGTCTTCATAACACGAGCTACCGCATCATCGATCAGGGTATAGAAATACTCCAATCCTGCTGCTTCAAATTTGTCCTTATATTCTTTTTCATAAACTTCTGCAAAAATATCTTTGAAGTTATGATCGTATTTTTTCGAAATGGTGTCCTTTGTTGCAAACCAAAGATCCTGTTTGGTATCAAGTGCATAACTAAAGCATGCTTTGGCAAAACTTGTGATCGATTTGTCAGTATTATGTACGCCCTGGATGATTCCCGGTCCGTCAAATTCATGAATCGTCTCACGCATCTCGGTACCATCTTCTGCCGTAAATACCAGTTCGGCTTTTCCTTTGCCCGGAACTTTGATCTCTACATTTTTATACACATCACCATAAGCATGACGTGCCAGCGTAATTGGCTTTTTCCAGTTTTTTACACATGGTTCGATTCCTTTTACCTGAATCGGCGCACGAAATACGGTTCCGTCAAGCATTGCACGAATGGTTCCGTTTGGAGATTTCCACATCTCTTTCAAATCGTACTCTGTCATACGTGCTGCATTCGGTGTAATCGTCGCACATTTTACCGCAACACCATATTTTAATGTTGCATTTGCAGAATCTACCGTCACCTGGTCGTTTGTCTCATTACGATATTTCAAACCGAGGTCATAATACTCTGTCTTCAGATCAATATAAGGAAGCAAAAGCTCATCTTTGATCATCTGCCACAGAATACGTGTCATCTCGTCTCCATCCATCTCAACCAATGGGGTCGTCATCTGAATTTTAGCCATTTCTTTTTCTCCTTTACAACATATCTATATATTCCTGCTCTCCATCATAACATACTCCGCAACATATTTCAAATAGATTATCCAAAATATACAACTTCTTCCTGAGGCGGCTGTGCCGGCTCGATCTTTTCCGCATAGAGCACCGGAAATTCTCCGTCATGCTTTCTGCTCTGCTGTGTCTTTACCGTCACCGTAACCATTACCCAGCTGTCGTTCTTATATTGATCCGCATCCTCACCGTGACACATATAACCGATCCGCGCAATATCATCTGCACAACAGGTCATTGCCTTGCGGGATGGGACAAATGCCCCGGCTGGAAATGTTTTATTGCGGTATACCTGGCCTTTAAAGGTAATTTTCTTTCCCACGTATTTTCGCGGGTTTTCACCAATATCCAGATACCACAGACCAAAGTCGTCATCTTCCAGTGTAATCTCCGACGCATTCACATCATACGGAAGTTCCTCATCAATCTTACTCTCCACGGTGCCATCTGCGGATTCAAACAGTACCTGCGCCTGACGGTTGATCGCTTTGACGTTTCGTCGGGCCGCCGGTTTATCAATATTATCCGATTCACAGCGGTTAAAAATGACAAGATCTGCCATTTTAAAATGTGACATCATCAGGGATTTCATGTTTGCGCTGTAAATCTGGAACGTCTGCGCATTTACCGTTGTAAATGTCTGTACAACAATCCAGTTTTCCGGAAATGTCTCGCGGTACATTTTATCCAGATCCCACATGCCATTGCACTCAACCACAATGCGGTTTGGTTTATATTTTTCCTGCAATTTCTTACAGCAGTCTTCCGTAAGTTCGTCCTCGTCTTCCAATACAACACAGGAAATCCGGTTTTTCATCAAAAGCTGATCGTCAATCTCATGCTCGCCTTCCTCGCACAGGATAAACAGCGTTTTTGCTCCATCGGAAAAGTTTCCCTCTTCAATTACCTCTTCGATACAGGTACTTTTTCCACTCTCCAAAAAACCGGTAAAAAGATAAACTGGAATTTCTTTTTTCCCAAACATATCTGGCGTCCTCCTTTATTTTCCGGCAAACAGATCACGAAGACCCGCTTCATCCAGTTTCGATCCGATCACACAAATTCTTCCTGTGTAATCCGCTGCCCCGCGGCGTACTTCATATTCACCCGGAACCAGATCAAAATGATACCATTCGCCTTCTTCGGAAGCTACGATACCTTTGGAACGAAGAATGGTTCCCATCTGTACTTTATCGTTGGCAAGCTTGTCCAAAATATCCTTCAGTTCTGCTTCATTATATTTATGCGCCGTCTCAATACCAATGCTTGAAAATACTTCATCTGCATGGTGATGGTGATGATGGTCGTGATCGTGGTCATGGCAGCCACAAGTGCAGTTTTCATCATGTTCATGATGATGGTCGTGGTCATGGTCGTGATCATGGTCATGCTCATGATCGTGGTCGTGATGGTGTTCGTGATCATGGTCGTGGTCGTGATGATGCTCGTGATCGTGGTCACACTCTTCGCCATGCTCATGATGGTGTCCACATTCTGGACAAACATCCTCTTCTTCCAGCAATTCCTTCACAAGATCGTTTCTCTTTTCCATCGCATCCAGAATCTGTTTTCCGTTGATCTGATCCCATGGAGTCGTAATAATCGAAGCCTCTGTATTCTGTGTACGGATCAGGTCGATGCACGCCTGCAATTTATCTTCTTTCATATTGCCGGTACGGCTGAGAACGATGGTTCCGGCATGTTCTACCTGATTATTGTAAAACTCACCAAAGTTCTTCATATACATTTTACATTTTGTTGCATCAGCAACGGTCGTAAAACTGTTGAGTACCACACTGTCCCCTGCCACTTTTTCCTTCACACCGAGAACGGCTTTGATGACATCTGAAAGTTTACCAACTCCCGATGGTTCAATGATGATCCGGTCCGGTGCATATTTTTCAAGCACTTCTGCCAATGCGGTACCAAAATCTCCTACGAGGGAACAGCAGATACAGCCGGAATTCATCTCTGTAATATTGATTCCGGAATCTTTCAAAAATCCTCCGTCAATTCCGATTTCTCCAAATTCATTTTCAATTAATACAAGTTTTTCTCCTGTAAATGCTTCTTCAATTAATTTTTTGATCAAGGTTGTCTTTCCAGCTCCTAAAAAGCCTGAAATAATGTCAATTTTTGTCATTTTAATAATCTCCTTTCAACTGATAATTGTTTCCATGTATATCGGTAAAACAACAACGAAATAATTGCTGATATACTCCATCCAACCGGCCAGGACATCCAAATTCCGGTACTTCCAAATAGGCCGGCAAAAACATAAGCCAAAATCACGCGAAGGATCAGATCGGTAAAGGTAGAAACCATAAATCCGATCATCGCACTGCTTCCACGCAGCAATCCGTCTGCCAGCAGTTTTAATGAAATAATAAAATAAAACGGCGATACGATCTTCAAAAATGCCATTCCCGCTTTCATCGCGCCACCGGTCGGATTTTCCATAAAAATCCGAAGCATCTCATTTCCAAAAAAGAAAAATAAGACAAAAAACGGAACCGCGATAATCCAGGCAAGCATCGTGCCTGCCCGAAACCCTTTCCGCACACGGTCTATTTTTGCCGCTCCGATATTTTGGGCGGAAAAACTCGACAGCGCATTGCCTAAGGTCGAAAAGGATGTGATCGTAAACGTATTTAATTTAATCGCCGCAGAATATCCGGCAATTACCGCAGATCCAAAGGAATTTACAAGACTTTGGATAAAAATATTTCCTACCGAGACAAAACTCTGCTGTAAGATGCTCGGCACCGCAATTTTAGCGATACGGCGAAGCATGGATCTCGAATACAGCATCACTTTTCCATGTCCGTTCGGCAGCTTTGCCACCCGCTTTAACAGTGTGAACACCGCCAATATGCCGGCAATTCCTTGGGCGAGAAAGGTCGCCCAGCCGACACCGGATACCCCGAAATGAAACACTGCGACAAAGAGATAATCGAGCACCACATTTCCGACGGAAGATCCAATCAAAAAATACAGCGGTGTTTTGGAATCTCCAAGTGCCGTAAAGATCCCGGTTGCCACATTGTAGCAAAACAGGAATACCATGCCTCCAATGTATATTTTAAGATAAATATCCCCCGCATCAAATATATTATGCGGTGTATTCATCATCTGCATCAGAAAAGCATCTTCTGCATCAGATAAGAAGTTGTCAGCAATCCAAATATTGTCAAAATCGCCGCAAGCACCGTACTTGCAATCAATGTCGTGGATATGGCAGTTTTCATCCGCCGGATATCACCGGCTCCAAAATACGACGAGATTACGACCGCACAACCGACATTGCAGCCGATGGCAATTGCCATAAAGATCATCGTGATCGGATACGACGCCCCGACAGCCGCCAGCGCATCTTCGCCGGCAAACCGCCCCGCAATGGCACTATCCGCAATATTATACAACTGCTGAAATACAACACTGATAAACATCGGTATCGTAAAGCTCCACAAAACCGGTCGAACGTTTCCTTTGGTAAGATCTTTTACCACAAGGATACACCTTCTTTCTAAGACTTCTTATCTTTCAAAATGCTGGTAATCTTTGGAATATTTCCAATCGCCGCCCCAGGAGAAACCATTCTTTTTAAAAATACGGTATACCTCGTCTCCCCGGTGTATCATATAATCCCTGTATTTGCCACGGCACGTCTCCGCATCCCGGTTTCGGTACACCTTACTGTTTGCCGGTGCAATGCCGTACTTGGTAATGTAAGGATTGATCCTTGGATTGATATCAATGGCAAGTCCCTGACTGTGCTTGGACATTTTGGAAGAATTTGCCACTTTTCGATAATTAAAGGCAGACGTATTGTTTGCCGCCATGGATGCCTCGTCATCGGCATCGTATTCATCCACCAGCTGCATCCGGGCAATCGGATACTTTATCCGGTACAATTCATAAAACACCTTGCATGTCCGTTTGGCAATCTTTTTATGAACGACCATTTCCCCGTCCCGCTCTCTTCCATCAAAATCAATGTAGCGGAGCCGAAGGTAACGAAGCCTGCTAAGCGGAATTTTGGCCCCTTTTTTATAGGATTTTCCACACATCCGCGCGATCGTTTCCGAATCCGGTTTCTGATAGGTAAATCCTTCTTTATAGGTATGCACTTTCGTCGTTTTCGCCGCCGTCTTTGCACGGCAGATCTCACTACAGAAAAAAATCGAACAACTGACACAGACAACCGCAACCGTAAATGCCCTCTGCATCCATCGTTTTGAAATCATATCCCAATCCTTCCTTTCCCAGACTCTCGTGTTACAAAAAGAGAAGCCAATCGGCAGCTGATGTGACATCTGCCGCTTCGTAGCTTCTCCTTCCTAATCATCGGGGTAACAGGATTCGAACCTGCGACCTCATCGTCCCGAACGATGCGCTCTAGCCAAGCTGAGCCATACCCCGTCTCTTATCCTCCATCCAGTCAAAATCAATAACAGGCGTTACATCTCGTCATCGTCTTTTAATGAATCTTTTGCAGCAGCTACAATCGCAGAAACTGCCCCAACAACAATTACCACTGCTATAATCGCAACACCTACGCCGACTCCAAGTAATACCATGCCCCTCATCCTTTCTCTTGGATTTTGAACTTGCACTATTTATTATATCGCATTTTCAAAAAAAATCAAGACCTTTTCCACGAAAAAAATCACTGCATGCATTCCGGCCGTTTCAGACTCCCTTTTTCAAACGTATACTCCGGTGTCTGGAGCGGATAGGTAAGTTCATCCACATAATACCACGGATCGTCTTCATGCAGCGGATTTTTCAACACATGAAACTGCTGCGCCGGCATAAATCCCTGTCCAAGCAAAAATGCTTTCCGTCCGCTGTCATCCGTACACACATCCAATACCATAACAGCATGTCCGGGACTTCCTCCCTGTACAAAGATATCTCCTGCCTGAATCTCGGCTTTCTTTATCTTCTTTGACTCATCACTCAATGAAATCGTGCTGGCATACGCAAAAACAAAGCGAAGATATTTTTCAAACACGGTCTCGTCGTCATTGGCAGCCGCACTCTGCGTCCATGTCGTTGAAGAGCCGGAAAACGATACACGCATGCCCTCAGCCCATTTACTGAACTCGCACGCAAATCCGTTGACAAGATGGAAATTCATCTTATCATACATTTTATTTTGATAAAAATATTCTGCATATAAGCGGATGATCGAATCGGCACACTGCTGTAGATCACCCTCTACGAGTTTCATTTTTAATACTGCAACATGCGCATCCTGATTCTGCTTCAATGACTTATCATATAACTTGACTTTTTTTCCGTCTTTATACAATGCATAGTTTTCCAAAAAAGCCGCAAAACTGTCATCGTCCACTTCTTCCCGGTGAAATCCTTCGGGCGTATGAATCCGCTCTTTTAACGTCATCGCCTCCGTGTCATAAAATCCGGTAAACGGTTCTTCCGTCGGTTTTGGTGTCGCTGCCTGCGTCGGCGGCGGTGTGGCCTGTTCT
>FR894033.1:0-860 GCA_000434115.1 Roseburia sp. CAG:309 | reverse complement strand
TCGCCATCTCAAAACTGCTGCGATAGCCTTCCGGTGCCGGATTCATATAACGCATCCCTGCGATCGCTGCGATCAGAAGCACCGCACCGAGCGCAATGGATAAAAATACTGTATTTTTATAATTCATAGGTAATAGTCCCCTTTTTTCGTCGTTTTCCTACTTGTGATTATACCTATTTGAGGGAGAAAAGTCAATGGGATTTGCAGGTTTCGCAAACTTACTGACCGCATACACCGGATATACTAAAAATTTCTTCACAAAAAATACAATACAGAAATTTTTTAGAAAATCAAAAACGGAAAAAGCATATTTTTTCAATTTTGCCAAGCGAAAGCCGTTATTTACATTGTTTTATTTAATACCCAATCTCCGTCGCATCATATCTTTCCGCACTCAGTATTGCCTTAAAATATTTGCAAAGTTGTTCCCGTCGCTGTTGAAAAAACTTTTCTGTCGGAATTTTGTGACCTTCTTCCTCAATCACCAACTCTGAATCTGAAAAAGCAGCTTTAATATCTTCGATCATCCAATGGGAAATCCCATTAAACATCTTATCATAATACCTCATTGCATTTTCAAATCTTCCATTACTTTTTTTAATATTATTGTAGTCATCAAGCAGCATAAAATTTCCGATACTATTCACAATATCTTCCCTGTTTCTGATATCGTTCATTCCAAAATATCCATGCCCACTTTTATCCTCAGGATTTTCAGGTTCCAGATGATCTAATTGTGCATCTTCCGGATTTTCAAAGATTATTCTAGTGGCACTCATTTCTAATTTTTTCTCGTCTGTATTTTTATTTGTCTGAATCAGGCGGAAAAACAATACTTTCAATCGTATATTATATTTGTT
>FR894032.1:11484-11567 GCA_000434115.1 Roseburia sp. CAG:309 | reverse complement strand
AAATGGCGGTGTGCCATCACTGGATTATGCGTTCCGTACCTGTCTGTCTTCCGACAGCCCGTATTTTGTCAACCGCGAATATC
>FR894032.1:0-11425 GCA_000434115.1 Roseburia sp. CAG:309 | reverse complement strand
CGGCGGTATTCCGGTTCTCGCACACCCATTGCTTTATAAATTGTCCGTCAGCCAGATCCGCGGGTTATTGGACGATCTGACCTCTTACGGACTTTGCGGAATCGAAGCGATTTATTCCAGAAACCGCGGTACAGACGAAGCATTCGTTCGCAAACTTGCCGAAGAATATCATCTGTTCATCACCGGCGGTTCCGATTTCCACGGTGCCAACAAACCGGATATTGAACTCGGACGCGGCACCGGCAATCTTCGTGTTCCGGTTATGCTCTTGGAAAATTTACGATAACTTCCTTTTGAAGCAGCGATAACATATTGGTCGCTGCTTCTGTTATATTTTTCGAAGCAATGATCGCAGAGATCACTGCCGCACCACTTACTCCCGTGCCTGCCAGTTTTGTCACATTTGACAGATTGACGCCGCCGATTGCAACAACCGGGATTTTTACGGCATTGCAGATTTCACGCAGGGTATCGATCTCTACGTGATGTGTTCCTGCTTTCGTCGAAGTTCCAAACACATCGCCGACCCCCAGATAATCTGCTCCCTCTTTCTGCGCCTCGATGGCAAGCTCTTTATTGTAAGCAGACACCCCTATGATCTTATCCGGCCCCAGAAGTTCCCTTGCCGTGTGTGCCGGAATATCACTCTGGCCCAGATGAACCCCGTCGGCATCTACTGCCATCGCAATATCGATCCGGTCATTAATGATAAGCGGAATCTCATAGGCATCGGTAATCTGTTTTACCTCTTTTGCAATCTGTAAAAATTCCCTTCCTGCACAGTCCTTTTCCCGGAGCTGTACAACTGTTACACCCCCTTGTATAGACAGTTCTACTGCTTTTTCCAGTGTTTCCGCGGACATCAGATCGCGGTCCGTGCATAAATATAATGTATAATCGACTCGAGGTTGCACTATTTTTCTCCTTCCTTTTTTTCCAATTCCTGTTCTCCCACAAGATGTTTCAGTTTCTGGATCCGATCCACAAAATGGCGGATGACAGACTGTCTCGTGATAATTCCCACAAAATAGTTTCGGTCATCGACTACCGGAACAAAGTTCTGGTTCAGTACCAGTTCCAGAAGCTCCTCCATCGTCGCTGACACATGAACCGGCTGATTCCAGTTCTCGCGCATGATCTCACAGATATGTACATCATTTACTGCGGTCTCCTGATCCAGCGGTGTGTCACGCAGATGCCACAAAAAATCTCCCTCGGTGACCGTTCCGATGTATTTTCCATCTTCTGATAATACCGGTGCCGCCGTGTACCCGCTGGCACGGAGTTTTAACAGCCCGGCATGTACCGTATCTTCTCCCTCAAGAAAATCTACGGTATTTTTTGGTTTTAATAAAAATAAAAGATTCATACGTTCCCCTCCATTTATTTATCCGGATTCATTTCTTTGGATTTTGCAAGAACCTCTTCCACATCCTGCGCATACTCTTCCCGAATATCGCGGATGCGCTCCAGTTCCCCGATAAAATCCTGCATGATTCCTGTATTGTAATCAATCTGGCTTCGCAGTTTCTGACGACGTGTGTTCAGGTCATGACGCACTTCGACCATTTCTTTGGGTTCAATGATCGCTTGTACTTGAGAACACCAGATTTCCGCATCTTTTACACCCATCTTTTTTAGTTCCGCAACTAAAATATCTTTTTTTTCGTTGAGCATATACACGCTCTCGCGCTTGCGCGCCCATTCTCTCTTCGCCCGCTGATACTGGTCATATACAAATTCCAGTTCCGTCGCATTGCGCACGCGGTATTTCATGCACATATAATCAATGGTGCGCGTATTATTGACATATTTTATCTTCACGCGGTTCAAAAGCGCGATCGCACGGTTGCACTTACGCTCTGTGATCACCATGTCCGTGCGGTTGGCACGCGCTTCCCACATGATGACAAGCAGTACCAAAAAGGCAAACGCAGCGGTCGCGATAACCGGCACCGTAACATCGACTTCAAATGCCAGACGGATCGTCAGCATCAAAAGCGCAAACACCAGCAGGATCCCCGCCAGCACTTTCGATACGACCCGCAGCGTTCCCTGTTTATTGATAATATCGCGTTTATCTGATTTGAGCAGCTGCTTTTCACTTTCCAGCTGGCGCAGATCATTTTTTACCTTAATCTGGTAATCCTCAAATTCTTTTAACTTCTTCACGTCTTCGGCTGCCGTCGTCTCAAAATTTTCCATTGCCTGACGCTGTGCATCATTAAACTTATACCGGCGCTTTTTCAGATAATCCCGTTCCTTCATCAACTGATCGATCGCTGAGGCAGTCTGAAGAAGAACAACCTTATCCTCATCCAGTGCCTGATCCATCAGCTGGATATCTTTCAGATGAGAAGTCACCTCCGCATACTCTTTTTTGATCTGCTCATTCTGGTTTTTCGCTTCCCGAATCCCCTCGTATAACCGCTGTATATAATCAATACGCTGTTTTTTATCCTTTATGTCAACCTGTTCTTTTTCTGCTGCCGAATCCTCTTTGATTTCTTTTTCAATCTTCTCAGTTTCCAGCTCCGGCGGCAGCATCTCTTCTATTTTCGGTTCCGCTTTTCGCTTGCGAAATCGTCCGAATATCATAGTGTCTGATTCCTCCTTATTTTTGCAATGGCTCTTCCAGCGATTCCTTGATCTCACGCTTTGCACGGGCAATACAGACTTCGTCAGAATCACTTCCCTCCGTGCTGCATGCCTGCTCCCACGCCTCACAGAGCGCCTTCTTTTCCTCTTCGGTTTTGCCTGCCGCCTCACATTCGCGGTCAAACGTCTCCTTGTCATCACATGCTAAAAGTACATATAAATACTGCTGTAACGATTCCGGTCTATGATTACGCGCATACGCTTCTTTAAAGCCATCTGCTGCCTGACGGAACGAAGATACGTGGAACATCGCGATTGCCTGATCGTGCAGCACATCCCCGTACTCTTCCGTACTGAGTTCCTTCGCCAATGGACCGTGCAGCAGGCTTTGATATTCCTGAAAACTTCTTCCATATCTTCCGGCTTTCAGATAATTGTCCGCCTTCATCCAGGCTTTTTTCGCCGGCGGAAGATTGGAAATATTTTCCATTACTTCAACCAGAGAAAAAATTTCTTCTTTTTTATAATAATCACAGGCACAAAGCAGGGTAACCACCAGATCCTTGATATTGTGGTGCTTGCGGATAAGTTTTTCCATCTTCAGCGCAAGGGTGCGGAGATGCACCTGTCCTTTGAGCCAGTAAACCAGATTTTCGTCAAAAAATTCCTCTGTCACTGTGTAAATATTATGATACATATAATAACACAATTCTTCCAAAGAATAAACAGGAACTTCTGAAATTGGGATAATATATGGCTCTTTTGCCAAATCTCCCTGACACAATATAAACATATTACCACCTGCCTTTACACAATGATCGTCTCTTCCCAGATCCGATGTGACGATGGAAAAAAGCTGCCAAATCCCTTGTCACGGATCGTAAAAATACATTTATCTACACCGGCAAACCGGATCTGTAATCCGATCCGTGCTTTGCGGTCAAGCCGCCCCTGAATCCCGTCCATCGGCAGGATGTGGGTATGTGCGCTCTTGTCCCTCACGTGATATACTCGGATCTGTAATTCATCTTCTCCATCCGAGATCAGATCCACTTCATAATCTACCTGATACCACGGCGTCCCGGCTTTTGCCAGCATAATTTCCTGCGCTTTCGCATTGGTGTACGCCTGCATCGTAATGTTGACCGGTATCGTATCTTCGTCCATATAGAGAAACGGTTCCATCTTCCTTTCACCGCTGTACTCACGTGCAATAAAGCAGGCACCAAACACATACAGATTGTTACCCCGGAATACATGCCGTCCCACGCACAGCTGTGTCATAATATCATCGGCAAAGCCATCCGTGAACCCTTTTCCAGTCATATACACCGTCGTAATAACCTGTCCATGCAATGCCCCTTTTACCATCGCTTCCACTACGGAACCTCTGGCATTTTCTCCGCTTTCCCCATTCTCTTCCGGAACCGGCTCTTCGAGCATTTTTACATAATCCGGATAGGTTTTCTCCATCACTGAAACAAACGGCGGATGCTGATTACGATCTACGTGCATTTGAAAATACGTAATCTCGTGATCTTCATAATCAAACAATCCTACCTGATTGACCCAGAGATCTTTCTTCTGATTCATAACATAATAAACAAAGCACTGCCGGCGGTCTACTACCATCGCACGATCCTTGCCAATACCAAGTTTTTCCAGTGCCTGATAAATCTGGCTGATAAACCGGAAATCCCGGTATTTTGTCGTAACGACCAGACGGCGGATCATTCCTTCCGGGTACTCACGTCTCGTAAAGGACAATATTTTTTGAAAATACGCAGCCAGCACATTGACGGGATCGGTCTCCACACCGGTGGCAAAGATTGGCTCGCCTTTTACAATTTTTTCCAGGAAATGTCCGATTGTCTCCTTGGATCCCGGTATCGTAACCACCGTCGGAATCTGCGTGTTCTCGGTTTTATCCCGTGGGTCGAATACAAGTTTCGGCTCTTCGCCCTGTGGCACAAGCAGCGCCAGTTGGGAATTTTCGTCTCTCAGATCTACTCCGATATATAAACTACGTTGGCTCATCGTCTACTTCGCCTCTCCTTCCCACGACAGTGGCTGCAACAATGCCCCACCATTTTTTTGTTCCTTCAGTTGCCGCAGCATGCGGTCATATTGTGCCGCGTCGTTTTCCTTTGCTTTGCTCATTTCCTGAAGCAGCCGGTAGAAAGACGGCTCCGCAGAAGGATCTGCCTCCCCTCCGACAAGCTCTCCGGTTTTCACCGGCACATTCATATCCCCTTGGAAAATACGATACTCACACGTCTCACCGGTAAATAAAATCGTCGCAAAACAATAGACATCCGGCAGAATTTTCCGCATCGGCACGAGCTTTTCTTTATTAATCTCAATATAGACATCGCCTTTTCCTGCCGCGATCCATTCGATCATCTGCGCATTTTCAATTTCAAACGGCACTTCCATCTTGCCCTTAAAATCTTTCATAAAGGCGAGATACTGCCCCTTTGCCACACATTCTGCCAGCTGAAAACGCGTCCATTCACATTCATTAGCGGTCAATGTCTCCTGCGCCGAAAAATATTTCAACATAGCAAGAACAAGCACCGGATTCTGCGTTGCCAGCCCTTCTTTTGCAATACGGTTTTTCCATTCCACCGTCAACGTAAGCCGCCCGGTCAGATATTCATAGGAAATTTCTGCCAAATATGCTTTTACCAGCGTGCGATTGTCACCATACTCATAATATTCTTCAAATGGCTCTTCAAATGCCGGCAGTTCCGCTCCGGTAAACAATGCCTGTCCGAGAAGCCGCTCCAACGCGCCATCGCGGATCTCCACACCACCTTTTTCTGCTGCCCGGTAAAACTCCAGCAGTTTTTTCGTATCGCCCATATAATAATTTACCAGATACGAAAGGGTCACTTTATTTTTTTCTCCCTTATCATAAAGGAAGTCACAGATCCGCATATAATACGGATCGAATTTTTGCTGTTTTTCCTCCAGAACCCATGTAATGAGAAGAAGGATCAGCTTCGGTGTACATTCCGTCAATTCATATTTACGGAATACCCCGAGCGCATCCTCATTCATCTGATACTGGATCATCGTTTGCAGGATGCCAGCCTGACGCTCCCTGCTGATATAATGGAAATCGATATCCCGGATGACTTCTTCCAAAAGCGCATCCTCGCCGATGGATTTGTAATAATCATACAATGTCAACAATCCCTTATGCTGGTATTCCACGCCAAGCACGTCGCTTCGCACCAGTTCATGGATCAAAATGGCTTCTTTCGTACTAATCTCCATATGTTCCATTAAAATTTTGGAAAACAGGTGCAGTTTTACCAAAAGAGAATCTGCTCCATACTGGTAACACATCTCTGCAAAGTCATCCAGATGGCACATTTTTTCAATCTCATAATCGACCGTTCCGGCATGATAATAGCCGTTGTCATCGACAAAATAAATCCGGTAATTTGGCGTTGCAATATGTACAACAGCCTCGCCATCCTGCATCCGGTAATTCTGCTCTCCGCCCCCTTCATCGTGTACTACGGCGACACGCACAATCGTCTTGTCCGTGCGGCATACAATACGGTGGGCAAAGATAAATTCCGGCAGTTTGTCTGCCAGCTGTGTAATATCCTCTTCTTTCGGCAGCAATTCATTGTATAAATACGCAAGTGTCACATTGATCTTTCCATTTTCTGCCTGTTTTATCACATAGTCGTGGATTGCAGTTTCATAAACCGCGTATTCCTGCGGATGCGTTTCCCGGTTTTCCACAATGTGTCGGAAAAATTTCGCCTTTACGGAATCACGCAGATGGTTTTCATACTCAAAATACGAATACACCGCCGGATCTAAATTGGAAAAATCTTCCTCCCCCAGCGAATACATATAATACTCATACAATTCCGTAAGCCGGAGATGATGTTTTACCCCGAGTTCAAACCATTTGAGATACTGCGGTCCCTGTTTTTCCCCACGAATGAGCAAGGCACATATACTATGCAGTGTATCTGTCGTATAGAATTTCTTATAGCATCCCATCAAAAGGGCAAGGATTGCCGGCGTTTCTTTCTTTTTCTTTGCCGCCAAAAAAGAGATGGCAAGCACTTCATTTTCCGTCAGGAGATCGTAACGCAGAGCGAAACGACAAATTCCGACTGTCTGTGGGTCAAGCCGTACGAGCAGATCCGGCTCCTGCAAAAGGATCATTGCCTGATACAGATACAGATACGGACTGTAACATCCATCCGCCCACAACTGGTTCAGATCTTCCCAAAGCCCCATCACATTTTCCTGATAATATCCCATGCGCTCCAAAAGAACGGTACAGAAAATGTGCTGATAGCCGTCTGACTGGTATTGACGGACTTCGGAGTAAAATTCATCTTTGTCCAATTCATTTTTCGTGATCTTACATTTGATATACTGGGTGATCAGATAACGAAGCACCTGTTCCATCGATGCCCCCTCTTCCGGTTCTGTCACTCCTGCCGCCAGATTGAGATATTTCTGCTTTCCGTCTTCGTCCTTTTTCAAATATGCGAGATAGCCTTCCAGCACATAGTCCATCGGAAAGCAGGTGCGCAATGCCTCGATCCACTGATCCCGACGGCTGCTGTTCATAATATAATGAAGATGCGCCGTTATCAGCCGTTTCCATTGTTTCTTTTCCTGAAATCTCTTTCCGGCAGGCTTTTTAATTTCCGCTGTCTCGGTCTTTGGTGCCTCCGGCGTTTTTTCTTCCGGTACCGGCTCCTTTTCCATATCTCCGCGCGTCACCAAAAACTCCTTCAACGCCTGTTTCTTGGAATTCTTTTTCGTCAAATGCCGGTACAGCCTCTTATCCTCTAATGTTTCCAAATAGCAGTCGAGAAATTGCCGATGATAAAAAAGCAGAACGGCCTGGTCAAAGTTTTCTTTTGCATAGCGCACAAATTCCGGATATCCGGAAATAGACCGCCCCAGCGAATCTTTCAAATACGACTTTACGATCCGTACTTCATACGGAAGCGTCTGCTCGCCACAATCCGTCACAAGGTACAATACTCCCGTCAATACCTCTCCCGCCTTACGGTTACCGGCTTTTACCCGCACCGTCACATGATTTTCTTCCCCATCAAATACAGGGAAAAAGTCAAAATGAATGTCCTCGCTGGCTCCAAATCCCTTTACTTTTGTTCCTTCTTCATTGGAGATTACCAGCTGTTCCGAACTTTCGCCACCCTCTTCCACCTGTAGGATCAACCGTTCCAACGACAATTGCAGTTTGGGCTGTTGATATCGAAATTTTCCCTGTGCCAGTGACAAAATCTTTTCCTTCATCGTTACCCTCTCTTCTTCGCTATGCTGTACGTTCGATTCGCTTAATTAACGCACTCAGCAGTTTCTCTTCCAATTTTTGACATCCTGTCAGATGATAAGACGAAACCTGTTTTAATGTCTTCATCGTATATTGTAATGCGGCTCCTCTGTCCTTCTGCTCAAAGAAAAGCCAGTACGCAAATACTCTTTTTTCGTTTACTTCTTCATTTCCCTCCAGCATACTGCAAAATGGTTTGCCGTAAAACTGTGCTTTTGCCTCATTTTTCTGAATAATCACATGGTAAAATACCAGTTCCGCAAGCATCGGAAGATCGCTTTTTGACCATTTATCCGGCACATAATTTTCCAGATTGTCAATTACTTTTGACACCTGTGCATAGTCTCCTTTATCCAGATAATGGTAATACTTCAGCATCAAATATTTTTTATATACTCCAAGATCCGTCAAATGTCCGGTATATTCGACATCATTGACTTCAATCTCTGCCGGCTCTGTTCCTTTTTTTATCTCACCATAAATGCGCTGGTATTCTTCCCGCAAAAGGCCCCCCGGATTTTCCCCTACGTTTTTCTTTTGGGTAAACGCAAGATGGACAACGATAAAGCACGTATAGCCAATCATCACGATCGCCATCGGCAGCGTAAACGCGTTAAACGGCATCCGCTTTAACGCAAACAGCTGCAACGACACCGTCTCCGTCACAAAAAGCGCAACTGCCATCGAAAACGCACCATAGATCACACTACGTACTTTCGTAGGTTTCATATCAATCATCTGACATTTTATGTAAGGACGTGGATCACACAGTCCAAAAGAGAAATGTCTACCCGACTTGCTAAGGCGCACCATAAAAAAGATAAATTCGTCAAATTGAAAGCGGAATATCCCGCCGCCAACCAGATTTCCAATGGCTGCCGCCAGACCGATCCCCACATATCCGGTCAGTACTCCCCCCATTATCATAAAAAATTGTGCTACGATGCTCATTTCACGTTCCCGCCTTTCTCCATTCTATAACAAAACAGACTTTCCTATCTAATATTGTATATAAAAGTATCCCTTTTGTAAATAGGAAAATGTCACTGTAATGACTAAAATAGAAAATAAAACCGGAGTTTTAAATCCCTCATGGAAAACTCCGGTTTCATTTTTCTATTAATCATCACACTATCATTATATTGTAGTAAATAACTGGAACATTCCGGCGAGTGTCAAAAATGCAGCAGAAATGTAATCAAATATTTTCCAGTATCGAATTTGTTGTGCTAAAACAAGAAATGCAGCCGTTAAAATTGTTACTAACGCCGGAAAAACATAGGCCTGATTTCCATATTGTACCAGTCCGATTCCCACCAAAAAGGAATCCACGGACAATACCGTCCCCATCCAGACTGCCTCCCACGTCTCGATTTTCTGTGAGAAATCAAGATCGTAGTTGGTCTTTCCTTTTTCTTTTTTTATCTGCCACAATGCTTTCACGCCCATGACTGCCAGCAGGGTTCCGCCGGATGCCTGAATGGCGGCAATTGGCAGAATTTCTGAAAGCAGCCTGCCAAAAAGTACCGCTATCAGCGCCGTCATTCCGGACACCAGCGAAATCATCCCCTTCGCCGCCAGCGGGATCTTAATCTTCTGCGCTTTATATGCCATCCCTACCGCCCACGAATCCACCGTCGCCGACAGGGCAAGCAAAATGATCCATAACATGTGTTACCCTCCTTTCCCTAGTATCATCTTATGTTTTCTTTCCTTTCCGGTGCTTTTTTCCCTTCCTGCCGCATAGACTAAATTGTACTACTGCCAAAGGAGGGCATTATGAATCCATTATCTTGGGAACGCCGTACCCCGAAAGAAGTTCTTGCTCACTGGAAGACATCCGAAACAACCGGACTTTCCGAAAAAGAAGCGGCAAAACGCCAGAGCACCTACGGTAGGAATGAACTGGAACATAAAAAGCCGGAAAGCCTGTTTGTTTCCTTCTTAAATCAAATGAAGGATTTTATGATCATCACCTTGCTTATCGCCGCCTTGATCTCGTTTTTGGTTTCGTACCTGCAAGGTCAGATCGATCTTGTCGAACCGGCGATCATTCTGGCGATCGTTGTTCTCAATGCGGTTTTGGGTGTTTTTCAGGAAGCACGCGCGCGCCGCTCGCTTGAGGCACTCAAAGAACTTTCTGCCCCTCTGGCACTCTGTCTCCGCGATGGAGCCACAAAACAGATCGAAGCTTCCGCCCTTGTACCGGGCGATATTATCCTGTTGGAATCCGGGCACCTCGTGCCCGCCGACGCCAGATTGTTGACAAGTCTGTCTCTTTCCGTGGAAGAATCCGCCTTGACGGGCGAGACTCATCCGGTAGAAAAAAATGTAAAATCATTATCCGATAAAACGCCTTCGCTTGCGGACAAAACCAATATGGTATTTGCCGGAACGATCGTCGTCGGAGGAAGCGGAACTGCCGTCGTCACGGCGACCGGCATGCAGACAGAACTCGGACGCATCGCCGATCTGATCTCCTCCGAAACACCGCCGGATACGCCGCTGCAAAAAAAGCTGAACCACACCGGCAAACTCCTCGGCATACTTGCTCTTGGGATCTGCGTCCTCATTTTCTTTTTAGGCATTTTGAAAAAACAGCCGCTCCTTGATATGTTTATGACTTCCGTCAGTCTTGGTGTCGCTGCCATTCCGGAAAGTCTGCCGGCTCTCGTCACGATCATGCTCTCGCTCGGTGTTGAGCGCATGGCGAAAAAAAATGCGGTCATCCGGCGGCTTCCTGCGGTCGAGACACTGGGAAGCGCCACGGTTATCTGCTCTGATAAGACCGGAACTCTGACCGAAAATAAAATGACAATGACAAAATCGCACTCCCTTGTGGCACCTGAAACATTATTTGAATTTTTTACATTAGCCAGCCACGGCCGCAGTCCGGTAGAAAAAGCCATTTACCAATATGCGGCGGAGCAGCGCTTTCCTGTAAAAATTTGGAAGAAAGATTTTCCTTTAATAGACGAAATTCCGTTTGACTCTAAGAGAAAGAGAATGTCTACGATCCACTCTTTTTCCGGCGGACTGCGCTGTATCACAAAGGGAGCACCGGAGATCCTTTTATCGCGCTGCACCAAAATACTGACAAAAGAGGGGGAAAAAGGACTCAGTTCCCTGCAAAAAAAGCACCTCGGTGACATTTTACAAATGTATGCCCGAGACGCACTCCGCGTGCTTGCCATTGGGTATCGTGATCTGCCGAAAACGTCTCCCGCTTCCGTACATAAAACCTGTGACAAAGACCTGATATTTGTTGGTTTTGCTGCCTTTATGGATCCGCCTAGAAAAGAAGCGCCTTTCGCCGTCGCGCGCTGCCGGCGTGCCGGTATCCGGCCGGTCATGATCACCGGCGACCACAAATTAACCGCTGCTTCCATCGGTCAGGCTCTCGGTATCTGTAAAAATGACAGCGAAGTTATGACCGGGCCAGAACTCGAACAGCTCTCCGATAACGAACTTGCGGACGTG
>FR894031.1:3121-4470 GCA_000434115.1 Roseburia sp. CAG:309 | reverse complement strand
ATTATCTTCCCTCTGAAATTCAACTTGTGCATTCGGTAGTTCTTTTTCACGAAGCAATCGAACAAACAACTGCTCCATTTCTTCATTCCAGCTGCGGCATACCAGTTTTACCTCAAACTGATTATACCCTTTTTGTAAGATCTGGTATTGCTTAATCGCATTATCTGTCATTTCATTTACAATTTCTATAACGCGGACAAAAATATAAGCCGTACGACGCTCTCCATTTTTCATCTGAATCCAATCATTTTCACGCCCTTCCTGCAATTCCAGAACTTTTCCTTTCATACCGCAAGTGCACGTATTGGGCAAAAGTTTTCCCCGATCTCCTGTCCGGTATCGAATCAACGGCATAACCTTATTGTTTTTTGTCGTGACATAAATATCGCCATCCATTCCATCCTGCTGTCGTTTTCCATTTTTATCCAGTATTTCCACATATACATTTTGTTCCATGCAGTGCAGATTCCCGTTTGGACACTCATAGGCGAGCGAATTCATCTCGTTCATACCATATTGATTGGCAATCGGCACTTCAAAACATTCTTTTATCCGGTTCCGTAAATCCTTATGTAACATTTCCCCAGTCATTTCGATATAGCGAAGAGATTCTATTTTAGGTAAATGATACGTTTCTTTTACCTTGCATAAAAGTTCTGCGATACAGGGTTGAAGGAGCAGCCATGCCGGCTCATAACTGCACATTTCCTTATAAATATCAACCAATCGTTCTTCTGTGAGATTTGTTTTTGAAAAATCCAAACCGTTTCTCACATAACGCTTTCCGTCTTGATCCTCTTTTTCATTTTGACCCACTGTATAAAACTGACATTTTCTATCCCACGGTTCAATTCCGTAATATTTTCTGCGGTAAAACCATAATGGATACATTGACTTTTTGGCATCCTCTGCCCTCCAGTATACCTCAAGACACTTTCCGGTAGATCCGGATGTATGCGTATCCAACAGTTCCCCATTATAAAACTCCATAATGTACCTTGGCGGAATCATATCTCCTTCATGTCCGAGAATTTCATTCTTTTCTAAAAGCGGAAGTTCACTAAAATCTTTATCAAAATTTTTCCATTCCGGTTTTCTCCCGTTTAATTTATTGCGATAGACTTCTACTTCCTCATAGGCTTCTTTTACCAACTGCTCAAACATCCCCTATTCGCCCTCCATATATCTGTCCACAAACTCAATAAATGTATGTACCGTTTCAAACGCTTCCAAGCTTTCTTCCATATCATCAAATTCAAACTGAAACTCTTCTTCCACATCTGCCAGCAAACTGATGAGCGCAAGAGAGTCATACTTTAAATCGCCAAAAAATGTAGTATCTTCTGTCA
>FR894031.1:1077-3090 GCA_000434115.1 Roseburia sp. CAG:309 | reverse complement strand
TCACACCACGCGGTGCATTTAATTGAATTAACTCAAAAATGATTTTCTTTGTTTCCATTTTCACTCTTTTCTCACCTCTACTATATTTGTTCAGGAAGATAAATCTGTTTTCGCATTTTAATAAAACGTTTCCACATATCTCTTTCTGTTTCCAGAAGATGTCGAATCATCTTATTCTGTTCTACCATCCGTTCTCTTGCATTTTCTTTGAAATACAATTTGGAAACATTTGCTCTCACTGCCGTCCAACCCTTTTCTATTTCCGTACACAACTCATGTAATTCATCAAGAACAGAAAGATTATTATGTTGTTTTAAAAATTCAAACAATAACCGATTTGCTTTCATACGACAATTAATCTGTAAAATATACATTACTGTCATATCGCGATAAAAACCCATTCGATACTGATCTTCCGTAAATACCCAAAAAGAATCATGTAACAATGGACGTATAGATCGACATATTTTTTTTGCATTCAAAATCAATTTTTTTACTGTATACACCCTATTCATTTCCTGTAACGAGCGTATTTCCATTGCAAATGCATGAAAAGCCAACGTATTTACTGCTGCCATTGCTCCCGCCAACTGTTCTTCTTCCACTAAGAATTCCCGATAACATTCGTTATCTGTTTCCATAACATAAAATTTATTATCTTCTTCACAATATCCATGAATCAAAGTATAGTGCTCTACATGATGTTTGTTATAACAGCAATTTCCTTCAATCCAATAATATAGGTCAACACCTGCCTGAACCAAATACCCTTTACGAATCCAATCTTTTATTGTATCAATTGCATCCGTGACATCAGCAAAACGGCGTTTTTCCACAATATCAACTATTTTTTCCCGTAATTCAACGAATTGCTGATGCAGACGTATTTCTCCAAAAAATCCTCCCACTGGTGAAGGTACTCGAAGAAGATCATACGTATAATTATTTTCGTAAAAAAGAACTTTGTATTTTTGACCCATACTAAATATTATAGAATACAAAGTTTCCGTATCACAATCCAGCCAAAATTCATTGTACGGAATCATAGGAATTTTATATTCCATAAAGTTTTTCCTTTCTTATATTTATTGTCCTTATCCTTCAAAACTTTCTCCTCTCCTCCGTTTCCTGCCCGGCTAGTATCCCTAAAATCAGCATTAGCCCCGAAAGAATAACGGCATATTCCATATATAAGACGATCGTCCCACTGATCTGAGAGATTCTTAGAAAGATAATTACCGCGGCAATCGCACAAGAAACTGCTCTTGCCTTTTTCTTTATAGCGATAAATTCCTCCTCGCTATAATTCATGTTAATATGATTCATTGCGCCAATTCGAAAGATAACAACAAACATGCATAGACATAGCATATCAATCACAACTGTACTGTTTGCCGTAAACTTTACCAAATATATGACAAAAATTTCCATCCCAACCGTTCCCAGATAGCATTTCCAAAATAAATCAAAATGAAAGCCACCGGTTCTGTTTCTGACCAAAAAGAAGCAGGCAATAAAAGCCCACACATGAAGCACTTCATGAAAATAAAATGCAACACCTGTCATTGACAACACAACCAAAATACTTTCGAGTGTGCAAATGATATGATATTGGTATATCTCCCTTTGGTTATCCTCTATCATGTGGGCTTTTATCAATGCTGAAATATACTTTTCAATTACTTTTTCTAACACGTATATTTTCCCTTAATTATCTTTCGTCTGTGCTGCCGGTCGCTTCGGCTGATGAAGTATACCTATGCAATGTGGTAACTTCTTTGTTTGTTCTTTCTGAACAAATTTTTCTACCAACTTTCCACTTACCTTAACTGCTTTTTCTTTTAACATAAAAAGCCACACTCCTTTCTGGCTTTGGGTATGTCCTACCCAAGCAGTTTGAGTGTAGCAAATCTTTTACAATATGACAATACAAATTACATTATTTTGCTTTTTTCTACAGAATTTTTCTTTTTCATCGGAATTATGACTACCGCATGAAATTCATTGCCTACA
>FR894031.1:0-1071 GCA_000434115.1 Roseburia sp. CAG:309 | reverse complement strand
GCGTGAAATTCATTGCCTACACTGTCAAATTGACTGTAACCTCCGTATTTCTCTACGGTCTTCTGGATATTTTTTAATCCATAGCCATGCAACTCCGCATCTTTTTTCTTTGTCGTGTCATAGTAATGTCCATTCCTTTTTCTCTCACCTTCAAAAGAATTCTGAATTGCGATCAAAAATTCTTCCCTCTCTAACTCAAGTTTGACACGAAGTACTTTGTTCTCTTTACATTCTTTCAAAGCTTCTATCGCATTGTTTAGAAGATTTGACAAAAGAAGTATGATATCTATTTCTTCCATATCAACAGCAGACAGGTCTCCGATCTGCAACGCAATAGCTGCACCGGTTTCTTTTGCCTCATTATATTTGTCATTCAATACAGTGTTAATAATTACATTATGGGTATCAATCTGCTCCGTCTCAATACTGTACTTTTGATTTAACTGAGCAAGATATGCTTTTAGTTCTTCATAATTCTGATGTTCTACCAAGCTTTGCAGACAATTGAGGTGATTTCGAAAATCATGATTTAAACTTTTTTGCAAATCCAGCTTTTCTTCCATCGCCTTATATTCCCGCTTTTCCCCTGCTGCCGCTAATTCAAGTGCTTTTCTTTCAAAAAGAAGTTGGTTTTTCTCGGCATCACTTTTCATAAAAAACACAAGAAGCAAATTGGCAATGAATGTAATAGACAGGCACACCCACATCAAATATCGCATTTTTGCATTCAATTCCCCCATGTCATTAGATAATGTAACCGTAATTAAGCAGATTGATATAAATGGTATAACCGCATATCTCATTAACTTTGTTTGTTTCTGAAAATCATCCCACCTTCTGGATATGAATTTTCGCAAACATAGGATAATAATCAATAAAATGGATCTACTCGTCAGAACTACAAGCATATCAACTAATGAGCCATCTTTATTTTTCACCGTAAAGATTTTAGTATCAATCAATATCGTCACCATATCTGCAAGCACAAGCAAAAAAACAAACATGACAGATACTAATATTGCCTTCTTTTTTTCATTTCTGTTTAACACAACAATGGAAATAAATAAAGCC
>FR894030.1:30052-52618 GCA_000434115.1 Roseburia sp. CAG:309 | reverse complement strand
ATTCCTGATATAAAAAACATATTATTCGTTTTTTTAAAAAACCTTTTTAAATCAAAGTCTGCTACTCGAAAAAATTTTCCATCCTTAATTTCGTCTTTTCGTAATATTCGATTTAATTTTCTCTGTTGTATACTATCTTTCAAAGAAAGTGATAATAACTCCACACACGCCAATGTGAGTAACGTAACTATAATGGGTTCTATTTCATTAAACGTCATTCCAGCAAATGTTGATATTATAATAGTAATTAGAATAAGAAATACCTGAATTTTTCCATTATGTTGTTCATAAAATTCCTCAATAGCCGATTTATAATCTTCTACTCTTTGATTTTTCATCAACAATTCCCCCTCTTCTACTTTCTTTTTTTATTAAAAAGTAATATCATATCTTCTAAATTATGTCAACGCATCCTCTTCATTATTACATAATTTTACCTTTTTTTACATTATTTTCCCTATTTCTAAATTTCCCTGAAATCCACACTCCTTTTTTGCATTTCCTCCGCCTGATACTGAATCAAAAATGCCTGCGCTTCCTTATTGCTTCGAATAAAATAACGTTCGCCATCCGATTCGACAAATGCAGTATTGTTTTCCATCGCCAGTCCCACTATATCTTTTTCGAGCAGCATGGCATCAAACGACCCCCGCCCTTCTTCGTTATAATGAGGACAAAAAGCCATCGGAACGATGCCCAATCCATCCGCCCAGCAATACTCCCATTCGCTTTCCTTTGAAAAAGATTGGGAATCACTATGTCCACAGCAAAACCAACAAATTGCTCCGGCACTAATTCCCGTTAATACGGCGGTATCTTTCTCATATATTTCCTTCAATTTTTTATCTACACCATACTTTTTCCACATTTGCATCATAAAAACGGTGTCACCACCCCCGACATAAATAATATCTGCCCACTGCAGCAAATGATTGATCGTATCTTCACCAGGCGCAGACACAAGACAAAGGCACTTTACTTCACATCCCAGTTTATTATATTCTTTGGTAAACGTATCCCGATAATCTTGTGCATCCTGACTTGCCGTTCCGATAAACAGTACATTTGGATTTTGTTTCTTTGCTAGTTTAATTGCATATTTATTTAGCGGTCTTGTAGATAATAAATCGCCACTTGCTATTGCTACAATTCTTCCCATCTGTGTCCTCCATTTTGCCAAAATTTGCATTTTCCCTTAATACTCTTTTGGTATCTCGCCTTCTATCCCATACATTTCTTTAAATTTTGCAAGATCCGCCTGCGTTTTGATCAACATAACTTCTTCCCACTTTCCCGTACGAATATCCTTAAAACCGGCAACCTGCTCTCCATTACAAATGCTTGCTTTTATCACCGGCTTTTTATTTTCTTTATCATATGGCTTAGGTATTATTTTCTTTCTGAAAAAACTCATCGTCGGACCTTCTTTCCACTTGATTTTCCTACACTATTTCAATGTATCAAACCACTTGTCATTTTCTTTATAAAAATAATATTCACTGATATTTTCATCCAGAAAAACTTTCAACATTTTATCCATTCCTTGCGCCAGTTCTTTTCCTTGCATTTCGTCTAATTCCATCCAATAGACGTCACCTTCCATCGATGAAGATAATTCTCCTTCAAAGTGATTTGTTTTGTAAAACAAAACAACATAGCGTGATCCATCATCCCTCAACCAGTCCTTTATCCCACATAACACAGGCGAAGATATCTTCAACCCAGTTTCTTCAAACACCTCACGAATCACCGCATCAGTAAACGATTCACCCTTTTCAACATGTCCACCCGGAAAAGTTATTCCTGAATAAGTATCGTCAACTTTATTCTGTACCAAAACCTTGTTTCCATCGTAAATCATACACATATTAGTTAATGTAACGATTTCTGTTCTAGGCATATATCACCATCACCCTTCCTCTGTCCGTGCCAATGACTTTTGCGTCTCAAATCCCTCAGGATATCTGCTCTTTAATTTATCGATGTTCCCCTGGAAAACATCTTCAAGCGAAATATCTAATGCGGTAGCTGCTTCTGCCAAATACCATGCAATATCGCCAAGTTCCTTTACCAAATGCTCTTTATCCAGTTCATGTCCCTGCGCCATCCATTTTTTTACAATGTCAATCGCCTCTCCGGACTCTCCACATAATCCCATAACACTGTTGATCAAAACATCCTTTTTATCGAGCGCAGGATTGAGTGTTGTCATTGCCAGTTTTTGGTATTCATTTACTTTCATTTTCTGTTCCTCCATTCACATATCAAATTCCCAGATACTAAGTTTGCCTTTTGCCGGTATCGGTTCGGTTTTTACTATATTTTCCAGTTTGAACCCATACCCTTCCCATTCTGCATGCTTGATAATGCTGGAATATATCTCAGCATTTCTTTCACTTAATTCCTTCCTTAATTCATCGTCCACTTTTATACAGTCAGACAAGGTAACCTTTGCAATAACACAGCCGCTTGGATATTCCAAATTCAAATGTTCAAATTTTTTCATTGCTTTTTTGTCTACCCCTTTGCCGGCGTGGATAAGGATTTCTCCTCTGTATTTTGTTTTCCAAGTTCTAAACTCATATTCTTTCAAGCCTGCTGCAATCAATGAAGCAAAAGGCTGTTTTATTGTAATTGCTTTCATTTTATACCTCCATTTACGCAAATCCCCGTTTATGTAAGCGCAAATCCCCGTTCGTTATGTTTCAAAATGGCGGCATCCTTCAAAGCCTGCCGATATAATTCAACCGGGGACAACGGCATTTTCTTTTCACAGTTTTCATAATATTCAACATACTTCCGATGTTCTTTAAATCTTATGTTTCCCATTATCTTTTTCAAATAGTATTCGGCAAGTCCTTCTGTCGCTTCCCAGGTATCCAATGTTTTAAAAGCATTTTCATTGGCTAAAACATTCATCAACAGATAAATGATAAATTCATGTACAATAAAGTAAAACGCATCTTCAAAACCTCGTTCAATCCCAAAAACATCTTGGCTTTGGGAAATGTCAATTGCTTCTGCCCCACCTTCTACAGACGTTACAAACGTTACCGTGAACAGCTCACTTGGCAGCTGACAGCCAAGCCATTTTTCAGCCTTATCTGTAAATTTTGCATTTTCAAAAGCAATCTGTAATTGGGGGATGTAATTTTCAATTTTGTTTTTTTCATCCTGCCATATATTTTGGACATAATCATCGTAGTATTTTACCATAATTTCTGCAACGGAAATAATACGTTCCGCATATTGTATTTTTATCGGATCTGTTATGTCCGGCGCACTTCCGTTGATTACCTTCTTCTCAAAATCAATGATCGAACCGTAGTATTCTTTTGCAGACACTTCTGCACACGCCGGCTCCGACACCATTAAAGCATACAGTGCTCCGCAATGTTCTCCGCCGGATACGGTAAGCAGCTTCTCATTGCCTTTGAGAATCATTAAATCCCTTTCCAAATACCGCGGGCGGTAGTACTCACCATAGGCATTGTCATACCCACATTTTGCGACGGACAACATATGAAAAATATAATTGGTATCTTTATTCGCCGCAAATTTTATTTTGTTCACTTGAATCCCCCTTAATCGGTTTATAAAAACAACCCCTCTAATCCGGAATGATTTCTATGTACACCTGATCGTATTTATGCCGCAGTTCCTGCTTTATTTCGTCCCTTACACGATGCAGGATACTGATATGAATGACGTCGGTCTGATTTCCTATGTACACTTCCACCCAGAGTTTTCGCCCGGTCTGGATCACATCTAAAAAAGTCACTTCATACGGATACTCCTGCATATGTTTATTGACAATGGCATAAATCTGATCAAACACTTCCTGTTCAGGGGCAAAAAGCACCAGATTTCGGATGCTTCGGAAAATGACTTTGACCGGCTCTTTGATCAAAAACAATGCCATGATAACGGCAACCGTCGGATCGATATAAGGAACCAGAAACTTCCCTCTTGTCTGAACCAATATCGTCTGAACGGCAAAGGCAGCCGCTACTCCCATACTGCTTACAATGTCGAGTTTCCACATATACAACTCTGCTTTGATCGTATCGGACTCGTATTTTTTACTATAATGGCTTAAAAGCAGATACATTGCCGCACATCCCAGGCACACGATAAATTCAAATACCGCGATACTTCCCGCATCGACATCGTGTCCGCCCTGAAATAGCAGTTTTACATTTTCTACCAGCAAATTACACGTGAGTGCCAATAATACGCTGTATTTCACAAGCAAAAACAACGACTCTACCTGCGAATATCCATAGGGATGTTTTTCCGTTACCGGCTTATAAAGCAGCGGAACGAGTACCAAAAAAGGACCGATCATAACCAGATCTGCCGCATCAAACAGACAGTCCGTTAAGAGCGAGTGCGAATGTGTGATCCACGCCATGATTCCCTCGGAAAGCACAAACAAAATACTTCCCATGAACGATAGCCGCAATATCAATTTTTCAATTTTCAGCTTACTTTTTTTCATTTTATGAATCCTCTTCCGTGATGTCATTCATAAATACATAATACACCTCTCCATACATTTCTGTATGCACAGACCGTCCGTAATCCAGAACCTTTTTCACCGTTCCATCTTTACATATTATTCTGTATTTCACACGGTCAATATCTTTTTCCCCAGCTTTCTTCTCACGCAGATCCAGACTACAACACCCACGATTACAATAGCACCGGAAAGCACCTGGGAAACTGCGATTCCGGTACTTCCAATCTGCAATTGATCCGTGCGTAGTCCTTCGATCCACACACGTCCAAGCGCATAACCCACGAGATAAAGCAAAAATATCTCTCCGTTAAATTTCTTTTTCGTCGTAAATACAAGGATTAATACGAGAACGAGAATATTCCAAAGGGATTCGTACAAAAATGTCGGGTGTACCTGAATATACTGCACACCATCAATCGTTGTCATATGGCTTCTCATCAATTCCGTGATATTTGCCGGATTTACCTGATCCACTCTCAAACGCATGGCAAATAAACTATTGGTATATTCTCCAAAAGCCTCCCGGTTAAAGAAGTTTCCATAACGTCCAATGATCTGTCCCAATACAAGACCTCCTACCGCAGTATCCGCAAGCAGAAAGAAATTGTATTTTTTTACCTTGCAATAAATAATTGCCGTCAATACTGCTGCGATCACGGCTCCGTAAATTGCCATTCCACCGCCACGTGTATTAAAGATCTGGAGTAGATCATCCTTATAGTTTTCCCAGCTGAATACCACATAATACAGTCTTGCACCAATCAGGGAAAAAATGATGGCATAAATAGCAAAGTCTGTATATACTTCTTTTTTCTGACCGGTTCTCTGCGCCTGATGACAGGCAAGCCAAAGTCCGGACAACATTCCTGCCGCAATGATCATTCCGTAAAATGCGATCGTAAATCCCCCGATGGTAATTCCTTTCGGAAGATGAGGAATGTAGATTCCTATATTAGGGAATGCAATTTCTGCTGAATTCATACTCTATCCTTTCTGCGGATATTGCTCCGCATCATACTTACAAATCCCAGAAAACTCCAAGGAATCTTCTGGGATTACCTGCTTGATTATACGTTAAATCGGAACAGCACGACATCGCCGTCCTGCACCACATACTCTTTTCCTTCGGAACGGACAAGACCTTTTTCTTTGGCTCCATTATAACCATTATTTTCCACCAGATGATCATAACTGACAACCTCTGCACGAATAAATCCACGTTCGAAATCCGTATGTATCTTTCCGGCTGCCTGTGGAGCTTTGGTTCCTTTTGTAATCGTCCAAGCTTTGGTTTCCATCTCGCCGCTTGTAATATAACTGATAAGTCCAAGCAGTTTATAACTTGCTTTGATCAGTTTTTCCAATCCGGATTCTGCAATTCCAAGATCTTCCAAAAACATCTTCTTTTCTTCGTCATCCAGTTCTGCAATCTCCTGCTCGATCTGCGCGCAGATCACAAATACTTCTGAGTTTTCATCTGCGGCAAACTGACGGACTTTTGCCACATGTTCGTTTGTGGCACCATCATCTGCAAGATCGTCTTCGGCAACATTTGCCGCATAGATAACCGGTTTTGCCGTAAGAAGATTGTACTCCTTAAACCATTCTTCTTCCTCTTCGCTCTGCAATTCAAAGTTCTTTGCAAGATGTCCTTCTTCCAAAAATGCTTTTAACCGCTCCAGCATATCCACTTCTGCTGCCAGCTTTTTATCGGCTCTTGCTGCCTTGATGCTTTTTGCCAGACGGCGTTCCAGAATTTCAATATCCGAAAAGATCAATTCCAGATTGATCGTCTCAATATCGCGAAGCGGATCAATGCTTCCATCTACATGCACGATATTGGTATCTTCAAAACAACGCACCACATGCACGATGGCATCTACCTCACGGATATTTGACAAAAACTGGTTGCCAAGTCCTTCGCCTTTGGAAGCTCCTTTTACCAAACCTGCAATATCTACAAATTCAATGACAGCCGGCACCACTTTCGCAGAATGATTCATCTCTGCCAGCACATCCAGTCTCTCATCCGGCACCGGTACGACACCTACATTCGGATCAATCGTACAAAACGGATAGTTTGCCGATTCCGCTCCTGCCTTTGTCAATGAATTAAATAACGTACTTTTTCCCACGTTGGGAAGTCCAACGATTCCGAGTTTCATTTTCTATCTTTCCTTTCTTACCTAAGCCTTTATTTTCAAGTCTCTATATTATTTCATGTCACCAAGCGAAGCTTGATGACCTGCGCATGCATCAGCATGCTTCATTATATCATATTTACTCATCTTTGTCCATAAAGAACAAAGGTGCCACGCCTTACTTTTCTGCCACTTGACGCATTAAGGTTTTCAGCTGCGGATCGGTAAGGCTCTGCGTATTGTTCTGTAATACATTCATCATATCACCGTTAGGAGGAGCAAACAATTCGCGGTTTGTCGAACCAGTTACATCGACCGTATACACATTTCCAAATACCGAAGATTTCTATACCTTATCGGATATAATTTTTACAAAATTCGCACCCACTCTTCTGCCCGATACAGTCTTCACAGTCCCGGCAGACCGGAAGCACATCTTCTTTGCTCACAAGATAGATGCCCGCCACACTCATCGCCGGCTGCATCGATCCATTTTCATATGAAACGCCTGCTTTTTCGGCATTCATCAACGCCAAAAGCATTTCCGTCATTTCCATCTCCATGCCATAAAATCCCGGTCCAAATGCCGGACTGCAATACCTCTCTTCCATCACACTATGTTTTCTGCCAAGATACCCCTGCAGCCAGTCTCGTATCACGTCAAGACAGGCGATCTGAAAAATCTCAAAATAATACTGTTTCAGGAGAGCATCGTCTTCTGCCACTTTCCGGTCCGGCGCATGAAAAGTATAAAGATAGCCGCCCTCTACCTGACTTCGGTCAATCTTTGCAAGCACCCGGCAGGGAATCTTCTGTCCACCAAATTCAAAATATCCATCCTGAACACATTCTGCAGAAAATGGCTGCAATAACACCGGCACGCGGTACAGATACTTATATTTTTCCAAAACCGTTGCAATATTATGAATTGCCTTTGCTCTGTGTTCGCGGTACATTTCCTTATCCATCTTATCCCACGACGCAATCTGAGCCATCCGCTCCCAGATATCCTCGCGGAGATTCCCGATACTTACCGATAATATTTCTTCTTTTTGGCCTAACCGCTCTAACACCTTTTCGTACATCTCCGGCTGGTGTACCACAGTACACTGACTGCAATCTTTTATCTTCTGTCCTTTCGGATCCAGAAAATAAGACGGTGTCCCGATACAGTTCTTCTGCAGATAAAGCGGACAGTAACAAAACAGGCAGTTAAAATTATCGACACATTCCACCTTATGACAGGGAAAATATTCACATTCTTTGTTTTGAAAAAATTTGTAACTGTTCTTTCTCATTTTACAATTTTACCCTCCGGCAGATATTTTTGTATCTTCTCACACAAAATATCTGCATCAAATTAAAAGCAACATAATGATATAATAAAAAACGCTTGTTCGCAGGATCAGTGCCGGTTCAAAATACATGCAGCTGAAACAGAAACAAGCGCGTAGTAATATAGTTTCCGATATGATTATTAACCCAAACACTCCCCTATCGGTTAAACTATCTTATCTTTTCTTCGTACTCCATTGCATTACGGAATGCCTGTACGTTTTTCACCACATCGCCATGGAACACTTTGGTTCCCGCTACGATCACATTGGCACCGGCATCCATAACTTCGTAAATATTATTGAGATCCACACCGCCGTCCACTTCGATATCCACATCCAGTTTATTTTCATCAATGTATGTGCGGAGACGACGGATCTTATCGAACGTATCCTTACGTATTTTCTGTCCTCCATATCCCGGTTCTACCGTCATAATAAGAACCATATATATTTTTGGAAGAATATGTAAAATTCCATCAATATCCGTCATCGGCTTAACTGCCACTGCCGGCTTTTTCCCTGCTTTAATAATTTCATCAATCGTCGCTTCCAGATTGTCGCAGGCTTCAGCATGTACCGTAATTCCATCGGATCCCGCATAGGCAAACTCGCGCACATAACGAATCGGTTCCTGCACCATAAGATGCACATCAAAAAACGTATCCGTACATCCACGGATGCCTTCGATCACGGGGATTCCAAACGAAATATTATTGACAAACATTCCATCCATGATATCAATATGGATATAATCTGCTCCCGCTTTGATCACGGTGTCGAGTTCTTCTCCAAGTCTCGCGACATCAGCTGCCAAAATCGAAGTTGATAACTTATAATTCATAGTCTTCCCCCATTTTCATTAGTTGTATTTTCTCTTTTCCCATTCTTTTAATTCCTCATACATCTGAAGATAATTTTCATAACGAACCGAACTGATCTGTCCGTTTTCCAACGCCTCTTTTACTTTACAATTCGGTTCATGCGTATGGGTACACCCCAAAAATCTGCATTGCCCCTCATACGAATGAAATTCCGAAAAGTAATCTTTTAATTCTTCTTTGGTAATATCCGGAATTTTTAAAGAACTAAATCCCGGTGTATCAAACAGATATGTGGAGGCATTGATACAAAACAATTCCGAATGTCTTGTCGTATGCCTTCCGCGTCCAATCTTTTCGCTGACCGAACCGGTTTCCATCTTTGCTTTCGGATACAGTTCATTGAGCGTGCTGGATTTCCCTACACCGGACGGTCCGGCTAACACCGTCGTCTTTCCCTCCAGAAGTTTCTGCAGATCAGACAATCCGGTCTTTTCCTTTGTACTGATGGAAAGCACCTGATTCACACACTTTTCATAGACTCCCGTCAGCCGCACTGCTTCTTCTTCTGACACAATATCCGATTTATTAAAGCAGATCACCGTCTCGACCCCCTGCCGCTCCATCATGACCAGAAAACGGTCTAAGAGATTGAGATTGGGCATCGGATCTGCCATGGCAAACAGCACAACTGCCTGATCTACATTTGCCACTTCCGGACGGATCAACTGATTCTTTCTGGGAAGAACTTCTTCAATATTTCCAATTTTCTCCTCTTTGGAAACCACCTGAATGCGTACGTTATCTCCGACAAGCGGCTTGATCTTATCTTTACGGAAACCGCCTTTGGCCTTACATTCGTAAGTCTGCAAAATACCATCGTCCTCACAGTTTACATAGTAAAACCCGGCGATTCCCTTAATGATCTTTCCTGTCAATTCCATTAATTTGAAACCCTCTTAAAGGTTACATTGTATGTCGCAACCTGCTGTCCATCACGGTAAACTGTGATTTCTCCCTGATTTGCACTGCTTCCTTTGATTCCATCCAATGTCCAAGGGAAATCATAATACGTTTTTTGTTCTTCACGAACCGTCGTCGTATTTCCATCCTGTTTCAAAACAACTTTGATCGTTCCACTGTCTGTCTCGTATTCAAATGGATTGGCGATCGTAACACTTCCTTCATAGGTGTACGTCGTTTCCGGTCCAAGGCTGAGCGTAATATCTACGGTACTTCCTTCTTCCACTTCACTGCCGCTTGATACACTCTGTACACAGACACGGTTTTTCTGTGTAGTAGAATAGCTCTTTGTCTCAGAACCATACTTCAATCCGACTTTTTCAAGGGCACTCTTTGCCTGGCTTCTTGTCATACCGAGAAGATTTGGCACTTTTACATATTTTGTCTCTTCTCCCTTACTTGGATAAATGGTGATCGTAGCACCTTTATCTACCTTTTTACCCGCTGCCGGCTTGGTATAAGCCACTTTACCGATTGGCTGGGAACTGTAGACATCCTCGCCCTGTTTTACTTTAAATCCTTTATCATTCAACGTCTGATAGGCATCTGTGATCGTATCACCTGTCGTATCCGGGATGGAAACCTGCTCTACCCCGCTGCTGACGATCAATTCCACTTTACCGCCCTTTGCCACGGTAGAACCGGCTGCCGGACTGGTCCGGATCACATAGCCTTTTTCAATCTCATCCGAAGCTTCTTCTGTTACGGTACAGGTAATGTCATAATTTGACAAGTCTGTCTCTACATAATCTTTGATCTTGTTTGCATAATCTTCCAGCGTGATCTCTTCACCGGAAGCATCAGAACCCGGTTTTGCCGTTTCACTAACATTTGTCGATGAGTTGCCGGAACTATTATCCGGTTTTGCACTTCCCCAGAAACCAAGGACGCGTCCAACCATATACAGTACAACAAGTCCGATGATGATTGCCACTCCGATACTTCCGAATACCAGTGCTTTTTCCAGTTTCGGATCAACATCGGAATTGCTCTCCGGTTCTTCCGGTTCTTCCGGCTCTTCCGGTTCCTGTGGTTCCGGTTTCTGCTCAACCGGTCCCATTCCTTTACGGGAAGCATCCCGGAGCGTATTGACATCATCTTTTGACATAAATATCGTTCCGTCATTTTTATAGAGATTGCCGATCACTCCGTAATCTCCTGACGGATCCTGCAAAAACATTTTTAAATCTGCGATCAGATCTGCCACACAGCTGTAACGAAGTTCGGTCTTCTTCTGCATACATTTATTTACAATATTACTGATTCCCTTTGGAATCGTTGCATCCAAAGCAGCCAGAGGCACCGCTTCTTCCTGAATGTGTGCCAGCGCGATCGCTACGGCACTTTCGCCATTGAATGGCAGGGTTCCGCTGAGCATCTCATACATCGTCACACCGAGAGAATAAATATCACTCTTCTCATCACTGTAACCGCCTCGCGCCTGTTCCGGGGAAATGTAATGCACCGATCCCATCGCATTGGCTGTGATCGTATTGGAACTTGCTGCTTTGGCAATTCCAAAATCCGTCACTTTCGCCGTACCGTCTCTTGCGATCAGAATGTTCTGCGGTTTGATGTCACGATGAATAATATGATTGCTGTGGGCTGCTTCCAGACCATTCGCAATCTGAAGTGCAATCCCTACTGCCTCTTTTACGGATAATTTTCCCTTTTCTTCAATATATTTTTTCAATGTAATACCATCGACAAGTTCCATAACGATATAATACATACCGTTTTCTTCTCCGACATCATAGATCCCTACAATGTTTGGATGAGAGATGCCGGCGATGGCCTGTGCCTCTCCACGGAATTTTGTCACAAATTTTGTATCTTCACTATAATCCTGTTTTAATATCTTAATGGCAACATAACGGTTTAACCGGTGGCATTTTGCACGGAATACATCCGCCATACCACCACTGCCAACTTTTTCAAGTATTTCATAACGATCACCAATAATGGTTCCTATACTTACCAAAATAACGCCTCCATTCTCTCTTCTAAATTCTCACAAGCACGACACTGATGTTATCTTTTCCGCCGGCTTTATTTGCCTCGTCAACCAGCTGTCTCGCCGCCTGTTCCATATCTTCCGGATACTTCTTTATGATTGCTTCCATCGTCTTATCTTCCATCATATTCGATAATCCATCGGAGCATAACAAAAGCACGTCCCCTTCTTCCACTTCGATTTCAAAGCAGTCTGCCTTGACCTCCGGATTGGTTCCAAGAGCCCGTGTGATAATATTCTTATTCGGATGCGTACGCATCTCATCTTTTTGCAGTTTTCCGGACTGCACCATCTCTTCTACCAAAGAGTGGTCTACAGTCACCTGTGTCAAAGATTCTTTACATACATACAATCTCGAATCTCCAACATTGACAACATAAACTGTTTTTCCCAATACCATCGCTGCAACTACCGTCGTTCCCATCCCATACAATGACGGATCTTCTTTGGACGCCTGATATACTTTCTCATTTGCCGCCGCTACAGCCTGTTCAAAGATCCCGATCGGGGTGATCTTTGTACTCTTTTTTATCTGCGATACGACCTCCTCCACACACATTCGTGAAGCGGTATCACCTGCATTGTGACCTCCCATACCATCGGCCACAATAAACAGATTTGGGAAACTTCCAATCTCCGTATCATGACAGAAAACGTAGTCCTGGTTGGCAGTTCTCATGCGTCCCGTATCTGTTAACGAAAATGTTTGCACAGTCTAACCTCCTTATTCAGAAGTGGGCCGGTTCATAAATTGATTACGTAACTGACCACAGGCAGCATCTATATCGCTCCCCATCTCTCTTCTTATTGTAACATTTATTCGATTTTCTTCAAGTACTAATTTAAAATCTCTAATGTTTTCTTCTTTCGAACGATGGCATTTTCTCTCTTTTACTTCGTTGAGCGGAATGAGATTGATGTGGCAGTTCAGCCCTTTACATCTTCTCGCAAGCTCCAAAGCATGGGCTTTTCCGTCATTTACACCATCGATCATACTATATTCAAAGGTCACCCTGCGACCTGTATAGTCAACATATTCATGACAGACAGAAAAAATTTCTTCGATCGAATATTTTTTTGCGATTGGCATCGTTTTCTGTCGAATTTCATCATTGGGAGCATGGAGACTGATTGCCAGCGTAATCTGTAATTTTTCCTTCATCAGATCACGAATGCGGTCAACCAGACCACAGGTAGAAACCGTAATACTTCTCTGACTGATCTGAATCCCCTGCGGATGCGATAACAGTTTTACAAAACGAATCAGATTGTCATAATTATCCAGCGGTTCGCCCATTCCCATAACAATAACATTGGATACGCGCTCGCCAGTCTCCTTCTGGATCTCATAGATCTGGGAAAGCATCTCGCCGGCAGTCAGGCTTCTCGTAAGTCCGGTCAGTGTAGACGCACAAAAGGTACATCCCATCCGGCAGCCGACCTGGGAAGAAATACACACACTGTTGCCATGATGATATTTCATCCACACACTCTCTATCAGATTGCCATCGGCAAGGGAAAACAGATATTTCGCCGTATCTCCGGCTTTTGACATCTGCTTTTTCACAAGTGTCACACCGGAAACCATATAGTTTTCCTGCAATGGTTCCAAAAAGGCTTTTGGTAAATTAGAAATTTCTTCCAGATTTTCCACCTGTTTTTTATGGATCCATTCAAATAACTGTTTTCCGCGAAACGCCTTCTGCCCCATATTCTCGGCAAGTTCTGTCATTTCTTCGATTGTAAGGCTTCGCAAGTCCTTCTTTTCCATCTATTTCTCCTTTACGAGTCGTGCCACAAAAAAACCGTCACTGCCATTGACACCCGGCAGGATCTGAAGCATTCCTTCTTTTGTCATCTTGTTCTGAAGCGATTCCGGAAGAAATTCATCCAGACTTTCCCGTTTCAGTGGAAAATGTTCTTCGAGATAGGCGACATTTTCCTCATTTTCCTGCGGACTGACTGTACATGTGCTATAGATCAATGTTCCACCCGGCTTTAATGCCGGCAAAATTCCTTTCAGGATCTCTCGCTGGATTGGCACAAGTTCTTCGATATGGGAAACGGCATCGTAACGAATCTCCGGCTTTTTCCCGATCACTCCGATTCCGGAGCAGGGAACATCTGCCAGTATAACATCTGCCATTTCTCTCCAGTCGGGATCTTCGTTTCTGGCATCCCAGACTTTTATCTCCACTTCCGTTTCGTGCAGTCTGGCTGCATTTTCACGGATACGTATCAGTTTCTTTTCGGAAACATCTCTGGCACAGATACGACCTTTTCCTTTCAAAAGATCAGCAGCATGAAATGTCTTTCCTCCGGGGCTGGCACACACGTCGAGCACCTGATCTCCCGGTTTAATACTAGAAATCACTCCCGGAAGCATCGAACTTTCATCCTGCACGGTAAAATGCCCTTCGGAAAATCCCGGAAGCGTCTCCACATTTTCTACATGCGTAAGGCAGAATCCCTCTTTCAGATGTGGCAGCTCACTTACTCCGATGCCCGCCTCTTCCAATTCTCTTCGCACTTCTTCCGGGGACGCATTTTTCGTATGTACCCGGATGCAGACCGGTTTTGTCTCCTGAAATGCCTCCAGCATCTTCTTCGTACTCTTTTTCCCATAATGGGTTAATAACAACGTGCAGAGTTCTTTTGGCACCGCATACAAAAATGAATATTTTTCTGCAGTATCCCGCTTTTTCGCAGCAATCTGTTCCCGCAGTTTTTCTTTGTCTTTCCGCGCCAGATTACGTAACACACCGTTGACAAAGCCGGCATACTTTTCCAGTTTTTCCCTTTTTGTCAGTAAAACCATTTCATTGCAGGCTGCCGCGTCCGGCACTTTATCCATATAAAACAATTCATAGGTTCCCATCCGCAGTATCGTGCGGACGACCGGATCCATCTTGACTACCGGTGTATGGGAAACCGCTCCCAAATATTCATCCAGCTCGATTGCCCGTTCAATGGTTCCCAATGCTTCTCTCTGTACGAAATGCCGGTCTCTCGCCATGTTCATGACTTCTTTCCGGCAGATCTCATGAAACAGTTCATCGCTATGCTTTTTTTGTTCTAATGTTCCATAGACGATATCAAATATATAATCTCTCACAAATTTTCTCCATTACTCTTCACAGCCAAGCAGATCGCCTTCCTTCATCTGCATGCCACGCAGGAAATCTCCGGCAGGCATTCGTTTTTTGCCCTCCAGCTGAACCTGTCGTGCTTTCAGACACCCTTTTCCCGTCTGGATCAGGAATCCGTCTTTTTGCAGTTCCACGATCTCGCCCGGTCTGCCCTCGCTGTCCTTTTCCACAACATCTGCCTCCCAGATCTTGAGCAGTTTTCCATGATAATGGGTATACGCGCTCGGCCACGAATTTAATCCGCGTACGTATCGCTCCAGACGAACGGCTTCTTCTTTAAAATCCAATTCTCCCATCTCTCTCGTGAGCATTTTCGCATACGTACTCTCTTCATCATTCTGCTTCACCGGCTCTGCCTCGCCATTTTCAATCTCTTCCAGTGTTTTCAGAAGCAATGGCCCACCGAGGGTAGAAAGCTGTTCAAACAGACTCTCACCGGTTTCTGTGCCAAGAAGCGGAACTTCCTCCGTGGCAAGCATATCTCCGGTATCCAGACCGACATCCATCTGCATAATCGTAACTCCGGTCTTTTCATCGCCTTCCAGAATCGACCATTGAATCGGCGCTGCCCCACGCCATCTCGGCAAAAGGGAAGCGTGCACATTGACGCATCCAAATTTTGGAAAATCCAAAATTTCTTTTGACAAAATCTGTCCAAAGGCAACGACCACGATAATATCGCAGGAAATCTGTTTTAACGTATCCACAAACTCCGGATCTTTGACTTTTTGCGGCGTATACACCGGAATCTCATGTTTTACCGCCACTTCTTTGACCGGCGTAAAGATGAGTTTTCCGCTGCGTCCTCTCGCCTTATCCGGCTGCGTAACAACGGCTCTTACCATATGCTTTTCCGATGCGATCAGCGTTTCCAGCACCGGCACGGCAAAATCCGGGGTTCCCATAAAGATAATATCCATTTAGTCCTCCATTTCCTCATCCACATCGACAAGCTGTCCTTCTACTTTATCCACATACAACTGCCCGTCAAGATGCTCAATCTCATGGATCAAAGCACGTGCAAGAAGTTCTTCGCCCTCAATCTCAAATTCCTTCATATCAAGATCATACGCCTTTGCGCGCACAATATTCGGTCTTGTCACAATCCCGGCTTTTCCCGGTACGCTTAAGCATCCCTCGCTGCCACGCTGCTCTCCCTCGGTATAAGTGATAACCGGATTGATCAATATGATCGGAGAATCCTGCTCCGGACTGATATCAATTACGGCAATCCGTTTTAAGATACCTACCTGGGGAGCCGCCAGTCCGACACCGTCTGCCTCATACATTGTATCCAGCATATCCTGTACAAGTTCTCTTGTCTTCTCTGTCATTTCTTTTACTTCTTTGGCTTTTTTTGTAAGTATTTCATCGCCAATAATACGTATGTTTCTGATTGCCATAGTTTTCGTCCTTTCTTATCCATCTAACTCATACTGCATATAACACGAATGTGGTCTGTTTTCCATCCATGCCGTAATTTCTTCCTTGATGCCAAGAAGCGTCTCTGTCTCCGCTCCCTTGATCATCAACTGCCAGTGAAACCGGTCTTTCCGCTTTCGGAGTCCACCAGCGGATGGGCCTAACACACTGACTTTTCCGGCGTACTTCTGCGAGATCCATTCTTCCATATTTTGTAAAATTTTCTCGCACTCCTCTTTTTTCTCAGCCGATACCATCACGCGAAGCATTGCTTTACACGGTGGATATCCAAGCATTCTGCGGTACGCCAGCTCATTTTCATAGAAAATGGTATCGTCCTGCTTTCGGATGCTCTCAATGACATAATGTTCCGGCTTATAGGTCTGAATGATCACTTCGCCCGGCTTTTCGCTGCGGCCGGCTCTTCCACTTGCCTGCTGCAAAAGCTGGAATGTCCGCTCGCTGCTTTGATAATCCTGCTCAAACATACTCATATCGGCAGCAAGTGCCGCTACCAGTGTGACATTCGGAAAATCATGCCCTTTTACAATCATCTGGGTTCCAATCAGGATATCTGCTTTCCCTTCGCGGAACGCAGACAATACTCCTTCATGGCCGTGTTTTCCGGTCGTGGTATCTGCATCCATCCGCAAAATTCGTGCTTTCGGCATCAAATGGCGAAGCATCTCTTCGACTTTCTGTGTCCCCAATCCAAACGTCGCGATATAGGGAGAACCACATTCCGGGCATCGCTCCGGCATGGCAACAGAATGTCCACAATAATGGCATACCAGCGTGTCCACATCGCCCACATGATTTTTATGTGCTGTCATCGATACATCACAATGAGAACATTGTATCACATTTCCGCAATTTCTACAAGAAACAAAACCAGCATACCCTCTCCGGTTAATAAATAACATCGCCTGTTCGCCCTTGGCGAGACACTCCTGTAATTTCTGCTGCAAAAGGCGGCTGAATACAGAGCGGTTTTTCGCTTTCAATTCTTCCCGCAGATCCACGATATCTATGTTTGGAAGCGCCGCATTGCCGGCACGTTTCGTCAAGCGGTATTCTTTGTAACGCCCTTCTTTCGCTGCCTGATAACTTTTGACGGAAGGTGTCGCCGAGCCGAGAACCACACTTGCTCCTGCCAGTTTTGCCCGGTATACCGCCACTTCATCGGTATGATAACGCGGCGAACTTTCACTAATATAACTTGTCTCATGTTCTTCATCCATAATGATAATGCCAAGCCGCTCAAATGGCGTAAATAAAGCAGATCTCGGCCCTATCATAATATCAATATCCCCATTTTTTGCCATTTCAATCTGGTCTGCCCGTTCGCCCTCCGACAGTCTCGAATGCAGTACAGACACCCTTCCCGGAAACCGTTTTTGAAATCTTGAAACAGTTTGAAAAGTCAGCGCGATCTCCGGAATCAGGACGATTGCCTGCTTACCCTCTGCCAGCACTTCACTTAGAAGCTGCATATATACTTCCGTTTTTCCACTTCCGGTAATTCCATATAATAAATACGTTCTTCGTATCCCTTCCCGGTATTCTTTTACAAAATCTTCCACGATATTCTGCTGTTCTTCATTTAATGCCGGTGGGCACTGCGCTTCCTGTGCTTGTTCTTCCACGGCTTTCCGGTAGATCCGCTCTTTGCTCACACGCACAATTCCCTCTTTTACGAGTCCATCGATCACGGCTTTGTTTGCCTTATATTTTTGAATCGCCGTACGCCGGTTAATGACATCTCCCTCCGCGAGCATTCCCTCGATCAGCCGCACCTTAGCAGCGTAACGTCTTCGTTTATATTCCCCCAGAACATCGAAAACTTTATTTTTTTCCATAGCAAAAGTAAGCCAGTGTTCTTCCACTGACTTTACCTTTTTTCGTATGGGAATTACGGTTTTGATCGCCTCATTCATCGTCGAGCCATAGCGCTCTCTAATAAATCCTGCCACCTGTAAAAGTTCACTTTCTACCGGCATCTGCTTTGTGGCGATACTCACGATCTCTTTCATGCGTGAGACATCAAATGCGGCTTTTTCTGTCAAATGAATGACAAAGCCTTTGAGCAGGCGATTTCCCCGTCCAAAAGGCACCTGAACCGGAGTTCCGATCCGAATCTCCGATTCCAGACGCTTTGGTACTATATATTGGTACGTTTTGTCTAACGCTTCGACGCTGATATCTACGATGATATCCGCAAACATTACATCACAACCTTCTGCACTACTTCATCCATGTGCATTCCGCGGGAACCTTTTACTAAGATCCAGTCGCCCTCTTTGGCACATTTCTTTACAAACGCAGCCGCCTCTTCATTGTCTTTACAAATTTTTACAGGAATATTCGAAGTCTCTTCCACCTGCTTTGCAATAAAGGAAGCTCCTTCGCCTACTGTGATCACAAGATCCAATGTTTTGCCCTTCTGCGCTTCTTCCACAATAAATTTACCAATTCCACGATGCAATTCTTCGGACTGTTCTCCCAGTTCGAGAACATCTCCCAGCACCGCAATCTTCTGTCCGGTCTTTGCATAATCAAACAGGGCATCAATATTACTGTTAATAGAATCCGGGCTGGCATTGTACGTATCGTCGATCACATGATATCCATAGGCATCTTTTCGTTCGCCACGCATGGAAAATGGACGGTACTCCTTTAACGCCTGTACGGCATCGGCAAATGCCACGCCAAACTGTTCGCCAAGAGCCATTGCAACCAAGGCATTATTCACATTATGGCCGCCCATCACAGACAATTCGACTTCCCCCGTCTGTCTGCCATGATAGACAAATTTCTGCCCGGTTTCGGTTACCGTAAGATCGGTCGCCCGCACCTCGCAGTCCGCTTCGGTTCCATAATAGCAAATCGGACATTTGGCCTCGCACAATGAATACGGCACATTTTCACCGGTAATCTGCTTCATGTCACCATTTCCACAGATATACAGTTTCCCCTCGTGGGAGGTTCCGACATATTTGACAATATGCCCTTTCTCTTTGGCAATATTTTCACGGCTGCCAAGATTTCCGATATGTGACACGCCGATATTGGTCATTACCGCCGTCTGTGGTTTGGCAATTTCTACCAGTCGCGCCATCTCGCCCGGAAGACTCATTCCCATCTCAAAGATGGCAAGTTCTGTCTCCGGCTCCAATTCAAACATCATCAGGGCAACTCCGATCTGGCTGTTCCAATTTCCCTGTGTCTTTACGACACGGTATTTTTTCTCCAATACCGCACTGATCATCTCTTTGGTCGTCGTTTTTCCGACACTTCCCGTCACACCAATGACCGGGATATCAAAACGGCTTCGGTAATACGCCGCCGTTTTTTGAAGTGCCGCAAGGGTGTCTTCTACATAGATACAGCTTCCGGAATCTTCGGGAGCGACATCTTTTTTCGACGAAAATGTCACACTGGCTCCTGCCTGCATCACCTGCGGGATAAACCGGTGAGCATCTACCCGTTCTCCCACGATTGGTACAAACAGGGAATCTTTTCCCGCTTTTCGTGAATCGGTCACCACATTTGTAACAACACCATTTTTATCTCCCCAAAGCAGGGTTCCGTCCACTGCTTTGAGAATTTCACTGATACCAATTGGAATCATCGTTCTCGTCTTTCCTCTCTATCCGATCAGCCGATGACATCTGCCATATCAAACCGGCCAGTCTCTTTTCCATTCAAAAATTTTGCTGCGGCAACCGCACCTTTTCCAAATACCGCCTTACTGTATGCGGTATGGGAAAACGTTACCACTTCGTCCGTTCCGGCAAAGATCACATCGTGGTCGCCGACAATCGTTCCGCCGCGCACCGCGCTGATTCCGAGTTCTTTTTTACCTCGTTTTTCTCTTCTTTGGGAACGGTCAAAAATATATTCATACCGGTTATCCATCGCCTCATTGACGGCATCCGCAAGCGCAAGTGCCGTTCCGGATGGCGCATCCAGCTTCTGGTTATGATGTTTTTCTACGATCTCCACATCAAAGCCCTCCGCCGCCAATACTTTAGCTGCCTCCTGTACAAGGCGCATCAAAGTATTGATACCGAGTGACATATTGGCAGATTTTAACACTGCTGTCTTTTTCGATGCTTCTTCAATCTTTGCCAGCTGTGCTTCGTCGTAACCGGTCGTACAGAGTACAACCGGCACTTTCTTTTCTTCACAGTATGCGAGCAGATCATCCAGAATCTTTGGTGTTGAAAAATCAATGACCGCATCTGCTTCCACATCACAGTCTTTGATGGAAGAAAATACCGGGTAATCCTTGGAACCGTCATCCACAATGTCAATTCCTGCTACAATCTCTGCTTCTGCGTCTTCACTTACAATTTTTGTAATTGTCGTTCCCATAGCGCCATTACAGCCGCTCATAATGATTCTTGTCATGTCGTACATTTCCTTCCGTTGTCTTTATTTTACTTCAATCCCTGCTTTTTTCATCTCGTCAGCAAGTACTTTGGCATGCGCCTCTTCCATCTCGGTCAATGGCATACGAAGTGGTCCTACTTCCATTCCCATCAGGTTCATTGCCTTTTTGACCGGGATTGGATTCACTTCGCTGAACAGGGCATGGATCAGATCCAGATATCCTAACTGCATCTCCATTGCTTTTTTCGTATCACCGGCAAAGAATGCGGCTGTCATATCGTGTGTCTCCTGTGGCAGAATGTTGGAAAGCACGGAAATCACACCTTTTCCACCAAGGGAAAGTACCGGGATGATCTGGTCGTCGTTTCCGGAATACAGATCCACGGAACCGCCCGCCATGCTCAGTACATCTGCTACTTCGGAAAGATCGCCTGTCGCATCTTTTACACCAACGATATTATCTACCGTCTTACACAATTCCACTACGGTTTCCGGTGCAATCTTCACGCCGGTACGTCCCGGAATATTGTAAAGAATGATCGGAATCTTTACGCTTTCCGCAACGGCTTTAAAATGTGCCTTCAATCCGTTCTGTGTACATTTATTATAATATGGTGTTACCAACAAAAGGCCGTCCGCACCGGCTGCCTCTGCTTTTTTCGAGAGATCGACTGCGGTGCGTGTACAATTAGAACCTGTTCCGGCGATTACCGGGATTCTTTTATTTACCACTTCGCAGCAGTAACGGATACACTCGATATGCTCTTCTACCGTAAGGGTAGAAGCCTCTCCCGTTGTACCACAGATAATGATCGCATCCGTGTGGCCTGCAATCTGCTGCTCGATCACTTCTTTCAATTTGTCATAGTTCACACTTCCATCCTGATTCATAGGAGTAACAAGTGCTACTCCGGCTCCTGTAAAAATAGCCATAATTTCCTCCATTCTGCCGCGTGGCGGCACTATATTTATTTTTCCTGTAATGTAACGATTCCGAATCCAGTGTATGGGTGTCCTGAATCGTTACGTTGTTACAAACAGTTGAGTTTCCTGCACTAAAAAGGATATGCAACGTTCCGAGGAATGCTGCATATCCGCAATTTCAATACTTTGTAGCACTCCATCATAAAGATGACAGTCATATACCTGTTTGATATATGCCCAGGGTTAGCAGCATCAGGTCACTGCCCCCTTCGGCAGACTTTCCTTTCTTTGAGCCATCACTTGTGTACCTGACACATCAGGAAAAATACTGATAAAGTCCGCGCCTCTACTGTTTTATTAACTTACTTTTTATCATAACACTTCTGTATGTGTTCGTCAAGAACTTTTCGTGCAGGCACGAACTGATTTTGACGTTGAAACATTACCCTCAGATCAACTCGTGGATTTCCTGTAAGGATTTCACACCAATCTCACCTTCATGGATCACGGTATAAATTCCATCTGCCGTAGCTTTTGCTGCTGCCATCGTCGTCATATATGGAATTTTTGCCTTAATCGCATTTTTCCGGATGTAACTGTCATCAAAAGCTTTCTCATCGCCCGTCGCCGGTGTATTGATGATGAGCTGGATCTTTCCATTGATGATCGCGTCTACGATGTTTGGCTTACCTTCCTGCATCTTATTGATGCGCTCTGCTTTGATTCCATTTTCTTTCAACAGTTCATACGTCGTTCCGGTTGCCAGAATTCCAAAACCGCATGCCTCGAACTTCTTCGCCACTTCAACGAGTTCCGGTCTA
>FR894030.1:26963-30024 GCA_000434115.1 Roseburia sp. CAG:309 | reverse complement strand
TGCTGACACTCATCAGTACATTTCCTTCTTTTGGAAGTCTCGTCTGTGTTGCTTCCTGTGCCTTAAAGAATGCCTCTCCGACATTTTCCGAAAGTCCAAGCACTTCTCCGGTCGAACGCATTTCCGGTCCGAGTACCGGGTCTACTTCCTGGAACATGTTGAATGGGAATACGGCTTCCTTCACTCCATAGTATTTTGGATTTACCGGTTTCATATTCTCAATTGGAGAAGGATTTCCGGTCAATTCTCTTGTCATAATCTGGGTTGCCAGTTTTACCATCTGTACATTACATACTTTTGATACCAATGGAACCGTACGGGAAGCTCGCGGATTTGCCTCCAATACGTATACTTTTCCATCTTCGATCGCATACTGCATATTCATCAATCCGCAGACACCCATTTCTTCGGCAATTCTGCGTGTATAATCTTTGATCGTCTCGACAAGTTCTGCCGGAATATTTTTGGATGGAAGGATACATGCGGAATCTCCCGAATGTACTCCTGCCAGCTCAATATGCTCCATAACAGCCGGTACAAAAGCATGTTTGCCATCTGCGATCGCATCTGCCTCGCATTCCATCGCGTGACGAAGGAAACGGTCGATCAGGATTGGACGGTCCGGTGTCACGCCTACGGCTGCTGCCATATATTGTTTCAGGCTTTCCGGATCATTGACTACTTCCATACCACGTCCGCCGAGTACATAAGATGGACGCACCATAACCGGATAACCGATCTCATCTGCAATTTTAAGTGCTTCTTCCACATCTACTGCCATACCTGCTTCCGGCATTGGAATGTTCAATTTTTCCATCATGCCGCGGAACAGATCACGGTCTTCTGCCATATCAATGATCTCCGGCGAAGTTCCGAGGATATTTACTCCGTTTTTCTTCAGATCTGCTGCCAGATTCAGTGGTGTCTGTCCACCAAACTGTGCGATGACACCGAGTGGCTTCTCTTTTTCATATATACTCAAAACATCTTCAAGTGTTAATGGCTCGAAATACAATTTATCGGAAGTATCGTAATCCGTGGATACGGTTTCCGGATTACAGTTTACAATAATGGTCTCAAATCCCATCTCTTTCAGAGCAAAGGCTGCATGCACACAACAGTAGTCAAATTCGATACCCTGACCGATGCGGTTTGGTCCGCCGCCAAGGATCATGATCTTTTTCTTGTCCGTTACGGTAGACTCATCTTTTGCATTGTATGTAGAATAATAATACGCACTGTCTTTTGTACCACTTACGCGAACCGGCTCCCAGCTCTCGGTGATACCAAATCCGGTTCTTGCCTTGCGGATCTCTTCTTCTGTTACTTCAAGGATCTGTGCCAGATAACGGTCGGAGAAACCATCTTTTTTCGCTTTCTCAAGAACATCTTTTTCCGGCACTTTTCCTTTATTTGACAAAAGTGCCTCTTCTTCCTCTACCAGTTCTTTCATCTGCTCGATAAAATAATGTTTGATCTGTGTGCGCTCAAACAATTCTTCCACGGTAGCCCCTTTGCGAAGTGCTTCATACATAATAAACTGACGCTCACTTGTCGGATAGATCAACATCTGCATCAATTCATCCTTTGTTTTCTCATGGAAATCTTTGGCAAATCCAAGGCCATAACGTCCGATCTCCAGACTGCGGATGGCTTTCTGGAATGCCTCTTTATAATTTTTACCGATGCTCATGACTTCGCCGACAGCACGCATCTGTGTTCCCAGCTTGTCCTCGGAATCTTTGAATTTTTCAAATGCCCATCTGGCAAATTTAATAACGACATAGTCTCCGCTTGGCACATATTTGTCCAATGTACCATTGACGCCACACGGAATCTCATCCAGTGTAAGTCCGGACGCAAGCATCGCAGATACGAGTGCAATCGGAAAACCTGTCGCTTTGGATGCCAGTGCAGAAGAACGGGATGTTCTCGGATTGATCTCGATAACAACGATTCGGTCAGATACCGGATCATGGGCAAACTGCACATTGGTTCCACCGATTACCTCTACTTCATCTACAATTTTATATGCCTGCTCCTGAAGGCGTTTCTGAACGTCTTCGGAAATGGTAAGCATCGGAGCGGAACAGAAAGAATCTCCTGTGTGTACTCCAAGAGGATCAATATTTTCGATAAAGCACACCGTGATCATATTGCCTTTTGCATCACGCACTACTTCCAGTTCCAATTCTTCCCATCCGAGAATGGATTCTTCGATCAACACCTGGCCAACAAGACTTGCCTGAAGTCCACGTGCACAGACGGTTTTCAATTCTTCTACATTATATACGAGTCCGCCGCCGGCTCCTCCCATCGTATAAGCCGGGCGAAGAACGACCGGATAACCGAGTTTATCTGCGATCTCAAGAGCTTCCTCTACGGAATACGCCACTTCGCTTCGTGCCATTTCGATGCCAAGCTTGTTCATCGTCTTTTTGAATTCGATACGGTCTTCTCCACGCTCGATCGCATCCACCTGAACACCGATTACTTTTACATCGTATTTATCTAAAATGCCGGCGCTTGCCAATTCGGAACATAAGTTCAGCCCTGACTGTCCACCAAGGTTTGGCAGGATCGCATCCGGACGCTCTTTTTCTATGATCTGCTCCAAACGTTTTACATTCAATGGTTCGATATAGGTAACATCTGCAATGTCCGGATCTGTCATGATCGTCGCCGGGTTTGAGTTTACCAGTACGATCTGGTATCCAAGCTGTCGAAGTGCTTTACATGCCTGTGTTCCTGAATAATCAAATTCACATGCCTGTCCAATGATGATCGGTCCTGATCCAATGATCAATACTTTCTTAATGTCCTCTCTTTTACTCACTTTTGTCCTCCATTCCGAAGCCGCATACGGCACTCTCTAATTTTCTCTATTCCTTTCTATTTTACAGAAATTTCAGAAAAAGTAAATAGGAAATCAGAAAATAAATAAATTTAAGTGTAATATTTTATTGCAAAATGACACCCTTGCTTTTCTCTGTCGGGACCGCTCGCGCTTAGAAGAAAAGCAAGGGTGTCATTTTCTAATTAAAAAATTACATTAAAATTA
>FR894030.1:26195-26929 GCA_000434115.1 Roseburia sp. CAG:309 | reverse complement strand
TAAAAGAATACCAGCGTGCCAAAAAAAGACTTTCAACTGTCTTTCAAACAGTTGAAAGTCTTTTCTTTTCTGCTATGTACGAATCACATAGATGTTGTTTTACAGAATTTCTGAAACTTCATCTACGTAGGCTCGGATCTGTTCCGGCAGTTTGGTGCCGGTGATAATGAGTTTGCGATAATCCCCCTGAATACGAAGCAAGTCTTCTACGTCATCCTCTGTCAAAATTCCAAGGTCAATCAATCCCAGTAGTTCATCCAAAATAATAACATCGCTTTCTCCGGTTTCAAGAACTTTTTTTGAAAAGTTAAACCCATTTAGTATATTTGCTTTTTCTTCTTCTTTTTCACTCTCTGATAAATCACAATAACTGACTTCACTTTTATCAAATCGGAAAATCTGTACATCTGGTTCAAGCCGGTCTAAGACCTGAAACTCATCGGCAACCTTTCCCTTCAGGAACTGGATCATCGTGATCCGCTGTCCATGCTGGAGTTCTCTGAGCGCCTGCCCTACAGCGGCAGATGTCTTTCCTTTACCTGTTCCATAAAAGGCTTGTATAATCCCTGATTCCATCGTCATAAACACCTCTCTTTGGTTTGTGTTGACACAAATTTGACAACACTCGCTCATTTATGAGAAATAATTTACCACAAATTTTAAGAAATGGCAAGCAAATTTTTACGATCCCCTGCTCGTCGTCCATACCATAAGTCTCCGTTTCATCGGATTGC
>FR894030.1:8329-26125 GCA_000434115.1 Roseburia sp. CAG:309 | reverse complement strand
AGTTTGCTTACCGATATTTCATACGCGGTTCTGGTCTCGAATTCTTCCTCCCCGATGCGTTTCTGATACTCACGGCTCTGGATTCTTCCCCATAGCTGAATGTGATCTCCTACTTGAAAACCATCGGCAAAACGTGCATTACGTCCCCAGCAGATACAAGGGATATAATCGGATTTTCCATACGGACGGTTTACTGCAAGCAATACATCTGCAATCTCGCGTCCCAATGGCGTCTTACGATATACCGGCAGTTTGCAGATATATCCGTCTAAGAAAATGTGATTTGGTTTTTCACATTCTCCCGGCTCGTCGTCCACACGAATGTCGCGAACAAACATCGAAAGAACCAGACGATTGTGATTCTCCTCGTGACGATTGTAAGAACGGAACTGTCCGGATGCTTCGATAAATTTTCCACGGTAATCCTGTTTGACATCAATCAAACGTTCCGACACCATAAGCGGAATCGTATCGAATACATTGCTTAAACGTCGTACTGACAATTGAAGAGTATAAAACCCCTCTCCATACACCTCATGGCTGAAAGTGAAATCGCTGATCACCTCTCCATACACATTTACCTGATTGTTTCCTAGCACCTTATCTGTCATCATATATGACCCCCTTTGTTTATTTACCTGTGTCTATGCCACCCGGTGAAGACAGATGACATAAATGCGTATTCACGCACCTTGATATTATAACACAGACTTTTTTTCTTTACCATATACTATATGCACAAAATTTTCTTTTTAGAACAAAAACTTTCGATTTGCCATATTTATTTTTCTGTGCTATGATAGAGAACAGAGTTTTTTAAAGTAATCATATGAAAGGACGATTAAAAAAATGGTAAAATCAAGAGATGATATAAGAAATATTGCGATCATTGCCCATGTCGATCATGGAAAAACGACGATTGTGGACGAATTGCTCAAACAAAGCGGAGTCTTCCGGAAAAATCAGGAAGTTGCGGAACGTGTGATGGACTCCAACGATATTGAAAGAGAACGTGGTATTACCATCCTTTCTAAAAATACAGCCATTCATTATAATGATATTAAAATAAATATTATTGATACTCCGGGACATGCCGATTTTGGCGGCGAAGTAGAACGTGTCCTCAAAATGGTAAATGGTGTTGTCCTTGTTGTCGATGCCTTTGAAGGGGCGATGCCGCAGACAAAATTTGTATTGAAAAAAGCGCTGGAACTCAGTCTTCCTGTCGTTGTCTGTGTCAATAAGATCGACCGTCCGGAAGCGCGTCCGGCAGAAGTTGTCGATGAGATCCTCGAACTTTTTATCGATCTCGATGCCAATGAAGAACAGCTCGACTGCCCATTTATCTTCGCTTCTGCCAAAGAAGGAATTGCTTCCACTTCCTATGAAGAGCCGGGAACCGATATGAAACCTCTGTTTGATGCAATCGTAAATTATATTCCTGCTCCAACCGGAGATCCGGATGCCGATACTCAGGTTCTTATCAGTACGATCGATTACAATGAATACGTCGGCCGTATTGGTGTCGGAAAAGTGGACAACGGTTCCGTGCGTATCAATCAGGACGTTGTAATCGTCAATGCTCACGATCCGGAGAAAAATAACAAAGTAAAAATCAGTAAATTATATGAATTTGAAGGCTTGAACCGTGTCGAAGTAGAAGAAGCCGGTATCGGTTCTATCGTAGCAATTTCCGGTATTTCGGATATTCATATCGGTGATACATTGTGTTCTCCGGAAAATCCAAAACCGATTCCTTTCCAGAGAATTTCCGAACCTACCATTTCTATGGACTTTATCGTAAATGACAGTCCGCTTGCCGGTCAGGAAGGAAAATACGTTACTTCCCGTCATTTGCGTGACCGCTTATATAAAATGCTCAATACCGATGTCAGTCTTCGTGTCGAAGATACCGAAACAACCGAGGCTTACAAAGTTTCGGGCCGTGGAGAGCTGCATCTTTCCGTATTGATTGAAAATATGCGCCGCGAAGGGTATGAATTTGCGGTCAGCAAACCGGAAGTTTTGTATAAAACCGACGAATCCGGGAAAAAACTAGAACCAATGGAACGTGCTTATGTGGATGTACCGGATGAATTTACCGGAACGGTCATCGACAAACTCAGCCAGCGTAAGGGCGAACTTCAGGGCATGAGTCCTCTCAATGCCGGTACAACGCGTCTGGAATTTTTGATTCCTGCCCGTGGACTCATCGGTTATCGTGGAGAATTTATGACCGATACGAAAGGAAACGGTGTCCTCAATACCGAATTTTACGGCTATGGCGATTACAAGGGAGATATCGCTTACCGTAAACAGGGTTCCCTGATCGCCTACGAATCCGGCGAGACAGTTACGTATGGACTTTTCAATGCTCAGGAACGTGGTACTCTCTTCGTCGGTCCCGGTGAAAAAGTATACGGCGGAATGGTTGTTGGTCAAAATGGAAAGACCGATGACATTGAAGTGAATGTCTGCAAGAAAAAACAGCTTACCAACACCCGTGCCTCCGGTTCAGACGATGCTCTCCGCCTGTCTCCGAAAAAGGAACTCAGTCTGGAAGAAGCCATCGAATTTATCGATACCGATGAACTTCTGGAAGTCACACCGGAAAATCTTCGTATTCGTAAGAAAATATTGGATGGTACTGCCCGTTATCGTGCCAGCCGCAACAATAAAAACAGCTAATATATAGGAATGGAGACTTTCGAATGATTTTACAACCGATTAGTCCTTTCGTCCAGAAAACATTTGAATCGTATGAGAAACTGCGCCCTTGCTTTATGAGTGAGGGGCATTTTCTCAATCAGTTTTTATGGGAAAGTTATTATCATACCATGTTTGCCACCGATGATATCGCGCTGTATCTGTTTTTTGAATATCAGGGCGAAAAAAAGGCATTCTGTCCTCTTTGTTCCGTAGATGATCTGCCGGAAGCGTTCCGGCGTATGGAAAAGCAGTTTCACGATGAATGGAATGCCCCTCTGGACATCTATCTGGTGGACGATCTGACAAAAAATGTATGGGAACAGGCAGGCTTGCTTAAACATTATACCTGGACTTCCGAACGTGACAGTTTTGATTATATCTATGAGGCAGAAAAACTGAAAACATTGAGCGGCCGCGCCATGCATAAGAAAAAGAATTTAGTAAATTCGTTTCTCCGCGAATACGAAGGCCGTTTTGTCTATGAGACACTGGACTGCGGAGATATCGAAGAAGTCAAGGAATTTCATGAAAAATGGCTCGATGAGCGCCGCCACTACGACCGCTTCAACTGTATCGACGATGAAGAGGAAGGGGTCTATAGGCTGCTCGGCAACTGCAAAAGCATCGACTGCTCGATGGGTGGCATCCGCATGGACGGAAAAATCGTTGCCTATACCATCGGAAGCTACTGTCCTTCGATCCAGTGTGCATTTATTCATATTGAAAAGGCAGAACCGGAGATCAAGGGATTGTACAATTACATCAACCAGCAGTTTTTGATCCATGAGTTCCCGGATGCAGTATATGTAAACCGCGAAGACGACCTCGGGCAGGACAACCTGCGTCAGGCAAAATTGTCCTACAAACCGATCCGTCTGGAAGAGAAATATTATATTCAAGAAAAACGATAAAAAAACACCTCATTCAAAATGTGTCTTCTGATACACTTCTGAATGCAGGTGTTTTTCTTATCGGTAATACGGCACAAAATCATGCCCTTTGCGTTTTTCCACCGGTGGCAGTTCGTGGTAATCTCCATACATATCCCGCAGTTTCCGGTCATAGGCACGCGGTACTTTGCAGGTTATCCCCTCAAACTCCATGTCAATCCGGTCTTCATAATACTCTTTTTTATTTTTCTCTTTCGTTCCGTAAATAGTCGCCAGACAAAAAATATCTTCACAGGCATCGTAGTCATACTTTTTCATGCACTCTTCCGCCCGTTTTACATATTTTCCCAGTTGAAGTGATCGAATATGGTGATCGTAAAACTGACGGATCTGCTTGATCGGATTGAGATATGGTTTGTATCTGCCAAAGATTTTTCTTGTTTCTTCAATATTTTTCCAATATTCCGCGTAATTTTCTTCAAGATCTTCTCTGGTAAATCCCGCTCCATCGACAGGAAATACATCTACCCAGACGGACTGTGCATACTTTTCGCGCCTGCCCTTTTTCTCCGTAACCGTACCGGTATGTACGACCTGAATATACGGAATTGCGATATTTCCTTTCATTCCGGTTCGAAGCTCGTATTGCGGAGCTGCTGTCATTTCGTCCGAAAATATACGCTGAAATGTCTCATAATCCGAACGCGGCATGGAGATATCGATGTCATCATCCCACGGAATAAAGCCGCCATGACGAACCGCCCCCAACAACGTGCCATAATCAATGATATATCGGAGCTCATATTTCTCACAGATTGTTACAATGTGAGAAAAGATATCAAGTTCTATCTTTCTCACTTCTTCGTCCGGAATCTCTTCTCTTGTCTTCATGCCTTTTTCTTTCCTTTCCGAAATGACTGGGTAAAACTTTTTAACACCTGTAAAATATAGGTAAACTGACTAAATTTAAACAAAATCGAAAGCAGGATGTAAACCGCCGCTCCGACAATTACCTGAAGAATGACGCTCACGATCGTTGGCAGTGCGATCATTCCGGTAAAATAAACGCACACTCCCATCACGGAAGCGAGCAGGATGGAAGGAATCAGATCGGCTAACTGCTCTTTATAATTGTAATTCAAAAACTTACGGTTTGGCGTCGAATTGACCAGAGCCGCAAATAAGGTGACGATAAATGCCGTCCAGGCAATTGCCATGACACCACGGTACATGACAAGAAGGATCATCGCGATACCAAATACCTTCTTCACAATCTCCATGATGAGATACGTCCGCCCTTTTCCGAGTGCCTTTACTGCCTGCACATTTGCCGTCTGCACCGGTTCCAGTGCATATTGCAGACACGCGATCTGCATAAATGGCACACAAGGCAGCCATTTGTCCGAGTAGATCAGACTGACGACCGGCGCTGACATTACCATAAGTCCGATCATCAGCGGCCACATCACATATGAGCTGACGCGGATGGAGAGGCGCACCACCTCTTTCATCTTCTTCAGATCATCCTGTTTCATCGACATAGCCGGAAAAAGTACGGAAGTAACCGACGAATTGATATTGGTTACGACAAGGCGCGGCATATTTCCGCCTTGATTGTAGAAACCAAGATCTTTTTCCGTGTACACTTTTCCGATAATCAGACTCCGGATCTGTCCATAAGACGTATGGATCAGTTCGGAGCAGAGCATCTTCCAGCCAAAGGAAAATAATTCTTTCATTCTTTTTCCGGAAAATGCCCATATCGGGCGCCATTTTACCGTAAACCAAAGGATCAGCGTGTCCAGCGTCGAATTAAACAAATACTGCGCCACAAGCGCCCACGGGCCAAAGCCCATATAAGCCATCACAATTCCGACAACCGCCGAACCGGCAGTACCGATCAACGTCGAGAAAAAGAATCGTTTAAAAAGCATCTTTTTCTGTACATAGGCCTGCTGCACGGAATTGACACCGGCAAGCGGGATCTTAAGTGCCAGTACACGCAGCACCGGGCACAATATCTCTTTTCCGTAAAAGGACGCAACCAGAGGCGCTCCCAAAAATACAATGGCATAGAAGATCCACGACATTACAATGCTGAAATAAAATACAGAGGAAAAATCCAGTTGATCCGCCTCTTTTTTTTGGATCAAAGCAGAACCAAAACCACTTGACACAAAAACATTGGCGATATCAATAAAAACGGTAATGAGTACGATGACACCAAAGTCACTCGGACTCAGGAGTCGTGCCAGCACGATCCGTACAATAAACGATACAAGCTGCGCTCCGATCCGTTCTCCAAATTTCCAAAATAATCCGGAAAAAACTTTCCGCTGCAAACTTTCTTCACTCATAATCATCTGCTCCTATTTTTTCTGCATTTCCAATTGTGCCTTCACAAGACGGTAATACATCCCTTTTCGGGCAATCAATTCTTCATGGGATCCCACTTCTGCGATGCGGTGTCCGTCGATCACGATCAGGCGGTCCGCATTTTGCAGAGTTGACAAACGATGGGCGATTGCAAAGGTTGTACGCCCCTTTGTCAGACGGTCGAGGGCTTTCTGAATGCGGTATTCACTTTCCGTATCCAGACTTGCTGTCGCTTCGTCTAAGATCAAAATACGAGGTTCATTGAGAATTGCTCTTGCAATGGCAATCCGCTGTCTCTCTCCTCCGGACAAACTATGTCCGCGTTCTCCTACGTAAGTATTGTATCCATCCGGTGTTTTTGAGATAAAATCATGGGCATTGGCAAGCTTGGCTGCCCGGATCACTTCCTCATACGAGGCATCCGGTCTGGCAAATCGTATATTTTCAAGAATCGTACCGGAAAACAAAAACGTTTCCTGCAATACGACACCAAGCTGTGCATGATATTTTTCGGAACGAACTTTCTTAATATCCGTTCCATCGACCAATATCGCACCGTCGTCTACTTCATACAGCCGCATGATCAGATTGATCAGCGTCGATTTTCCTGTGCCGGAAGCCCCGACGATACCGATCATTTCTCCCGGTTTCACCGTCAGATTTACCTCTTCCAGTACCGGCTGGTACGATTTGTAGCCAAAGGTTGCATGGGAAAATGTGATCTCTCCCTCCACCTCAAGATCTTTCGGCTGCTCATCATCCTCGATAAACGGATCCTGCGCCAAAATATCATTGATTCGTTCGATACTGCTGATCAGATTCATCAGATCACGCGGCATCGAAGTCATCCAGTTCAGGTATTGGTACAGAAGCTGCGTATAGGTGATAAACTGCAGCAGTTCTCCGGTTGTCATCGTACCGCGAAGCACATCGCAGCCGCCAAAATAAACGACCAGAAAGATTCCTGCACCAAGGATAAAATCAATCATTGGCATAAACAGCGCCCAAAACACTTCATTCTTCTTCTGTACCCGGCAGAATTCGTCTGCCAGTTCGTTAAATTTTTCCCGCTCTTCTGCTTCCTTTCCGTAGGATTTTACGACGCGCATCCCGGAGATCACGTCCTGAAGATTGCTATTGACATCGTCGCTCTTTTTCCATTGCAGGTGAAAACGGCGGTGAATATTTTTTCTCCATGCATACGTAATAAAAACCACGACCGGAATGAAGATAAAGGTTAATAATGCCAGCTTCCAATTCAAAGCAAGCATAAATATTATATCACAAAGAAAGATAAAACACACGGTAAACATATTGCAAAATGTGCGTTCCATAAATTCCCTTATTTTTCCGGTGTCGAATACAATACGATTCATCAACTCTCCCGGTTTTCTGTCATTGATAAAACCAATGGAGAGAATCTGGATCTTTTCAAATAATTTCTTGCGAAGATCCTTTGCAATTGTCGCCCCAAGTGCTGTACAATAATAACTTTTCAGCACATTGATAACGACGATACCGACACTGAGCAAAAACATAATGAAAAGACACACGAGTGCCATACGGATTCCCCCATGGTGCTTTGTCAGCACCTCATCGACAAGCCGTTTCTGCACTTCCGGATTGAGAAGTGTGACGACCGCCGCTAAGATCATCAGTACAATAATTCCCAAAAATCTTCTGCGGTAAGGGGCTGCCATCGTCAGAAAAGAATGCCAGAAACCACCTTCCTTCGAACAATGCGGGCAGTATCTGGTGCCCGGTATCGCACGTCCGCAATTCGGACAGATTTTCTCATATTCGGTACTTTCTACTTTTTCTGTCCTTCCCGAACACAGGATACGAATTCCTCTGGCGATGTAAGCATATCTTGCCAGATGTTTTCCGGAATATTGTACCAGAAGACGCTTTTCCCCGCGATACCGAACCGTCAGAAGCCCACAGCCGACTTTCGCTTCTGCCGCCGCTTCTTCGCAGTCTGCCAGAGCAAACCATTCTGCCGGACTTCCCTTAGATAACAGATAGATTTTTTTGTTCGTCACAACAAGATAGGAATCCGATAACCAGTCTCCGTCTGCGCCAATATCATACGGAACACTGTAATACCGCTTTTCTTCTGCTGCCGGCGGTAATATTTTCTCCGCCCATGCAGGCAGTTCATAATTCAAATTCATCGCATTCTCCTATTACAAAAATAAATCCAGTTTTCTCTGTTCCTTCTGCGTCAGAGCAAAGACATCCGGAATCTCAAACCGGTTTTCGTCGAGATCTGTGATCAGAAGCCTTTTTTCCGACAATCTTGTCACCGCGCTCGCTCCCATATTGATCGTGAAACGGCATTCCCCACGGTCTGTCAGAACATGGAAATACGCATAGCCGTATTCGTCTTTGATCGAAAGCACTTTTTGGATGACAGGTGTAAAATAATGTAAATTCAATTGTTCCAGTAACATTTTTTTCGTTTCTTTCGAAACGTCTCTCAGATCTTTTACCACACCGATTTCCCGTGATCTCTCTTCCACGGTTCGGATAGAGATAAACCCGTCCGGCTCGGTAAACGGAAACAGCCGGATCACCTGAACCCGTTCCCATGTCTTCCCATCAAACGTTAGGCGGACAAAACCGCCTTTGGTTCGTTCGAATACCGCATTGTCTTTTGTCAGGTAGTGCAGTGCCGTCATTTCTTCCGCTTCCCGTTCGATCTGTTCTCTTTCAAATTGTTCCATTTCCTCTGCCTCCCCTCTTAGTCAAGTCCCTTGAGTGCCAGTGACTCGGTCTGTAATTTCATCAATTTATAATATATACCTTGTTTCTGTTCCAGCTGCTCCGCCGTTCCTTCCTCCGCAATCTTTCCCTCGTCAATCACGACCAGACGGTCTGCATCCCGCAATGTCGAGAGCCGGTGTGCGATGGATAATGTGGTACGCCCTTTGACAAGGTAATTGAGAGACTCCTGGATGGCTTTCTCCGTCGCCGTATCCACACTTGCTGTCGCTTCATCAAGGATCAATATCTTCGGATCTGCAAGAATGGCTCGTGCGATGGAAATTCGTTGTTTTTCGCCGCCCGATAAGTCTTTTCCCGCTGCCCCGATCACGGTATCGTAACCATCCGGCATATTACTGATAAACTCATGTGCGCTGGCTAACATCGCCGCACGTATGATGTCTTCCCTTGATGCCTCCGGATTGGCATACGCGATATTATCTGCCACCGTTCCCATAAAGATATACGTATCCTGTGAAACCATTGCCACATTACGCCGCAGATCGTGAAAAGCCAGTTCTTTTACCGGGATACCATCAATGCGGATCTCCCCTTCATTGACATCGTACAGTCTTGAGATCAGATTGACAAGTGTCGTCTTTCCCGCTCCGGAACGCCCTACGATACCAAGCATTTCCCCTTCATTTACGTGCAGTGTAATATCTTTTAACACCGGTTTATTGGTCTCATAGCCAAATGTCACATGTGAAAGTTCAATCTCTCCCCTTGGCTCCTTCAACGCCACCGGATGCTCTGCCTCCTCAATGTCCGGAATCGCATCCATGATTTCAAACATTCGCTGTGCCGAATTGATACTGTCCGACCACATCTGAAATACACGGGAGAAGAAATTCATCGGTCCATTGAGCTGTCCCACATAACCGACAAATGTGATCAACACGCCGAGTTCAATATCTCCGGTTCCAAGAAGCAGGATCACGCCTACGATCCATACCCAGATACTGGAAATTTCCTGAACCAGATTATATAGTATCGTAAACCGGTTGTTGTATTTTACAATCCGGATCTCCGCGTCTTTCAAACGTTCATTGACCGGCTCAAATCTCGCATTTTCCGCCGCCTGCTGTCCAAATGCCTTTACCACTCTGGCACCGGTCAGATTATCATTGACACGGCTGTTTACTGCCCGTTCTGCGCGATGGCGTCTTCCAAAGAGGCTCCATAATTTGGGTTTTAACCGCACACTCATAAAAACTAAGAGCGGCAGAAGCACACATGCCACAAGTGCCATCGGCGCATTGAGCCGGAACATCACGCAAAACGTCGCAATAATCGTAAAGCCATGAATAAATATGTACGGAAAGCCGTCCAGAAAAAAGTTCGTCACACGTTCTGCATCGCTGAGGACACGGGTCATCAGGCTTCCGGTCTGTTTGCTCGTAAAAAAGCCGATCGACAGTCTTCCCAGCGCAGCAAATACATCCTGCTTGATATCACGCACTGTATCCGCTACGACCTGCGCCATCAATACTCCCTGCACAAGTGTCACACCGCGTTGTAAAATTCTTGCCACGATCATTGCCGCAACCAGGATAAGAAGGGCCAGCGTATACTCTCCTGCAATTCCAGTTTTTTCCAAAATGACATCATTTTTCTTAAGCACCCAGTCAAATAATACTGTACCGCTCAAATACGGCCATAAAATATTTACAAATGCCGAAAAAACATAACAGAAAAGAAGGGCTGCCATCTTCACGCGGTATTTCCGGAAATAACGCAGCGTCCGTGTAAAGATGGATCGCTTGTTCATACATTTCGGACATATTTTTCGCGCCGGATCCGGATACATCGTTCCACATCGTGGACAATACAATTCTTCCGAACCGGCTTCTTTTTCTTCCGCCGCCTCTTCGGCCTGCGGCTGTGCTTCCTGTCTTAAGGCATTTACAAACTCGTTCATCTGCGCCAGATACAGGTTTGTCAGTGCACAAAGCCGGTATTCAATCCCTTTATACTGCATGATAACAAGGCTCGTCGCCAACTGTCTATAAATGAAAATATTTGTTATTTTATTACGCTCATACAAACGGCAGGCGTACTCTTTTTGATCCTCTCCATACGCCATATCCTTTGTCCTTGTTCCACGAAAATAACGGATGCTCTGCGGATCCGGTTCACTGACCGCGACCCCCAGAATATCTTTTGTCAAAAACACATATCCATTTACATATTCACTTGCAAATGACAGGTCAAATGGCGATACCGCCAGAATATCCTGCTTTTCAATGCCCTGCTTCCGAATCTGCTTCTCCACACAGGATGGCAGTTTATTGTCCCTCATCATCCTCTTCCTTCCGATATTTGTCATAATCATCTAAGAAATTATATTCCCAGTCATCTTTATGATAGCCGATCACGGTACGCAGATTGATATTCCGCACACTGTTGAAAATATTCGACTCGATGACATCACTTGTCTTACGAAACTGCGCGATCAGTTCTTTCATCTCATCGCGCTTCGACGGCTTGTCACCGCCGCACGTCGCACAATGCTCGGTAAACCGGCAGGCACACTGGATAAAATGCAGGTCATTGTAGTCACGCCATGCCTTGATATCCGCTTCTTTCACGAGATACAGCGGGCGGATCAGTTCCATGCCGGCAAAGTTTGAACTGTTTAACTTCGGCATCATCGTCTCAACTTTTCCACTGTAAAGCATTCCCATCAAAATCGTCTCGATCACATCGTCAAAATGGTGGCCGAGCGCGATCTTATTGCAGCCGAGTTCTTTTGCCTTCGAATACAGATAGCCGCGTCGCATTCTCGCACAGAGATAACATGGATTTTTTTCAATCCCTGCAACCACGTCAAAAATCTCCGTATTAAACACCGTCAGCGGAATTCCTAAAATCTTCGCATTGTTTTGTATGATATTCCAGTTGTCCTCATTGTAGCCCGGGTTCATTACGAGAAAAATGGCATCAAAGGAAATCTGTCCGTGCTTTTTGATCTCCTGAATGAGTTTTGCCAACAGCATGGAATCCTTCCCTCCGGAGATACAGACCGCAATCTTATCTCCTTCCTGAATCAGTTCGTATTCTTTGATGGCTTTCGTAAACCGGCGCCAGATCGGCTTGCGGAATTTTTTAATAATACTCCGCTCAATCTGTGCCGTGCGTTCTTCCAGATTTTCTTCCTGCTTCGTAAACTGGCTCAGAGAATACCGCAGATACGAGCGGTATCCCCCTTCCACATCGACGACATTTTTTCCTTCTTTTTCCAGATCCTGTACGCATTCCGCACTTTTTCGTCCCGTGTGGCAGAATAGGTACACCGTCTTATCCTGCTTCCACAATTCCGCATGGTCTTCCAGTTCTTCCGCCGGAATATTTATCGCTCCCGGGATGCTTCCTCTGGAAAATTCTTCCTCTTGTCGTACATCTACCAGTACTGCTTCCTCTTTGGATAAAGCAAGTGCTTCCTGTACACTGATCTGTCTCATCTTCTTCGCCTTCCTTTATTGTAAATCTCTGTCAAAACAATTTCGTGCCCGGTTCGATCGTTCCATTTCGGTACTGCTGCATCAATTCTTCCAGATCGGATATATAAGCCATGATCTTTTTTCCCACATCCGTATCTTTTACGAGTACACGGGTCTTCTCCGTCTCGACGATCTGACTCTCCGACGCAATGTCCTTGTTTTCCTGCAATGCCTTTTTAACACTTTCAAACGGGTGGTGCGCTTTGATACGCATACCGTGGGAATTGTAAATTAATGTATATCCGGCAATTCCCGTCGTCTTATGATAATCTTTGCAGAATCCGCCATCGATAACGAGCAGTTTTCCGCCTGCCCGGATTGGCTGTTCCCCTTCCATCGTTTTTACCGGCGTATGTCCATTGATAATGTGCGAATGTTCGGAATACAGACCAAACTCACGCAGGATCATATTGCAGGTTCGTTCTTCTTCATGATAGCGATAGTACGGATTGCTCTCCTCAACCCACGCACTCTCGTCGGTCACAAACATTCTCTCAAAGGTCTTAATATTGCGCCCGCAAAGCGGGGATTTGCGTCCGCACCACAAAAACCACATGAAATCCAAGGCATCCTGGTCTTTGCGGTGAAAATACGCCCGTCGCGCCATTTTGTCGGCATAATCGAGATAGCGTTTCCCCTGATAAATTTCATCGCCAAACCGCACCCCATCAAAATTTCCACTTTCATCCAATGGCACACAACCGTGATAGAGCAGATTTCCATTGAAAATGCGGTACATGCTTCCCTTTTCATACAGATAGGAAATGTGCCGCTGCAAACGGTCACTGTTCATAAATGCCGTCGTAAGTTCATCCATCACATGAGCTTCTTCTTCCGTAAGCGCATATACATCTTCCCCCTGGAGTGTAGGAAAATCCCCATCTTTCAATGGATATTCTTTTCCGTTAATCTCAACGGTCTTTGTCTCTTTATCAATCTTCGAAAGGAGCAGACGGTCATTCATCCCATATTCCGGATGACGCTGTATCGTCTGGCCTTCCAATTTCAAAAGCATGACGGAAACCGCTTTATCGGCTGCTTCCATCGGCTCCACATTGGCATACGTTTTTTCCGCAAACAATGCCAGTTCGCGGAGACTGATGCCATAGCCGCTCTCTAAAATCTCGGTGTTGTGGTGGCGTAGGTTATTTTTCAAAACATTGGCGATGCAGGCCTGATTTCCCGCTGCTGCCCCCATCCACAATATATCGTGGTTTCCCCACTCAAAATCGAGAGAATGGTAGTTCATCAAAAGATCCATGATCTTGTCCGCATACGGTCCGCGGTCAAAAATATCCCCGACAATATGCAGATGATCTACGGCCAGCCGCTTAATCAGCTCTGCCAGCGCAACGATAAATTCATCCGCATTGTCAATTTCCAATATCGTATCCAGAATCTTCTGGTGATAGCGCACCTGATTATCGTCCTCGTCTTTCTGCACATGCAGAAGTTCGTCGATAATATACGCAAAATCTTCCGGCATCGCCTTACGCACTTTCGATCTTGTATATTTGGAAGAAAGAAGTTTGGCAATCTCGATCAGCTGATTCAGGATCATGCGGTATCTCTCTGTGGACAGGGCATTTTCCTTTTTTAACTGCTCCAACTTTTCTTTTGGGTAATAGATCAGCGTACAGATTGCCTGTCGTTCAGAATCATTTAACTGTTCTTCAAACAAAAGATCTACCTTTTCGCGGATCACTCCCGAGCAGTTGTTCAATATATGGCAAAATGCTTCATACTCCCCATGAAGGTCACTCATAAAATGTTCGGTTCCCTTCGGCAGGTTGAGTATCGCATTCAAATTTATAATTTCTCTGCAAACGGCCTGTACCGATTGATATTTTTCTGCTAAAATCTTCAAGTATAATGTTCTGTCAACGGACATAAAAAAAGCCTCCTGTTTGTTCGTAGAATCAGTACTTATTCTACCACAAACATGGAAGCTTTTAAAGGTTTTTATTTGGCAATATATAATTTATTAGCAAGTTCGGTGTAACTTGGATGTTCCGGAAAGCTCAGTTTAAGTCCCGGAGCCACCGTCTGAATAAGTTTTTTGTCAGATTCTGTCAATTTCAATTTATTTTCATTGGTTGTGACATAGTATCCGGTCACCTGATTATTCTCAAAGATGAAACTGATCGTCGTATCGCCAAAGACCGGCATATCCGGTCCGGTTCCCTCCTCGTAGTTTTCTCCTGTACCCCGTGTCATGACAGCATTGGCAGCACCAAACGTCAAAACTTCACTTTTCGTATCCACACTGGAAGCACGAAGCATATACTCTCCACTTTGTGTCACGGTTTCAATGATGTTCCGGTACTTTTGCGGAATGTAGATACTGTTGACATTCAGCTGTAAATCCACTTCAATCTCTCCGTGTAATAACTCATTAAATTCAAAACCGACTCCCTGATTATAGATCCGATAACCTAAGTCATACTGCCCATTTTCCATGGCTGTCCGTGATATGCTCTGATACTCTTTTTCCAGCCGCTTTATCTGCTCCGTAAACCCGGTAAAACCACATTGTTCCACTTTGGCGATCGTATCATAAGTCTCGTCCGTAAATACTTTTTTCTCATAATCAAACTTGATCTTGAACATATAGTCAGACTCCGAATCTAATGTACTCACCACATTTTCTGTCCTTTTCTTCAAAAACTCTGCAGTGTCCAAAAGACATTCGTAACTGGATTTATAGCTGCTCACGTCTCCTTCCACGTATTCATCCTCATCGTCGAGAGCTGTATCCTCGTCAACGGTAAGCAGCCCTGAAGCGACAAGATTTTGAAGTGCCTGCGGAAAATCCTTTGCTTTCACGTAACCCCGCGCATTATAATTCTCCGTTCCGCTCATAACAGACTGGTCGTTGTTTTCATATTCCAAATCATCCGTTTTCTCTTGTCCTTTCGTAAATATGGATGCTGTCAGAATTAATAATCCAAATACGATCGGAACAAGAATAATTCCAAGAAACTTTGTGTCTTTCCTATTCATCTTTATGCCCCCTTTCTTACATTTGCCTGCGTCTTTCAAGCAGCCGCCGGATAATACTTAAAATGATATAGAAGATCACACATTGGATCACGCACACTCCCCAGTAGGACTCCATCGAATAATTTCTGTTATACCATATGATCTGCAGCATAAAGTCAGCTCCAAACAATGCGAAACAAAATGCAATCCCCGTGATAACAAACTGTGCTGCCACTTCCTCATTCATCAGTACATTGTTTGCCTCCCGGATATGCCATTTTTGGGAAACAGCAAGTACGATCAACGCTGCCGCCACTACAATGATACCAAGGTAAAGAAAAATGTGTTCTTTATAGCCGCCCTCCCACTGGATCAATGTATAGCTCATTCCATTTGACGCATCCACATACGTTGTTTCCGGGAAAAAATAGCACGGAAGAAAATATCTTATGAGCAGCCCCCTGTCCTGTCCGTAACAAAGGATATCGTCATACCACAGACTAAACGCTGCCGGACTGATCAATAAACCGATTCCGACCGCATACGACAGAAAGCGGTTATGAATGCACATAATTGTCAAAAATAACACCAGATAAATTGCGCTGATTCCCAAAAATTGTAAAAGTACACTCTGCCAGATCATCCCATACGGATTGATCTGATGATAGGATTTGTTGTATAACTCTGACACTTTTTGCAGACTGCCATTGACACTCAAACAGCAAAGAGAGTAAATAACTCCAAAGGAAAGTGTATAAATGGCAATTGCCACATGGGCATTGATCAGTTTCAGAATCACTTTATCCCGTTCACGAAGTGGCAAAACCTGTAAAAAGTCAGCAATCCCGCTCCGATTCTCATGCAAAAATGTCTGCTGCAAAAGCATTACGACAAATACAAGGATCGCCATCGTATAAAAAGCAGAGAAAGATCCTCCAAATACCGCATTTATAAAAAGATTTACGGTCTCTCCCATTTCCATTGCCATATGTTCACTAAAATGGTCCGACATTTCAAGCAATGCGCCTTCATAACGACCCTTTGTCATACTTGTCGCAGTTATTCCCATAAATACCAGAAACAAGATTCCCAATATAAGAAGCGGGTATGTTTTCTTGATCTCACGTTTCATATACGTACGATATTGATTCCTCATTTTTCTCTCCTCCTTCGATTCGAATAGATAAAGACTTCTTCCAAAGAAATCTCGGTCTGCTCTGCCAGATCTGCTCCTCTATCCATAAAATAAGCGATTGCATCTTCCGACCCATGCCATAAAAAGGTATAAACGCTTCCTATATTGGAATAATTGACTATATTTTCACTGCCAAGTACTCCCTCCGGAATACCTCCCTTAAATACCACCTGATATTTCTGAATATTGTCTTTCACGTCATCTAGTTCTCCCTGATACTGGATTCCACCAATGTTCATCATCGTCACCGTATCACATATTTTTTCCAGTTCATGCAAATGATGGGTCGAAATGATCACCGCCGTCTCATCATAATCTACTTTGGCGATCACCTGCTCCAAAAGATCCGCTTTTGCCATCGCATCCAGTCCGGAAGTCGGCTCATCCATCACAAGCAGTTCCGGCTTCATCGCCATATTCAGCATAAAAGAAAGCCGCATTTTCTGTCCTTTTGACAGATGCCCCACTCTCCTTGTCAATGGGATCTGAAACATTTCATTTAACTTATGAAATTCTTCTTCCTCAAATTTTCCGTACATGCCCTGATAAAATTTAATCATGTCCTTTACTTTGTAATTCAGGAAAAAATTACAATTATCTGCCACGTACCCTATCTTTTCCTTTGCCACCGGATTGTCGTAGATTTTTTCTCCATCCAGCAAAATCTCTCCTTCATCGGTTGACAGGATTCCTGTGATACACTTGATCAATGTCGTCTTTCCGGAACCATTTGGTCCGATCAATCCGTGTATCTTTCCCGGTTCCACCTGAAATGAGATATCTTCAATCGCAGGTGTTCCCCCTCTGGTATATGATTTCGTCACATGTTTTACCTCTAACATCGTTTCCCCTTCCTTTCTTTACGAAGTCGCTGTCTCATACAGTTCTTCCACCATCTTCACAATCTCTTTTTTGGAAAAACCCAGATATATCATTTCTACACAGGCTTCTTTTAGTTTCTGTTTTCCCTGCTCTTTCTGCCTCTCCGACGGCTGTATCTTTCCTGTCTCCGCGATATAAGCACCTTTTCCGCGAATTGTCACGATCACTTGCTGCCGCTCCAGCTCGCCATATGCTTTTGCCACCGTCCCCGGCGTCACAGACAGCGAAAGTGCCATCTTCCGAACCGACGGAATGCTGTCCCCCGGTTTTAAAAGTCCCTTCAGCACCGCCATCTTTATCTGTGCAATGATCTGCTCAAAGATTGGCTGGCTGCTCGTCGGATTTATTTCAATCATATCGTCACCTCCCTTTCCAAGGAACTGTACCATCTGTACCAACTGTACTATTTGTGATGATACAGTTAGTATACACTTAGAAAATAGAAATGTCAAGGGGTTTTTCTTTACTTCTTTAAAAAAACATTTACAGTTTT
>FR894030.1:0-8206 GCA_000434115.1 Roseburia sp. CAG:309 | reverse complement strand
CTTGCATGACATAGTATAAGTTTAAGACATCTGCTTTCTACAATTTATTCCTTAATGCCTTGATTTCTTCATCATTAAGTCCGATCATTCTAAAATATTTATCGGTATCGCCATATTCCGCTCGAAACAATCTTAAAAACTGTTCCATAAACATTTTGCAAGGCGTTACTATATTCATATCCAGTTCCGGAAAATTCTTATGTATTAATTCCAAGCGTCCTTTCCCATACTCCTTAGTCAATACATAATTCTCTACAATATCTTCATCACACACACCAACATGTAGTAATAAAATCGCAGAAACCACACCTGTTCTGTCCTTGCCCGCTGTACAATTAAACATTACGCCTGTCTTAGCATTTGCTATACATTTAAATACATTCGGTATTTCCTTTGCTCTTGCAATACTCATATAGCTTATAGGCACAGCCTCCACCGATTCCGGTACACCACTGCCTTCGCTAATTTGAAAATTATAATACACAAAGTCATTTCTATCCGCGAAGCCGCTCGGCTTTCTATCTACATCCTTTTGCCCACGCATATCAATAATCGTTGTTACATTCTTTGTTTTTAAAAATTCAATATCTTCCTCACTCGGATAATTCTGAACATCACTACGCAGGATACTCTCGTATCTTGTCTGTTTCCCTGTTCTTGTTATATATCCGCCTAAGTCTCTGGTATTCTCCGTTGTACTAAGTAAACTGCGAACCATATCTCTTCTCCTCAAATGTTTTAATATTGCCTATTATACCAAAAACACTCCCAGATTTCCACCTGATCGTGCCAATAATTACACCTATTCACTTATCCTCTTTTAAAAGCAACCTTGTTAGACGACTTCTCGCGAATTGGCTGCCTCCCTCCCCACAGGTCATGCCATTTCCCTTCTCCCCTCTCATGGCATGACCGCCTCCACAAATCACACTTCCCCCACGACTTGCATACAAAAACAGCCTGCCGGGCAATTTTCATTGTCCGGCAGGCTGCCCTCACTTTTCACTTTATTTCACTACATCCGGTAATGTCTTAAATGCTTCAATCACCGCATCTACCGACAATTTATCGACAAGGAAATAATCCATTCCGTTTTTGTCAACGCGGTAGAAATTTGTACCGTCATATGGGCGGTAAGTCACTGTCACGTCGCGGTTTGCCTCGTGGTATACGATCTTTAATACCGGTTTGTCACTTGCCGGTTTCACGTCCTTTTTCGCAAACGAGGAAAATTCAAGGAGGTAGGCTTTGGAGTACGGAGAAAGGAAATCGTCTTCCTTGTCATCCGGTACTTCTTTGCCATTGACCGTCCAAATATTGGTTTCCTTGCCGGCGGAATTCTTCTTGCCGGTCGAAGTACGGGTTACAGAAATCGTCTGATCGCCGATTGTAACATCGTATCCATTGATGTCCGTTGCCAGTGTGGAATAAATACTGTGATCCATATACGTGTACGCATCGACCGTCAGCATTGACTCCAGTGTATCTTTCGCCATCAAGTATACATTGTGGTTGTCTTTCAGGCGTACATAGAAATTTTTTCCATCTTCTGTCTTATTACCGACAAGCAAGGTGTATCCTTTGTTGATGCGGTCTTTCTCCGGCACCAGATTGGCCTTGTTTTTGATGTTGTTTTCCCCGGTGGTACGGGAAGAACTGTCAGACGGTGCTTCCGTCGCAGTCGGCATCGTGTAACCATCCGGTACGGCAAAATATTTGACCTCGATCTCTCCTGCCGGATCCGCATCTGTCAGACCGTACTTTTTGAGATTTTTACTTCCATATTCTACCAGGTCGCCTAGAGTAACCTCCGTAAAGGAATCCTGCAGCGTCGTCCAGTCATTGGTGGAAGATCCCGCCAATGCCTTCTTATATGGCTTCGAAATAATCCAGTTTGTGTACGCATCGATTTTTTCGTCGTCCGGTACCACTTCCGCTTTAAACGTCGAAACGCCCTTATTCTTTACTTCAATCGAAGTCAGATATTCGGAATCGATCGTATCAATCGTATCTTTCTGAATCAGGCTGTTTTTCGTGATATCAAACTTATCGCAGAATGTCTCCGTAAAGACATACACCTGTGCGTCATCTCCATAAACGCCATATTTTCCGCCGTTATCCGGCACACTGGAACCAAACTTAAACGTATATGTCTGTCCATCCGTTGTAGTAAACGTTACCGCCTGCTCCGGGATTTCCAGACCGTAATCTGAAAGAGAAGTATCTGCTGTCTGAATCTTCTGTGATGCCTTTACCGGGCTGATACTTCCGATCAAACTGTCTACCTGGTCCGAATCAACAGGAATCGATGCATCATCTGCAAACTTCCAGGAATCTCCCTCTTTTTTCAGATGAATCTTCGTTTGTTTCTTTCCGTCTGTAATTGCCCCCAACGTGATAGAAATCTCCGACACATTGTCTTTTTCAATATTGATCACTTCTACCGTGTTCGCTGCCGTATCCTTCGTCCCGTCTTCGTCCGACGTATCACTTTCACCCTTCGGGACAAAAACATACGCACAGACCATCGCTGCCAGCAAAAGAAGCAAACCAATCACCGTAAGTAACTGCTTTTTTCCTTTGCTCATCAGTTCTTCCTCCTTTTGATCCAGATAAACAACCCGCTTCCAAGAAGAATCAACGGAATGATCACTACAAGCAGAACCGTAAAGAAGATTCGGTCACTTTCCTGAATCTGTACACTTTCCTGCTGCAAGCTTCTTGTCGGAATCGCAAGGGTCGTTGTGTCCTGTCCGGCCAGATACGACAGAGAATTTAACAGAACCGTACGGTTACCAAACTGGTTTGTCTCCAAAAACGAAGATGTTTCAAAACTAACCGAACCAAATACTACGATTTCCGTAGCATGCCCCGTTCCTTTCGTCTTTTCTGCATAAGAATCTTTTACAGAAAGAGCGACACTAAATGGTCCGTTGACATCGCCATCTTCTTTGTCCACCGTCTGTGACTTGATATTTGTCTTTGCATACGCACCATCTGTCGTAGACATCATATTTTCTACCGTCAATGTACTTCTTACATCACTCTGCACCGTCATACCCTTACAGATTGGGATAACAACTTTCTGTGTATCCGCAAGACCACTTGTCAGATCACTGTCTTCCATGGTTGGAGTCAGATACATTGGATACTGGGGTGAATACGAACCTTTGGAATCAATAATATATCCGTCTGCTACATTGACACCATAATCCGAAAGAAGTTTGTAAAAATATGTCATTTTTTCAGTTGTCGTAGGATAGAGGAAAAACATGGCCTTTCCGCCTTCCTTCAAATAACTTGACAACACATTATACTCTGCTTCCGTAAAATCATACTGTGGTCCGTTGATCAAAAGAATATTGCAGTCATCCGGTACACTTTCTGCAGATTCTGTCGCAAGTTCTTTCATATCAATATTGGATTTATTCAAAACATCTTTAAATGTCGTATCCAATTCCTGTTCGCTGTGACCGGACGTATAATAAAGAGTTGTTGCATTTGCGGATGTCACACTCTGGATTGCTGCTGTAATCTGTCCTTCTGCATCTAAAGTAGTAACTTTTTGTGACATTGTCTGATAATCCATCTCCGACACAAGCATATCCGACTGGCTTACCAGCTTACTCTTACCATTTGTCTCATTGACTACGATGATATCATTACTTTGAATCTCTTCGTCTGTATAAGTTTTGGAAAAATTTGGATAAACTACCGGGTCCTTTTTTACCACTTTAATGGTGCCAAGTCCATCGTAATTGTCCACTACTTTTTCAATCTGTGTCATTTCACTTCCATCCTGGCACATATAATACAATGTAACTTTATCCTTAATCTTATCTACAAGATTTGTCGTGTCGCTGGTCAGCGTAAACATTTTCTGGCTGCTCAGGTCCACGGTAATATTCATTTTATTTACGACCAGATTCAATCCTATAACAAGGATGATCACGATTACCATGATCAGAGTCTGGTAGCCGCCCATCTTAAACTTACGGCTTTTAAAACTATTTTTTATGCCTTTCATGTTTCCTCCAATCCGAAGCGTCCTTAATTAAAACGTTTCTTTTTAATTCTTTGAATGGTAATAAATACAAACAAAAATGCGACGCTGATATAGTAAACCAAAGCGCTTACATCAAAAATACCATACGTAAAATTCTGATAACGGTCTGTGATAGAAATCTGACTAAGTACATTACCAATCAAACCATCAAAACTCTCTGTCTTTAAAAGAAACAGAATAACCAAAGCAGCTTCTGCCAGCACACCAATAATTCCTGCCAGCCAGCCATTGTGAATCCAATAATACAGTCCTACGGAAAGAACCAGAATGAGGACAGCAAGGAACCAAAATACAAACGTATGTCCGGAAGGAAGTAAACCGGCAAGGCTTGTCATAAGATACGTAAAAATCATGATAACACCCGATGCTACTGCCGCGATCACCTGACTCTCTGTCAATGAAGAGATAAACATACCAATCGCGATATATGCCGCTCCCAAAAGGAAGAAACCTAATATGCTTCCATAGGCGATGGCAAAATCAACAGCCTCCGTACCCGTCGCCACCTGTTTTACAAGTCCCGATAAGATCAACGGATACAGGCATACAACAAGCATGGCGATGCCGAACAACGTGATCAGTGCCAGATATTTTCCGAGAATGATCTTTGTGATCGATACCGGAGACGTATACAGCAGCTGATCCGTCTTCTGGCGGTTTTCCTCAGCGATAATACGCATCGTAAGAACCGGCACCAAAAGCAGGATAAAGAACAGTTCCACACCGCTGAATACCGGTGAAAAATCCGTATATCCATTCATCAGATTGTATACCATAAAATACAAACCAACCAAAATCAGAAAGAAAGCAATAAATACCCATCCGATCACAGAGGTAAAATAGGATTTTAACTCCTTTTTATAAACTGCAAGCATGTTATTGTTCCTCCTTTTCTTCCATCTGCTCTGCACGATCTTCTTCGTCTGCGATTTCCTTTTCCACAGCTTCATCGCGCTTTGCAAGTTTTTGTCTCATTTTTTTCTTCTCTTCTTTGCTCATTTTTCCGCCATACTGCTTCGTACCATCTCCGGTCAGACGAAGGAATACTTCTTCCAGAGTCGGTACTTTATGGTTCAATTCAAGGATCGGACATTTTGCATCTGCCAGTTTATAGAACAGTGCCTCGCGGATGTCATCCTCGATCGAAGTAGACAATTCCACCTGATAAACTTCTTTCGTATCCGTACCAAGAATCTTCGACTCGATCACTTCTTCGAACGAATCAATAATGCTCCTGATAAGATCCTTATTTCCTTTTATTGTCAATGTAAGATCATTGGTCTGTGCAATATGATTGGAAATATTTTCCGGTTTATCATACAGGATCAGCTGCCCCTGATTGATAATGATGATCTGGTTACATACCGCACTTACTTCCTGCATAATATGCGAACTCAGAAGAATCGTATGATTTTTACTGAGTTCCATGATCAGGTTACGGATCTCTATAATCTGCTTCGGATCCAGACCTACCGTAGGCTCGTCTAAGATCAGAATTTCCGGATCACCAAGCATTGCGCCGGCAAGCCCCACACGTTGTTTGTATCCTTTGGACAAATGCTTGATCAGTCGTTCGGATACATCCATAATCTTCGTAGATTTCATAACATAGCGAAGTTTTTTATCTTTTTCGGAAGCTTTTACTTTTTTCAGATCTGCCACAAAATTAAGATATTCTCTTACTTTCATATCCGGATATACAGGAGGCTGCTCCGGAAGATATCCGATGCACGCTTTTGCCTTTTCCGGGTCATCATAGATATCATACCCATTTACTTTTACTGTTCCGCTTGTCGCAGATATATAGCCGGTAATTATGTTCATGGTCGTGGATTTACCTGCACCATTTGGTCCCAGAAAACCTACAATCTGCCCTTTGTCTACCGTAAAGCTCAGATTATCAACAACATTCCTGTCGCCATACCGCTTTACCAAATTTGTTACTTCAATCAAAACCTTAACCTCCTTAAATCGGATTTATCATCACGCAGGCTGTCCCCAGCCTGACTTTCTTATTGTACTATCTTTATGTTACCAAAATGTGAACGATTGCAAAACGTGTATCACTTTTTGTCCCACCGCCGCCTGCACGGCACATCCAAGCAGGATCATAACAAAAAAGCCCGCTGTAATCGCATTTTTGTACTTTCTCTTCTTCTCCAGACATCCATAAAAAAAGATCACATATGCCGGCACCAGAAGAAACATATGCGGGATTCCCATTGCCACACAGCTGAAAAAGCCACGGATTCCCATACTGTGGCAGAAAATAGTCATAAGAAATCCGGCTTTTGCCCCCTCCCAGACAACAAATGCCCGGAATACATTTTTGTTCCATCGGGTATTGCCTGCCAGAAAAATAATAAGTGCCACTTTTCCCCGTTTCCACAATACATATAAAAAATTGGAAAAAAATGGAACTTCCTCCTGCATCCAGTTCTTTATATTCTGCCATAATTCCTCATACATGTCTGCTGCCGCCTCTTTACACAAAAAATAGAGAATGCCGCCACTAAAAAAACCGGTCAGGAAAAACAAAACTGCCTTTCTTTTCCGGTCTTTTATAAATTCAAACAACGCCATACGCCGCCTCCCTTTGCCTGTCCTTTATAACATCCTATGACAGGAAAAGGAAATTTAGTACCGTAATTACTGTCTCTGTTTTGTCTGATACGCCATTACTGCGGCAATCGTCTTGGAATCTGTAATCTTTCCTGAAAAGATCATATCATTGAGTTCTTCAAACGTATATCTGCGAATGTCCACAAATTCATCTTCATCCAGATGCTGTCGGCTCGGGATCAGATCTTTTGCCACATAAACCGCAATCTTTTCACTCGTATACGCAGCTGCCGTATGGATATCCACAAGATGTTCCAGACTTCCTGCGCGGAATCCGGTCTCTTCTTCCAGTTCTCTTGCCGCACACACCGCAAAATCTTCCTCTACACTGTCACGTCCACCAGCCGGAATCTCAATCATAATATCATCAATTGCCCCGCGGTACTGTGTCACTGTAAGCACTTTTCCCTCGGCATCAATTGGCAGAACTGCGGAAGCTCCTTTATGTTCAATGTGATCCCAGGAAACTTCATGTCCCGCCGGAGTCCGCAGTTTCAATTTGTAAAAATCTATGATCTTACCATGATAGGCAAGTTCTTTTCCTAAAATTGTAAATTTTTCCATCCTTGCTCCAATCCGGAGGTATTGCACTCCTATTTAATCGCTGCCAGTGCCGCTAACACATCCAGCAGATAATCATAGTTCCGTTTTGCCGATGAAATCGAAAGCCGTTCCTTTACGGTATGAATGTCTCGAATCTCCGGTCCCATCGAAACAATGTCAAGGTTTGGCAGTTTCTGCAACAGGATCCCGCATTCCAAACCGGCATGAATGCCCTCGACACGCGGGTCTTCCCCAAACCGTTTTTCATAGCAGGAAGTCATCACTTCACGAAGCACCGAATCTTCTTTGTAATCCCACGCCGGATATTCTCCGCGCACAACGGCTTCTGCCTTTGTTTCGCCGACAAAGATGTGCGAAACAAGTGCTCTGATCTGCGAGATCATATAATCTTTATACGTCTCCTTCTGGCTTCGTACCGAATAAGCCAGATGAATCTTTCCAAGTTCCGTCTTTACGATACCAAGATTCAGCGAACTTTCCACCATTCCCGGAACCTGGGCACTCATTACCTGTACCCCGGTAATCGTAAGGTTCAGATAATCTAACAGTTGTTTGGTAAAACAGCTGGAAAATACTTCCATTTCCTTTTCTTCTCCCGGAACAACCTCGACCGTAAGATCAGGTTCTGCTGCCACAAATTCCTGACACAACTGCTCCTTTCTCTGCTGTAAACATTCACACACAGCGGACGCATCTCCGGTACAGAGAATCGTTGCCGTGGCTTTTGCGGTAATGACATTGTCCTTATCACCACCGGTTATTGTTTTCAGATAAATATCATCCTGTACGCCCTGCAACAGACGTCCCAAAAGAATTGATGCATTGGCAGGGTGTTTGGCAATCTCGGTACCCGAATGCCCGCCGCAAAGTCCCGAAAGACATATTTCCACCGGCGTTCCGCTCCGTTTTTCCGGAGTTTCTTCCACAAAAACATCCACACTGGCACCACCGGCA
>FR894029.1:783-4581 GCA_000434115.1 Roseburia sp. CAG:309 | reverse complement strand
CGTTACACCGGTAAAATTGTTTGCAACACTCGGATTCGTTGACATTTGTCTGAGATCAAGCACTGCATTTTTCTCACAAAAGACGTTCTTTACGTTAAAATCCGCCTCCTTAGGAAGCGTGATCCGCGACTTTTCTGCCATCGTGAGATTATTGATATCGGAAAATGACAAGGTATCAATATGAGCCCCCGCTTTCACATTAACATTCAACTCACCTATCAGATCCGTCTTGTCAAAATCCGTTACATTACTATTTTTTCCCAGTGTAACATTTACATTTCCTGTCAATGTATGACCATCAGCACCCGCTGCGTGAATCTCCGTGTCTACCAATTTGGAATCCAGTTCTATATCCACTTTGTCTTGTTCGGAATCGCGATAATAATCTCCTGCATAAATTGCGGCTATCTTAGTCTGGGATATGGGATTGACCACTTTAATCGTTGTGTGGCTTCCCCTCTTTCCTTCCTCTCCTTGGTACGCGCCACCGCTGATCAATGGCCTCGCATCGTCCTGCAATGTACTGGTTCCTACTCTCGTATCTACCGCATCCAACACCAGCGTATGTCCCGCCGCATAAATTGTTGTCCCACGTGCATTCCCTGCCTGCGGCACCATTTGCAGACACATATCACGAAACGTAACATCCGCTCCCAGCTGAATCATACCGCGTATTTTCAAACCTGCTGACGTATCTGAACCAACAATCGTGATATCTTTATCAATAAATAATGGTTTCGGAGATCCGTCTTCGTACGTCTCGTATTTGGTATAAGAGACTTCACCCACAAGTACAAGTGTCTGTCCCGTCTGAATCTGCTTCAAGGCCGTACGTATATTTTGATACGGTCTTTGGGCGGTTCCGTCACCTTCCGTAAGACTGCCTTCTCCATTTTCCACATAAACCTTAACTTCATCTGCTGCATCCGCCGCCTTAATGCCCATTGGAGCAGCTTGGTTCATAATTAACACTAAAATCAATAATAATACACTTAATTTTTTTCTCATATCACACTTCCTTTTCTGGGGTTATAAATTTACTTTGCTTCAATGTATCAATCAACAGCACATCCGCAGGCAGCCAATCAACAGAATCCAATTCTTCTTTTGTCAGCCATCTTGCCGCCTCATGCTCTTTCAACACCAAGTTCCCTGACTCAATTTCTGCCAAAAAACAATCCATCGACAAATGGAACGTAGGATAATCATATTCTATCGTATCAATAAGACTTCCCACCTTGATTTTGGTATCAAGTTCTTCCTGTATTTCTCGTTTGAGTGCCTCTTGCGGCGTTTCTCCCGGCTCAATTTTTCCACCGGGGAATTCCCAGCCGCCTTTCATATCTCCGTACCCTCTTTGGGTAGCAAAAAGTATTTCTTTTCCTTGTTCATCGACAGCTTCTATAACCGCCGCCACTACACGTATCGTCTTCATATCGTACCTCTATTCATTCACAAAATACTGATAAATATCTTCTCTCACCGGATGACTCATTTGAAGTTGAAAATTCATAATGGGAAGAAATCTTCCTTTGTCATCCTGAATCCGGGTCTGCTCCCAAGCAGCCGGTGTCACTTGTCCCATATAATAGAAATCCGTTCCTTCTCCATCGCTTTTCTTGATGAACAAAAGAACTTTCAGGCCACTTTCCGCAGCATGAATCAATTTTTGTGATTCTACACTATCCAATGACACACGGCTCCGAGTCATCCAGCTAAAAATCTGATTATTTACAAATGCATCTTCATACATTGTACTCTTTGCAATATCTTCTTTTTTGTGATACGTCACAAAAATCGGACATGTATCATATTTAATCTTATAACCATAAACAGTCGAACTTTCATCCTTTTCCCAATTCAACAAACGGCATATGTCCTTACGTGAATATTTTTGATACAATGACAGTCCAAGATCATCCATCTCTTTTTGGTATACTTCACTATATCTTCGAATTCCAAGTTCTACTATATCTTTCATTTGCCGGATAAATTCGGATCCCCGGATTCTCACATAATATAAAAATGTCCGAGAGATAAATTGATCTTTTTCTTCTGTCAGTATATCTAATTGACTGTATTTTTTTCGTTCAGACTGCGTATTAATAAATTCTCCTTCAAGAACATGAACAGCAGACTCAAACGATTTTTCAGACATTTCCATATTATAATCCTGCCGTAATTTTATCTCCATCTGTTTCTTATTAAATCTTCCCTCTTGCAATAATTGCTGCAGCATAATAAGTTCATAAATACGTTTTCCATTTGCCAGATTCTGGGATACAAATTCCAGACAGGCTTCTTCCCTGTCCGTCATTTCTCCGCTATACTCCTTATCAATCATTTTCAAAAAATGATAATAATTTCCTGCGTATTGAATCAAAAGTAAAGGATCGACTTCCCCCTGCGTATAAAAATCGACTATACTTGGGATTTTCCCAAGTCGGTCTTTTACCTCAAAATATTTTGCAGACAACATTTTCTTTGTCGTCCTTAAGCCATCGATGGATTCATATATTTTCTTTCTGCTGATCTCATCAAAATGAATCGTACTTGCACCGGGAATAACGCGGCCGCCTTCCCTCAAATATCTTCGGATATTATCTTTATTATAGCTTCTGTCTCCGGATAGTGCAATTGGAATCATGAAATTATTTTTATAATTTCCAATAAAATCGAGAATTACAACATATTCCTTCCCCTCTGCTTTTCGGAGGCCACGCCCCAACTGCTGAATAAATACGATCGGCGATTGAGTTGGGCGAAGCATAATTACTTGATTTACTTCAACAATATCGGTTCCTTCCGAAAAAATATCAACGGTAATCAAATAATCAAGGTAGTCATCGTCTTCCGACTGCACATCCATCGTCAAGCGTTCAATCGCACGTGCTCTCTCCTCTTCGGAATCCGCCCCGCTTAATGCCATCGTTCTCCAGCCATGTTCATTAAATTTGCGGGACAGTTCCCTTGCCTCTTCAATACGGCTGCAAAAGATCAAGCCTTTCACACGTTCTCCGGAATATCCAAAATATTTTGCCTGATCCATAACATACTTAACACGCTCATCGCTTGTAAGATATCGGAAGTTTTCCAACTGTTCTTCCTTGGTTTTCCCCTCATCCGAAATCATATGAAGATCGGTAATTCCAAAATAATGAAACGGACAAAGCAAATCCTCCTCCATCGCTTGCTGCAAACGAATTTCGTAAGCTATATTATGATTAAATATCTCATAAATATTTCTTCCTTCTACATTGTCATCCCGCTTATCCGGCGTCGCAGTCATTCCCAATGTAAATTTCGGGGTAAAATAGTCCATCACCCGCTTAAAACTCTCCGCACTTGTATGATGTGCTTCATCATAAATACATGCTTCAAAATATTCTTTTGGAAACTTTTGTAAATTTTCCATCTTGCTCAACGTCTGAACCGTAGCAAATACAAAATCCGCTTCGTAATCATGCTGATTACCGGAAACAATCCCGGCCCGTATTTTGCTTCCAAACACCTTTTCAAAAGAATTCTTAGCCTGCTTTGCAATTTGATTTCTATGTACTAAAAATAAAACTCTTTTAAAGCCAAGTTCTCGCATCGCAAATGCAGAAGCATAGGTTTTTCCGGTTCCGGTGGCAGAGATCAAAAGTGCCCTGTCATTTCCCTGTTTTATAAGTTTCAGCAATTCATAAATAAACGCCCGCTGCATAGAATTTGGTTTTAAAGAATAGGCTTCAATAGACGGAACCGATTCCCTTTTCGCAATTTCTTTTTGCTCGGAAACCATCTTTTCGAACAATT
>FR894029.1:0-727 GCA_000434115.1 Roseburia sp. CAG:309 | reverse complement strand
TAAATTCGTCATATTCTTTTGTACACTCTTCTGCATTCCATATCTGCTCAAATTCCGTCACAATATCTTCTATCATTTCACCCTGACCGGTGGAAACCATCTTCGTATTCCATTCCATATTTTTTGTCAAAGCATCTTGTGTCAGATTCGAACTTCCTATGATAAAATGATATTCTTCCTCTTTTTGAAAAATATATCCCTTGGTATGAAAGCCACTTCCGGCACGTTCTGTTTGATACATGCGAAGCTGCACATTGGAGAGACCTGCCAATGTGTCCAATGCCGACGGATCACTAAAGCACAAATAATCTGTCGTCAAAATACAGCCCTTTATCCCCTTATGTTCCAATTCCTTCAACGTCTGCAAAAGCGGCGTAATACCGCCTCTTGTAATAAACGCTACACTGATCGCGAATTCATCACAATGACGCAATTCATCCTCAATTGCCGAAAACACCTTCTGTCCCTTTTCATTGTCATTGTAAACAAACTGAGGGCGATATGCTAAATTAGAGTTCTCCGTCGCATCTATAAACGCTGTATTTAATCCCTTTTTCAATTCTATGATGTTTGTGTTCATTATTGTTTCTCCCAGTTTAATTATGGTACTATGATTTCACTCAACTATCTAAAACCATAATACCATAAAAAAGCGCTTGATAAAAGCATTATTTCCGCTTCTTTCATTTTCGGATTACAAAATATATTCCGATAAAATTCTTCCAAT
>FR894028.1:13787-14338 GCA_000434115.1 Roseburia sp. CAG:309 | reverse complement strand
TATCCGTTTTTATACTGCTTTGGTTATCCAGGCAAAAAACCTGTTCCATTACTTCGATTAATTCTATACTTTCCTGCCCCACACGCGGGATTGTATTAATCGTTCGTATATCCGCATTCATTCGTTCACGCATCAAAATAAAACGAAGACAATTCAGTAAAAACATCGTTGTAATTCGCTGTTGTCCATCAACAATTTCCAACTCCGTTCCCTCACTGTTTACAAACACAACTGCCCCGGCAAAATACTCTAAATCCTCACCGTTTTCGCTCATTTTTTTATTTTTATCAAAGTCATCAATCAGCTTAAAAATGTGCTCATTATCCCATTCATACGGTCTTTGATAATATGGAATTTTATAAATTCTTTTGGATTTATCCGTTTTTACCTTTTCATGTAACTTTAAAAATGAATCATATTCACATCCTGCTATCTTCATATCCTATTCCTCCATTAGTTCCTTAACTGCTTCTACCAGCGCCTGCACATCCCTTTCGGTCGTAAAACGCCCCATACTTACCCGCACCGTGCCGCCATACTCCACACTTCCG
>FR894028.1:9345-13740 GCA_000434115.1 Roseburia sp. CAG:309 | reverse complement strand
ACAATGATATCCGGTTCGCACCGCAATATCAAAATCTTCGTCTAAGATCATCCCCAGTTCCTCTGACCGGTATCTGTCACAGACAAACGACAGGATTCCTGTACCCTTCTCCAATGGCTGCGTTCCTAAGAGTGTCACACCATCTATCTCTGACAGCCCCTTGCGCAGAATTTCCAATAATTGTCTCTCATGAAGCAGATCTTTTTCCGCACTGGCTTGGGTCAGTTCGACGGCACTTCCCAATGCTGCGATGGAAGCAATATCCGGACTTCCCACCTCGAAACGGCTGCTTCCTTTTTCCGGGAGTAATAAATTGCGGGAATCACTTCCCGTACCGCCAAAATACAGCGGCTGCAATGGAAATTGTCCGGCATTGACAAAACCACCTGTGCCAAACATGCCATATAGATTTTTGTGTCCGGCAAAGATCAGAAAATCAATCTTATCTTTGATCACATGAACCGGGCAGATACCAAGTCCCTGCGCGCTGTCGAGAAAAGTCATCGCGCCGGCTTTCTTTGCTTCCCGAAAAATCTCCGCATAGGGGAGCAGATAGCCGGTCACATTGCTTACCTGCGTCACACAGACAAGACGCGGCTGTTCCAGTGCAAAGAGAGCTGCTGTCTTTTTCAGGTCAATCTGCCCATCCGTTCTGACCGGAAGCACTTTAATCTGTATTCCATGCCGCTCTTCCATCGCGTGAAGGGTACGCATTACCGCATTGTGTTCGTAGGGCGAGACAACTACGACATCACCGGATTTCCACGGAAATCCCTGCAAGATCACATTGGCTGCCATCGTCGCCGATGCCGTAAAATACACATCCTCCTCCCAAAGTGCATGGACATATTCTGCCAGCTTTCCGCGAGTTTCCCGGATCTGCTGCTCTGCCTGTGCTGCCTGACGATAACTCCCTCTGCCGGCATTGACACATTTTTCGCAGCCCCATTGCCGATAAACTTCTGTCACTTTCTCCGGTTTCGGATATGTTGTAGCTGCATTATCCAAATATATCAAAGAATCACTCCAATTCCTGCTGCAATAACTCCAGCAAAATTTTAACCTTTTGTTCCTTTTCGAGACTTTCTCCGAATTCAGAAATGGCATCTTCTACCGCCGCCTGAGCAAACACCATGACCGAATCCGTTTCCACCTCTTTAAAATATTTGTCAAGCCGTCTTCCCTGCGGATCCGTATACGTAAGATGACAAGCATCCCCCGTTTCTGTCTGTCCCGCAGTATTTTCCAATTCTTTACAAATATTTTGCAATGCCTTTCCATATTCCTGCACGGTATTCTGCCGGAAATCCTCTGGATATCTTCCCGTGATCTGTTTGGCAAGTCCTGAGATCACTTCGCCCTCTGATTCCGAAGTGAGCGACATCATATAATCCAGTAACGACGATGCTGCCGCAGTAAGAACCCCGGTCTTTGTCTGGCTTTTTTTCCTGCGCGCCCATTCCTTGAGTGCCGGTTTTATCGTCTCATCCGTCACTTCCAGACAATTCATTGTAACCTGACGAAGCTCTTTCATCAGATCTTCATAAAAGGAATTGATCTCCCGTTTTGCCTCTTCCATTTTTTTACAAAAAAGAGCATAATTAACATTGGTTTTCTTTTGCGGGATCAAAAATGGTAACTTTTCAAAAATAAGCTCTCTTGGATTCCCGCCCCCTTGCGAAAGCAGTCTGCACAGTTTCTGATTCAACTCCTGCGGATACGTCGCCATACGGCTTGATGCCGGCAGATGAGTAAACCAGTACAGCATTCCATTTACAATCTTTTCCAGTCTTGTAGACGGTTGTCCCGGATTTTGATATTCTGCCGGCAGGGGAAAAATCTTTTCCAGTTTCTTCAGATACTCTTCCTTTTTGAAACTGCCGGGTTCGAGATACAGGTCATATTTTTCGGGATGTTCATTCACAAGTTCTATCGTTTCTGCCTGAAAAGGAATTTCCTGCTTTCCCTCGTAGAAAACAGCATTGTTTCCCCATCCGCTGACACAATACGCAAGATAGATCGGCACAACCCCCTCGCGAAGTCCCAATTTCTCTCCACACAGATTTTCATACAACGATGTCATAGGTACTCGCTTTCCCTCTGCCGCAGACATCGTTTTATGGATCACATCCATCATATGCAGGATTCCGGGTTTCCAATTACAGTCTATCATTCCCGTATGAAATAACGTCGCCCGGCAGATTGTCGCCTCGGCACTGTTTCCCTCTGCCATTTTATACAGGTCACCCCGTTCAAGGATACAGCGGACTACCTCTTTTCTTGCCTTTTTAATCTGCCCTGACACAAACCGCCGGTTGATTAGCTCGTGATTGATCCTTGGCACCTTTCCATAACACTGCTCGCAGATTTCACTCAAAAGCTGATTAAACGTAATTGACGCTGTCTCCATTTTGGTAAACACCTGACACTCTGCCCGTCCGGGTACAAAGTGCGTCTCAAACATCCAATTGAGTTTATACAGACAGTCCTCCTCCATCATCAAAAGTTCTTCCTCTAGCACTTCATCATGATTCAGATAATCTTCCTGTTGTAAGATCATGCGAATTCCCTTGATCCGGCGTAAAAGTCCCTCTGCTTCAAACGGGCTTTCCGGATAAATCACAACGATCTTGTCATCTTTCAATACATTCAAATGCCGTTTTACACTCTTCTCATACCGTGCATAGGGATCGAGTAACAGTAGAATCTTTCCATCGGCAAAGGTACCGCCCAGTGTTTCTTCATACAGACAATCTGTAGACTTCATCTCTAAAAATTGCTCTGTCTCCATAAAAATAGTATCGAAAAAGCGAGTCATCCCATGAACATGATTGTATTTTTTCGGCAGATCATATCGATGTCCCAACACCTGATCCAATTCTTTCGTCAATGAAAAATCGGTAATCTCCTGCTCACATTGTGCCAGTTTTTCCTCCAGATCCACATCTATTTTCTGACGCAGTACATACGAATTTAACTTGTCCCTAAATAATACGACTTCCTTTTTCTCCAACGCCCGCAGGCACTCTTTTATTTCTTTTTGTTTCCGTCCAAGAGCAAGTGAAAGTGTCTGTGCCGTCGCTTCCATTTTTTCGGAAAGACCGACGATCCGCATAAGACAAATGGTTTTTACAACCTCGGTTTCTTCTTCCGTCAGGTCTTTCTCAAGTGCCATCATTGCCTTACTCCACTCCAGATGGCTCCGGCGGTTCCACAGATCACGTTTTAACAGCGGCGAAAAATAGTCAAATACCCGTCCCGGTGTCATACATTGCTCCACGCTCCGTCCGGAATTTACATAATCTGACAATGTTCCTTTTTCTGTTCCGGCGAGAAATGTCACAAGTGACCGCTCGTTCTGACCTACTCTCTCACTGACTTTTAAAAGCAGAAATGTCGTCAAAGGACGCATCGGATAACAGCCTTTTACGATGATATCTTCAAATTCTTCCTTCGTAAAATCCCGGTCAAAGCCAGCTGCGCCATAGTTTTCCGAGGCAATTTCTTTCCAGTCCAGCGGAATCTCATCAAACAATTTCTTTTGGATCATATTCTTGATCAATTCATAATTGTCTTTTTGTGTCGTAACAAAATACCGCTCGGAAAGTCGTCCTTCCACGCCGGTAAACGTATTGATCACTTCTTTGGATAAATATCCGCTGTACTCTTTTATACTTTTGTGTGCGACAAAGATCTGAATCATCCGTGCGGTATCCGAAGACTGGTTTGCCAGTTCACACATCTGCTGTACCAGATTCATATCTTTCGAAACCCGCTCCTTTGTCTCGCTTTCCATAAATTTGCTAAATTCATCAAAGATCACTACCATTCCCTGATAGTTATAGGGTTCCCGGCAGATCCGCGCAAGAATTTCTTCATATAATGTTGCAATATCGGTCTGGATCATTGGCATAAACCGGCTTCCCGCCGTCAGCGAAGGATAAATTTCCTGAAACTGCTGCATCGCCAGTTCATTTTCCGCTTGCAGCTCTTTTAAAAATTCACCCGCGTTATTTTTACCTGTTTTTTTCAAAAACATTTTATGGGTTTCCGGATACTCGTTTTCCCAGGTCTGTATCGTATGAACCGCCTCCGTATAATAACTGTCCGGAATGCAATCGTCCAGTCCAAAGCGCTTTAAGGCACTTAACAGTCCCCTTCGATACGACTGTTCCAGCGATTCACTGCCAAAGGACACTACAACCGGCAGATATTTCTTCTCCCGATTCATATATTCCTGTATTTTCTTTCCTGTTTTTCCCTCCGCCTGCATAAACCGCTCCGCCAAACGGGCACTCAGTTTCTTATCAAACGGATTGAGCAGGTACATCAAAACGAGCAGCAGATGGGATTTTCCTTTTCCATAAGGACCGATCAACATCGTCGATGCCTCTT
>FR894028.1:6365-9324 GCA_000434115.1 Roseburia sp. CAG:309 | reverse complement strand
TTTTCTTTCCCGTTAACTCTTCCAGATATTCACAGAGAATCTTCATGGATGCCTGCGTCGGAATATAATTTTCAATCGGCTCCCTTCTCATCTGATCCAGTTTTAAATTGATCGAATGCTGAAATTTTTCATCCATTCGGATTACTTCCTGTAGTCTCATAGGTTCCTCCCCTGATATGTCTGCTGTGGTCTTTTTTCATAATACCGGCGCATGATCTCCGGTTCTTCCGGTACTTCTTCCGAAAGATACACCATGTCGAGTCCTGCCGTGCGGTTTATTCTCAAATATCCATTATTTTCCAATTCATCCAAATATTCATTCAACAGAATGCGGTCCAGCGACAATAATTTTCCGGGACCATGCTCACACATCAACAGATTTTCGATACTTTCTCCCTGTTTTTCGTGCATTATCCGGCGCAGTACCACAAGAACGATCTCCTTGGGAAGCCGTTCCTGCACGGCCCTCTCTCTGCGATACCCCCGGTAATTCGCCTGAATCAGATGAAGTCTGGCAAATACACTGCGCTTCTTATCTTCCGGATCTTCCTTTTCTTCCTGTGAATCCACATACATCCGCAAAAAAGTATTGCAGTCGTCCGTAAAAGAACGTTCGGAAACTTCGCTCTCTCCGCTGTAACGCAGCAATTCCTGATATAATTTTTCCTGCATCTGTTCTCTGGTAAATTCTCCCAATGGCATGGTATCAAAAAACAAATGCCATATTGTCGCCTTTTCGGTGCTTGATGCAGCATGGATATGCAAAAGCCATACCGAAAACAGATCCTCCAGGTACAGATCCTGTTGTGCGATCAATTCGCCCATCTCGGTAAGAACGGTTCCGATTCCCCGAACCTCTTTGACCAGTCCACATACCGTCATCCAATAACGGATTGATTTTGCCATCGCACATCCCACTCCCAGAGCATCCGCTCCGAAATAATTTTCTTTTGCAAATAATCGCGGATTTTCCGACACTTCTGTCATTCCCTTGGCAAACCAGCCATCGCGCATAAAAAATCCACCATTTCCTTTTAAACGATATTTACGCATTCGTTGTTCCTTCCTTATCTTCCCGTTTGATCGTCAGCACTTTCCGCATATAACATCCCACGGAAAAATGACTGACACACTCGGTACATTTTACACATTTTGCTTCATTGATCGTATAAGATGTCGATTTATCCGGCTTCTCTCTGACCGAAATGGCATTAAACCGGCATACACTTTCACATGCCTTACATCCCATACACATCTGGTACTTGGTGATCTGGCAGTCGATCTTCTCCCTGACTTTCGATATTCCTTTTACATGAAATGCAGATTCGTTATGTATGATCACTTTGCATCGGTTCTGCCCCTGCCTTCCCTGAAGCACGAGAACGATATTATTATCTGCATCTGTAAAACAGGCTTCTCCCAGTCTTTTATTTCCCAATTCCGGCTGATACGTGCCAAATGGCTTGAACAATTCATACAATTCCTCTGTAACCGGCCTGGTCAGATCATAATGAAAGGCATTTTCTTCTTTCACACAAGGTTCATAAGAAACAATTGACTTTCGTGCATAATCCAATCCGTTTCCTCCCTGCCTTGCCTTCCATTTTCCTTCTTTTACATATACCTCTGCATCTTTCTTTCCCACTTTTTTTGCAAAATCAATTAACAGATTTTGGAAATCATTATATTTTTCCGGAATAAAAATACTGGATAAAAATTCAGACCACAAACTGTTATTGGGACAGCAGTAACATCCCACCCGCGCATATCCCAAACGATATGCCGAATTAAATGAAATGCCGGTTGTCATCAGATACAACCACACATCAAAATCAAACCACTCAATGATCGGACATAACGTCAGCTGCTTTGCAATCTTGGAGTTGGTGCTCGTCCTCTCGTATTTGCTCCGGCTCGCGGATTCGCTGTGACGGATTCCCTGAAATGCCACGATCCGCTTTTTTCCACGGAACAATGCCGATATCTTCTGGTTGATCGCACCTGTCTTAAATATCGTACAGCACCACCGCATCACCCGGCTTGGTGGTCCCACAATCCCACAAAGTTCTTCAAAATCTTTCTCTTTGTTTCGGGAGGAGATCATCGGCGTCTTCGGATTTTCCTTTTTATATTGTGCAACATATTCTTCCGTCATCGGAAATTCCAATGTTGTATCTCCAAATATGTGAAGAATTTTCTTTCCCGGACCATCCAGCGCACGCTTACAAAGATCCGCCACAACAGTCGAATCTTTTCCGCCACTAAAAGAAACAAACATATCCCCAATCTCTATCCCTTGTGTCTCGTTCCAGATATAGGACAATGCTTCCTGCGAAATCTCCTGATAGCGGTTTGCATTTGCCTTTACAAAACGTTCTATCATCTGCTTAAAAAAAGTACCGTCCATCGTCTCCCTGTTTTTGTCATAGGATTTCCGTATCTCCGCGGCATCCATTTCCCGCAGCTGCTGAATGGACAACGGCATACGGACACCATCGAGATAATAGACATTGCCGGCAGCATTCCATAAAGATTTATCCTTTAATTCCCCCGCCTTCAAACCCAGCAGAATCTCAAGAAGCACTTTTTCTTCCGGAAATACTACACGGACATCTTTTACAAACTGCCGTCCCTTTGCCCCACAGCACCCGCACACCGGTTCATACAACGGAATCTTACACTCTTCGCACCAATACAGCTGCGACTCAGAACAATGTATCATCTTTTGCAATCTCCTCCGGTTGAATTTTTAAATACGCACATACTTCACAAAGTTCCGTAGCATTCAATGGCCGAGCCGGCTTTTTTTGAAATATTTTTCTGTCAATTCCGGTCTTTTTGGAAACTTTTTCTATATCGATCCGATGTATTTCCATATAACGATAGATCTTCTTTGTCATTTTCATATCCTTCGTCCCCTCATTCTCGCTTTTTAAGAATTATGTCGTACTATTTTTAT
>FR894028.1:0-6322 GCA_000434115.1 Roseburia sp. CAG:309 | reverse complement strand
CTCATAATGTCAATTTATTTTTCCCTTTTTCTATTTTTTTCTTCTTGACACGTATGTTGTCATTCTTTATGATGGTATTAGATATCGTGAATTGGAGGTTTTACAAATCCTATGAAGAACCCTAACATTGCACGCGCACTGCGTTACTACCGGAAGTTGAACAACCTCTCCGTGGACGAAGTGAGCGACTATTTGAATGCCCAGAATATCCCTGCAAAATCAAAAACAATCTACGGATGGGAAAATGGGAACAGTCAGCCAAATGCTGACACACTGATGACTTTATGTCGATATTATCACATTGAAAATATACTGGAGACCTTTGGCTACACAGTCACAACACCGCAGAAATCTGACGCGGCAGCAATTCTGACAAAAGAAGAGCGAATGTTGTTAAATGCTTATCACGCACATCCGGACATGAAAAAAGCAGTCTTTCGACTGCTTGAATTAGAGTATAAAGATATTTGATTACTGCTTTTATCCAAGCAGTCTGCGTATTCCATCTATAATACGGTTCACAAGAGCCACTCGGTGAAAAGGTGTCATCAGATAAAATCCATCTGCCACTTCCAACAGTTTTTCTGCCACTTCCAGAGAAATTTTCACGGCTGTTTCTTCGGCATCTTTTTTCGTCATATCCGGCTGATACTGGCTTACGATCTCATCGGATACATGGATTCCCGGCATTTCATTTTTCATAAACATCGCATTACGGTAACTCACAAGCGGCATGATCCCACAGAGGATTTTTGCTCCAGTCATTTTCTTTAATTCCCGGATCCGTTCGATGTCTTCTTCCGTAAAGACTGGCTGTGTCAGAAAATACCGGCAGCCCGCTTCCATTTTCTTTTTCATGCGTCCCGCGATCGCTGCCGGATTGATCCCGGCATAATTCAGCGCACCACCATAATAAACCGGCTCCTCCTGAAATACTTCTTCGTTCATATGTTTCAGATATTCCATAAAACGAATGGAATTTACGTCGAATACCCCAGTGATCTTTCCACGGTCATTGCTGCCAACCGGATCTCCTGTGATAACAAGAAAATCGCGGATTCCATTCACATGTGCTCCCAAAATCTCAGAACGCAGTCCAATCAGATTGCGGTCGCGCATCGCTACATGCGGCATGATCTCAACATCGGCACATTTTTTTGCATAAACAGCCAGCAGCGAAGCATCGGCTCTGGAACGTGCCATCGGAGAATCGGATACGGTAATGATATCCACTCCATTTTCCTGCAACGCACATACCCCTTTGCGGAATTTATCACTGGAAGCATCAAACGGAGCATCCAGTTCCACGACAAATACTTTTTTGCCTTCCCGCAGTTTACGGACAAACGGTGTCGGATTGTCCTTGATCTCATCAACATTTTCGGATTCTTCTGCCACTTTTTTCGGCTGTACCTGCTCCTGTTTCTGTACCACCTTTTTCAACGCACGGATATGTCCCGGTGTCGTTCCGCAACATCCACCGACAAGATTTGCACCCAATGCCAAAATGGCTTTCATCTGCCCCGCATAATAAGCCGTATCATGAAATACCTGCGTTCTTCCCTGCATTTCCTGCTGATATCCGGCATTTGGGAATACACTAAGCAGACATTCTTTTGGAAAATATTGTCTTTCCAAAAGTTTTTTCATGTGAAGCGCACCTACACCACAATTAAATCCTACAATATCAAGATTATCATCTGCCGTCAGTTCCTGTAAAATCTCTGTTATTCCAAAACCATGCTGCGTATATCCCATCGGGTTCAATGCCAATTCAGCGATCACTATCGTTTGTTCTTCCCTGTTTTTACAATATTCTGCCAGTTTAGGAAGCCAGCGTAGCTCGGAAAATGTCTCAAATAGGAAGACACGGATCCCCAAATCATAAAACACATCCAGCATCTGCGTATATTCTTTCCAGATTTTCCCATCTTCTTCCTCGGCAGACTGGCGGATCGGTCCCACTGACGCAGCGACCACGACTTCTTTTCTGCTCTGACGCACTGCCTCTCTCGCATTGGCAACCGCTGCTTCAATCACTTCTTTCCGCTTTTCCGCCTCTTCAAATAACCCGTGGTTTACCGCAAAGGTATTTGTTCGGATCAGTTCCGCTCCGGCTTCAATATATTCTTTATGAATGGCAATGATCCGCTCCGGGGTTGCGATATTGGCTTCCTCTGCCTCCATCTCCGTCATATATTTCTGGCTGAAATAGGTCCCCATCGCACCATCTGCCAATACTACCTTTTTCTTTAATTTTTCTACTAATGAATCGATCACTTGAATCCTCCATTCTAATTGTCTTTTGTCACTTTTTTCATTGTAAATTTTACCTTGGAAAATGTCAAGAAATACTATGGTTTTTTATGATTTTTTTATTTGACAGTCGGAAATAATGCGTATATAATGAGTGAGGTTAGCAACTTATTGATAATTTTTTAGAAAGAAGCGATTTTTTTGAAATTTGTAAAACAATTTTTAATTATTCTTGGCATTTCTTTTGCCGGTGAAGCATTAAAATTTCTGCTTCCCTTTTCGATTCCTGCAAGTATATATGGTATGGTAATCCTGCTGATCGGCTTATTATCAGGACTGGTTCCCCTTTCTTCCGTGAAGGAAGCAGGCACGTTTTTGATTGAGATCATGCCGGTTATGTTTATCCCTGCCGGAGTCGGTCTGATGGCTTCCTGGCATATTTTACAGCCGGTGTTGATTCCGGTCAGCATTATTACCGTCGCCGCTCTGATCACCGTCATGATTGCGACAGGCCGCTGTACCCAATGGATTCTGCATAAAGATAGAAAGAAGGCATCTTCTCATGAATGATTTTTTTAATACTTCCCTTTTTGCCGGAGTGACGATCAGTCTGCTCGCCTATCTCCTCGGCATGGTTTTAAAGAAGAAATTTAAGTTAGGGATCTTTAACCCTTTATTGATATCGATATTTTTGACAATCGTTGTGCTGGTTGTGGCTGACATCGACTACGATACTTATAATCAGGGTGCCGTCTACCTGAGCTGGTTTTTGACACCGGCGACCGTCTGTCTGGCCATCCCGCTTTACGAACAGTGGCAGCTTTTAAAAAACAATTTTAAAGCAGTCCTTCTCGGCATCACCGCCGGCGTTCTCACAAGCCTTTGTACGGTATTTGTGCTGGCTAAGATCCTTCACCTGTCACACAAAGAATATGTAACCCTTTTACCAAAATCCATCACTACCGCGATTGGAATGGGCGTATCCGAAGAACTTGGCGGCTATGTCACGATCACGGTCGCAGTAATTGTCGTTACCGGAGTTCTCGGCAATATTTTTGGCGGACTCATCTGCAAAATATTCCGCATCACACATCCGATTGCAAGAGGACTTGCCCTTGGTTCTTCTTCTCATGCGATTGGAACCGCCAAAGCGATGGAGCTCGGCGAAATTGAAGGTGCTATGAGCAGCCTTGCCATCGCCGTTACCGGAATTATGACGGTATTGCTCGCTTCGTTATTTTCACCGCTCATTTAATTTTTCCGGAAGTGTCTCAATATAATGTATGAGATGCCCACACCGGCCACTGCCCCGGCTGTGTCAATCAGCACATCCCGCAGCTGGCAGCTTCGCCCCGGCACAAAAAGCTGATGCAGTTCATCACTGGCAGCATACAACGCAGTTATCACAATGGCGCAGAGCATCTGTCTCTTCGTCATTTCTTTTTTCCGCACTACACCAAAAATCAATATACCAAGCAGCGCATACTCTGACGCATGCGCTGCCTTTCTGACCGGAAATTCTATATTTTCTGCAAGTGTTGTCTGCTCCGCTGCTGACAATTCTTCATAGTCTCTTACAAAGATTCCACATACCAGCCTTCCGACATGGAGACTCGTCTGTGTCGATTTCTCTGCCGGCTGGGCAGAAAACCAAAATATCACTCCCATCCAAATGAGCATCAAAACAAAATATATTTTTCTCCGCATCCCAAATCCCTCTAAAAAGCAAAGGTATCTTTGATGCCAAGCCATAATTTATCTTTCTCACTCAGATTCAGCGGCGTACCGTCCGCAAGTGCATATCCTTCGTTTGATGCCGTTCCGTTGTATTCTCCGGTCAGTTCCGGCCATTCTATACCAATCTCCGGGTCATTCCAGGCAAGCCCGCCTTCATCATCCGGATGATAAAAGTCCGTACATTTATAACAAAATTCAGCCAGCTCCGACAACACCAAAAATCCATGTGCAAATCCTTTCGGAATATATAACTGTTTAAAATTGTCAGCGTTTAATTCCACACCAAACCATTTTCCGTATGTTTTGCTCTCTTTACGAAGGTCTACTGCCACATCAAACACTCTGCCTTTTGTGACACGTACAAGTTTTCCCTGCGGATAATGTTTCTGAAAATGAAGTCCTCGAAGAACTCCTTTGGAAGAAGAAGACTGATTATCCTGCACAAATTCCAGATCAAGTCCCTCTTCCAGCATATCATTTTTATTATATGTCTCTACAAAATATCCGCGGCTGTCACCAAATACTTTCGGTTCAATGACACACAATCCTTCGATGCCACCTGCATTTTTCTGTACTGTAATCTTTCCCATGTTCTCTCTTCCTTTCGCATCACTATATGATTTACTCTACTGTTACGCTTTTTGCCAGATTTCTCGGTTTATCTACGTCAAGTCCACGCGCTACCGATACATAATATCCCAGCAGCTGCAATGGGATCACTGCCAGACTTGCTGCAAAATGCGGATCCGTCTTAGGAACATATACGACAAAATCTGCGGTATCTTCGATGGAGTAGTTTCCAAAATTTGTAAGGCCCATCAACGAAGCCCCCCGGCTCTTGCACTCAACCATATTGCTTATCGTTTTTTCATACAGATCGTCCTGTGTCAGGGAACCGATCACCAATATATTGTCCTCGATCAAACTGATCGTTCCATGCTTTAATTCACCCGCAGCATATGCCTCTGAATGGATATAACTGATCTCTTTTAATTTCAGACTTCCTTCCAGACAGATGGCATAATCCACGCCACGTCCTACAAAGAAAATATCGCGGGCGTTTGCCTGTTTTGCGGCAAACCACTGAATCCGCTCTTTGTCTTCAATGATCTTATTGATCTTCTCCGGAAGCGTCTGCATCTCTGCTAACAGCGCATCGTACTGCTCTTTCGTAATTTTTTCACGCACCCACGCAAATTCGACAGCCAGCAGATACCCGGCGATCAGCTGTGCACTGTACGCCTTCGTCGTCGCTACTGAAATCTCCGGTCCTGCCATGGTATAAAAGACATTGTCTGCTTCTCTTGCAATCGAAGATCCGACGACATTTACGATACCAAGTGTCTTTACGCCATGCTCTTTTGCCAGACGAAGTCCCGCCAGCGTATCTGCTGTCTCCCCCGACTGACTCACTACGATCACAAGATCGGTCGGCTTTAAAATTGGATTGCGATACCGGAATTCCGATGCCAGTTCCACACGAACCGGCACTCTTGCCAGATCTTCCATGACATACTGCGTAACTACACCAGTATGATAGGCAGAACCACACGCCACAATGTAAATCTGTGTGATCTTTTTCATATCTTCCTCGCTCAGTCCCACATCCGACAGATCGATCTTTCCGTCTTTGATCTTCGAATTCATCGTATCCAAAATGGCTTTTGGCTGCTCGTGGATCTCTTTCATCATAAAATGCTCAAAGCCGCCCTTTTCTGCCGCTTCCGCATCCCATTTGATCTCTACAAGTTCTTTTTCGATCTCATCTCCATCCAGATTGTAAAAGGTTGCCTTTCCTTCTGCCAATCGTCCAATCTCCATATTCCCAATATAATAGACATTTCTTGTATACTTAAGAATTGCCGGTACATCGGAGGCAATATAGCAATCCCCATCTGCTACTCCAATGATCATCGGACTGTCTTTCCGCGCCACATAAATTTCTTCCGGATACTCCTCAAACATCAATGCCAGCGCATAAGAACCGCGGATCCGAACCATCGCATGGTTGATTGCATCCACCGGCGTATGCTCATATTTTTTATAATAATAATCCACCAGTTTCACTGCCACTTCCGTATCCGTCGAAGAATAAAACGTGTACCCCTTTTTCAGGAGTTTCGCCTTTAATTCCTGGTAATTTTCTATAATTCCGTTGTGAACACCCACGACATTTCCATCATCGCTTACATGTGGATGTGCATTTACCTCCGATGGTTCGCCATGTGTCGCCCATCTCGTATGTCCGATGCCACAATCTCCCTTAAGGGCACGTCCGTTATCTGTCTTTTCCATCAACCCTTTCAAACGTCCCTTCGCCTTTACTACT
>FR894027.1:9899-10092 GCA_000434115.1 Roseburia sp. CAG:309 | reverse complement strand
GACCGGGTATTACATTTGTAAAAAACTCTTGCGTTATAATCCATAATCCATTATCATAGAAGATATTAACGCACGGACAGGAGGATTTTATGGAAAAGAAAAAACGAGGGAGTTTTACAGGGACACTGGGATTTGTACTGGCGGCAGCAGGGAGTGCCGTTGGACTTGGAAATATTTGGAGATTTCCATACCT
>FR894027.1:7657-9838 GCA_000434115.1 Roseburia sp. CAG:309 | reverse complement strand
TACATCATATTGGCATTGACATTTGGGTTTGCTCTTCTTACAACCGAGATCGCAATCGGGCGAAAGACCAAGCAGAGCCCGCTTACCGCGTATGCAGCCATTCATCCAAAATGGGGAAAATTAGGCGTACTTGCCTGCCTGGTACCGACGATCATTTTGCCGTATTACTGTGTGATCGGTGGATGGGTTGTCAAATATTTCACTGTATTTGCGACAGCCAAAGCGCACAATGCGGCGCAGGATAGTTTCTTTAGCAACTTTATTACATCGCAGTATGCACCGATTTTCTTTATGATGATATTCTTAGGAGCGACAGCAGCAGTCGTGCTTTGCGGCGTGGATAAAGGAATTGAAAAAGCCAGCAAATTTATCATGCCGATCTTATTGGTACTTATCATTGGAATTTCCGTCTATTCGCTGACGATAAAATTCACGGATGCGAATGGGGTTACCAGGACCGGACTTGACGGTTTAAAAGTATATCTCGTTCCGGATGTCAGCGGAATGACGTTCAAAGACTGGGTTGTAATCATTATGGATGCGATGGGGCAGCTGTTCTTCTCCATCAGTGTAGCGATGGGAATTATGGTAGCCTATGGTTCTTATGTGCCAAAAGATGTAAATTTGATGAAATCCATCAACCAGATTGAGATTTTTGATACCGTGGTGGCACTTCTTGCGGGCCTTATGATCGTACCGGCAATCTATGTATTTATGGGAATTGAAGGAATGTCCGGCGGACCGGGATTGATGTTTGTTTCCCTTCCGAAAGTATTTGACCAGATGGGCGGTGTCGGCATTGCCATCGGTGTCGCATTTTTCCTGATGGTGCTCTTTGCGGCAGTGACATCTTCCGTGTCAGTCATGGAAGCTATCGTGTCAAGTATGATGGATAAGTTCCATTGGTCGAGAAAGAAAGGTGGAATTATTGTAACCATTTATGCATTTATCGGTGGAATCATTGTCTGCCTCGGTTACAACTTGTTTTACTTTGAACTGCCGCTGCCAAATGGAAGCGTAGCACAGATCTTAGATATTATGGATTATATCAGTAACAATATTCTGATGCCGTCCGTAGCCGTGCTTACTTGTATTTTGATCGGCTGGGTTGTAAAACCGGATGTCATCATCAATGAAGTAACACAGAATGGAAAATATAAGTTCAGCAGAAAAGGATTGTATATTGTCATGATTCGTTTCGTGGCACCGGTTCTGCTATTATTCCTGCTGCTTCAGTCATTGGGAATTATAAATATCTAATAACGAAAGGAGCATCTCTCCTGCACAACCGGTAGGAAAGAGGCCCCTTTTTGAAAAGGGGGGAGGATAAGTATTTTAACTTTATCTTTGGTTATAGTAAGAGTATAACCGGAAGAAAAGAAATTATACAAAGTGGGAAAGGAAAATGGATATGAATATAGAAGTTCAGGAAACCGCAGATCGTTTATTGAATCGGATCGGCGTATCGACATGCAGTTTTACGACAGTAAAAGCGGCAAAAAGAACATTGGAAGAAGAGGGCGCCTGCGTGCTTTCCATGCAGAAACCGCATTGGGATTTGGAGTCCGGCAAGACCTATCTTGTCACACAGTCGGATTCCAGTTTGTTTGCATTTTCTATCGGCAGCCAATTTTTGGCAGAAGAGGCGGCGGAGACAGACCAGATGCTTCGCCTGGCTGCGGCGCACACAGACCATCCCTGCCTTTATATCAAAAGCAATCCGGAAGTAGACACTAAAGGATATGGCAAGTTAAATGTCGAGGTGTACGGTGGTGCTATTTTAAATACATGGATGGACCGTGCCCTTTCCGTGGCGGGAAAAGTAGTTATCAAATCCGATAATGTATTTGAGCCGGAAGTGCGTATTGTGGATATGAAACGTCCGCTTTTTACGATTCCGAATCTTGCCATTCATCTGAACCGCGAAGTCAATAAAGGGGTGGAATTAAACCGTCAGAATGACCTTGAGCCGCTGGCTTTTGTCGATGGAACCGAAGTGGAAAAAGAGTTCTTTCTTTCCCTGCTTGCGAGAGAACTGAAAGTATCCGCAAGCGAGATATTAGATTATGAATTATATTTGTACAATTGTGATGCCGGAGATGTTTTGGGCATTCAGGAAGATATGATCTCTGCCCCGCGGCTGGACAACATTACGTCGGGGGGAGGCCGCCTACAGGGGGT
>FR894027.1:3865-7648 GCA_000434115.1 Roseburia sp. CAG:309 | reverse complement strand
GCCTGCCTACAGGGGCTTTTGAATCAGAAACGGGAAAAGGGGATCAATGTCATCGCCTTGTTTGACAACGAAGAGATTGGAAGCCGCACAAAACAGGGGGCAGACAGCGAATTTTTGTACCGCTTGTTAAAGAAAATATACCGCTGTCTCGGAGTGGCCGAAGAAAAGGCAGAGACGGCGATTTTAGGTGGTTTTGCCCTGTCACTTGATGTCGCACACGGATTTCATCCGAATAAACCGGAAAAATCCGATCCGACCAATCCGAATCCGCTGGGAAAAGGGGTCGTGATCAAACGTTCCAGCGCGCAGAATTATGTGACGGACAGTGAAGCAGTGGCGACCGCAATGATGATTTTTGAAAACGAAGGCATTCCGTATCAGAAATTTGCCAGCCGCTCCGACGTATCTCAGGGAGGCACACTGGGATCGATCGCATCCAAATATCTGCCGATGAAAATGGTAGACATGGGAGTGCCGATCCTTGCAATGCATTCTGCCCGAGAACTGATGGCGGCAGCAGACCAGTATTATCTGGAAGAATTTGTGACTGCGTTTTTTGAACAATAAATTTTGAAAGCAACGATTCAGGACGCTCCATCCGCACATTCAGTCCTGAATTGTTGCGATAGGAGGAAAATATGTATTTATTAGGATCCCATGTGGGAATGAGTGGAAAAGATATGATGCTTGGTTCCGTGAAGACCGCCCTTTCTTATGGTGCAAATACCTTTATGCTGTACACCGGAGCCCCTCAAAATACAAGAAGAAAGAAAATAGAGGAATTAAATATTCCGGCAGCCAGAGAGCTGATGAAAGAAAATGGAATCGAGACATTTGTCGTACATGCACCTTATATTATCAATCTTGCAAATACCGTAAAACCGGAGACATTTCAGATTGCGACAGATTTTCTCGCGGTAGAATTAGAGAGAACTGAAGCGATGGGATCCGAGACACTCGTTCTTCATCCGGGTTCCCATGTAGGCGCGGGCGAAGAAGCCGGTATCGCGCAGATCATCAAAGGACTGGATATGGTAATGAAGCCGGATATGAAAGTGAAGATTGCCTTGGAGACGATGGCAGGAAAAGGAAGTGAGATTGGTCGTTCCTTTGAAGAACTTAAAGCAATTTATGACGGCGTGCGGTATCCGGAAAACCTCCGTGTGTGCTTTGACACCTGCCATGTAAATGATGCGGGATACGATATCGTCAATCATTACGAAGAAGTACTGGAAGAATTTGACAGAGTTCTTGGGCTGGACCAGATTGCGGTATTTCATATTAATGACAGCAAAAATCCGCTTGGAGCGCACAAAGACCGCCATGAAAATGTGGGACTGGGCACGATCGGATTTGATACTCTGTATCGCTTTGTCTCGGACGAGAGATTTGCCAATGTGCCGAAAATACTGGAAACGCCGTGGATCAAACCGGAAGACGATCCGAAAAATCCGATTCCGCCATACAAAGAAGAAATTGAGATGTTACAGAGTGGAGTGATGAAACCGTTGACAATTTCATGATTTCCCACTAAAATAGAAAGATAGGAAGTTAAAATTGAAGGAGGCTCTTACAAATGGCAAAGAAACCATATTATCTGACAACCGCCATTGCTTACACATCGGGAAAACCTCATATTGGAAATACGTATGAAGTTGTACTCGCCGATGCAATCGTGCGATATAAAAGAAATCAAGGTTATGATGTGCGGTTCCAGACCGGAACGGACGAACATGGCCAGAAAATAGAATTGAAGGCAGAAGAAGCAGGCATTACGCCAAAAGAATTTGTTGACAATGTTTCTTCTGAGATCAAACGTATCTGGGATCTGATGAACACCTCTTACGACCGCTTTATCCGCACGACGGATGAAGAACATGAAAAACAGGTTCAGAAGATCTTTAAGAAATTGTATGAGCAGGGAGATATTTACAAGGGACATTACGAAGGAATGTACTGTACTCCTTGTGAATCGTTCTTCACGCCGTCACAGCTTGTCGATGGCAAATGTCCGGACTGCGGACGCGAGTGCCAGCCGGCGAAAGAAGAAGCGTATTTCTTGAAATTAAGCAAATATCAGGACCGCCTGATCGAACATATCAACACACATCCGGAATTTATCCAGCCGGAGTCGCGTAAAAACGAAATGATGAACAATTTCCTTTTGCCGGGACTTCAAGATCTCTGTGTTTCCAGAACGAGTTTCAAATGGGGCATTCCGGTAGACTTTGATCCGGGCCACATCGTATATGTGTGGGTCGATGCGCTGAGTAACTACATTACCGGACTTGGTTACGATCAGGACGGAAACAGCGATGAAATGTTTGACAAATTCTGGCCGGCAGATCTTCATCTGATCGGAAAAGATATTTTGCGTTTCCATACGATTTATTGGCCGATCATGCTTATGGCACTCGGACTTCCTCTGCCAAAACAGGTATTTGGACATCCTTGGCTGCTTCAGGGCGACGGAAAAATGAGTAAGAGTAAGGGAAATGTACTGTATGCCGATGATCTCGTAGACGAGTTTGGTGTCGATGCTGTACGTTATTTCGTTCTTCATGAGATGCCATTCGAAAACGATGGTGTAGTAACTTGGGAATTAATGGTAGAACGCATGAATTCCGACCTTGCCAATACATTGGGAAATCTTGTAAATCGTACCATTTCCATGTCCAATAAGTATTTTGACGGAGTGGTTAAAGATGCCGGTGTTTCCGAGCCTGTCGATGATGAACTGAAAGCTGTTATCAATGCGGCACCGGGCAAAGTGACAGAAAAAATGGACAAACTTCGTGTGGCAGATGCCATTACGGAAATCTTTACCTTGTTTAAACGCTGTAATAAATATATCGACGAGACGATGCCTTGGGCACTTGCCAAAGAGGAAGAAAAGAAACCGCGTCTGGCTACCGTCTTGTACAATCTGATGGATGGTATCCGTGTCGGAGCGACTCTTTTGGATTCCTTTATGCCGGAAACCAGCGAGAAGATCCTTGCTCAGATCAATGCGACAAAGGGCGAACTTGAGACTTTGAAAGCAGGAGAATATCCAAACGATACCAAAGTAGTTGAAAAGCCGGAGATTCTGTTTGCGCGAATCGATGAAGAAGAATTTATGAAAAAAATTCATGAAAAAGAAGCGGCTCAGGCAGCAGAAGCAGAAAAAGCTGAGGCACCGGAGGATGTCATTGATATCGAAGCAAAACCGGAGATCACATTTGATGACTTTATGAAAATGCAGTTCCAGGTGGGTGAGATCATTGCCTGCGAGGAAGTGAAGAAATCGAGAAAACTTTTGTGCTCCCAGGTTCGTATCGGAAGCGAAGTAAAACAGATCGTATCCGGAATCAAAGCACACTACAGTGCAGAAGAGATGGTCGGTAAAAAAGTGATGGTTCTTGTAAACCTCAAACCGGCAAAACTGGCAGGCGTATTGTCAGAGGGAATGCTTCTCTGTGCAGAAGATGCCGAGGGAAATCTGGCACTTATGACACCGGAAAAACCGATGCCGGCAGGAGCCGAGATCTGCTAATAGAATACAAAGAAAACGGAGATAAAAGGCAACAGAGGAATTCTCTTCTGTTGTCTTTTCTAAGAATAATATGATATTTGATACACATAGTCATTACGACGACAGAGCATTTGACGAAGACCGTGAAAGCCTTCTTGGGTCATTGGAAGAAAATGGAATTGGCAATATTGTGTGCGTGGGCGCTGACATGAAAAGCAGCAAAGCGGCGATGGAACTGGCACACAGCTATGAGTTCGCCTATCCAGCGG
>FR894027.1:0-3851 GCA_000434115.1 Roseburia sp. CAG:309 | reverse complement strand
GGTCGGAGTGCACCCTTCGGACACCGCGCCCCTCACAGAAACGGATATGGAATGGCTGGAACATGCTTCCTGCGACGAAAAAGTTGTTGCTATCGGGGAGATCGGACTCGATTATCACTGGGAAGAGCCGGAGCCGGAAGTTCAGAAAAAATGGTTCCGCCGTCAGATTGAACTGGCAAAAAAAGTAAATTTACCAATTATATACCACAGCCGTGAAGCGGCAAAAGATACGATGGATATGATTTTGGAAACCCATGCGGCAGACTGTGGCGGCGTGATTCATTGCTATTCGTATGCCAAAGAGATGGCAAAAGAATATGTCGATATGGGATTTTATATCGGAGTCGGCGGTGTGATTACATTTAAAAACGGACGGCGTTTGAAAGAGACGGTAGAAGCCATCCCACTTTCACGTATTGTGCTGGAGACGGACTGCCCCTACCTTTCGCCGGAACCAAACCGCGGCAAACGAAACGATTCCACAAACTTAATTTATGTGGCACGCGAAATTGCCGGAATCAAAGGAATTTCCGAGCAGGAAGTAATCGAAGAAACAGAAAAAAATGCCAGAAAGTTATACCGTCTGGATGGAAAAAACAGGAGGTGAATATGGAAAAATTAAGCAATCCCAAAGAGACCATACAAGTGCTTCAAAAGCATGAATTTCAATTTAAGAAAAAATTTGGACAAAACTTTTTGATCGATCCGCATGTGCTGGATAAAATTGTCGACGCAGCACAGATCACAAAGGACGATTTTGTGCTGGAAATCGGACCGGGGATCGGCACATTGACGCAGTATCTCTGTGAAAATGCAAGACAGGTGCTTGCGGTGGAGATTGATGATAAATTGATCCCTATTCTCAAGGAAACATTGCAGCCTTATGACAATGTGGAAGTGCTGCATGGCGACATTTTAAAACAGGACATTCAGCAGATTGCAGACACTTACAATGACGGCAAGCCGATCAAAGTGGTGGCAAATCTGCCATATTACATTACCACGCCGATCATTATGGAATTATTTGAAAGCCATGTTCCTCTGGCAAATGTTACCGTCATGGTGCAGAAAGAAGTGGCAGACCGCATGAAAGCAGAACCGGGGACAAAAGATTACGGAGCACTGTCTCTCGCGGTTCAATATTATGCCAAACCATACATCGCCGCCTTTGTGCCACCGAACTGTTTTATGCCGCGGCCAAATGTCGGCAGTGCGGTCATACGACTCGACTGTCTTGCAAGAGTTCCGGTCGAAGTGCACAATGAAAAATTGATGTTCCGCCTGATCCGCGCTTCGTTTAACCAGCGCCGGAAAACCCTGCAAAATGGAATTGCAAACAGCGCCGAGCTTTCCTTTACGAAAGAGCAGGCAGCGCGTGCGATTGAACAGGCGGGATTTGATGTAAGAATCCGCGGCGAAAAATTGGGACTGGAAGAATTCGCCAGATTGGCAGACGAATTGGAAAGGATGACAGAAAATGGATGAAGAAAAATTGACAATGGCAGATTTTGAAGATGAAATCAATGCCTCTTTTGTAAAATTCCGCCCGGGACAGGCGATAAAAGGAACCGTTGTGGCAATCGACGAAGACGAGATCGCGCTTGATCTGCAATCGTATTCCCGCGGAATCATTCCGAAGGAAGAATGGAGCAATGACCCGGATTTTCACGCAATGGATGAGATCCGGATCGGAGATACGCTGACTGTGATCGTTTTATATGAAGATGAATCCGGACAGACAATCACCTCCCTACGTCAGGCAAAAGAAGTGGCAGCCTGGGAAACATTGCAGGATGCCCTTGCCAATCATACTATCTTTGAAGTGAAGATCAAAGAAGTGGTACCTTCCGGTGTAATTACGTATCTTGAGGGAATCCGTGCGTTTATCCCGGCTTCCAAACTGGCGGCACAGTATGTCGAGGATCTGGAGTCTTACGTCGGCAAAAAGGTGCAGGTACAGGTGATCACGGCGGACGAAGACGAAAACCGCCTTGTGCTTTCGGCAAAAGAAGTGGCGAAAGAACGCCTTGCACAGGAAAATGCCGCGAAATTAAATGCTCTGCAGAAAGGGTTTATTACCGAGGGTACGATCACGCGTATCGAATCTTACGGATGCTTTGTTGAAATTGGAGACGGACTTACCGGACTGGTGCACATTTCACAGATCTGCAATAAGTTTTTGAAGTCGCCAAAAGAAGTGGTCAAACTTGGCATGAAAGTAAAAGTGAAAGTGTTGTCTGTCGAAGACGGAAAAATTCGCTTGAGCATGAAAGAAGCAGAGGACATCGCGCCGGAAGTGGAAGAAGCAGTCAACGATTCGGAAGAAACTTCGATGGAATACACCGATGAGGAGGCAACGACATCATTGGCAGGACTTTTGAAGGGGATTCAATTGGACGATTGACACGCGGGAAAAAGTACGTTATACTAATTCCTATAGGAAAGGCAGGTGAATGATATGAAAAATCTGAACAATAGCAGGAAATTACACAATGGAATCAGTTACATCTATCATTCACTTTATCATGCTTTATGCAGTCGGCATATATAATATGAGGATAAATACAAGTGTTTCTGGTTTCAGGAACACTTTTTTCTTTATACGGAAATTTTCTGAATAAAGAAAAAGGTTTTGTACAATAATGAATGGGCTGCAGGAAAGCAGGTAAATATGAAAGTTATTTCTATAAGAAAGAATCCGCAATGGGCGGAAACGGCAAAAGCGTATTGTGAGGAAAAATGGAGTGATGTATACGGCGCATTTGAGGATACATTGAATCAATGTCTGCAAAAAGAAAATGGACTGCCGGAAACATGGATTATGGTGGGAGGCATGCAGGAAGACGAGATAAAAGGCTTCTATCAGTTGTGTGATGCGGAACCGGTGGAAAATGAGACCAAGCGGAGCCCGTGGCTGACAACGCTGTTTGTAGAACCTGACCTCCGTGGATGGCACTATGGCGAGCTGCTTATGAACCATGCCAGATATGAGGCAGGGAAACTCGGTTTTGATAAAATGTATCTTGCCACCGACCACATTGGCTTTTATGAAAAGTATGGATTTCGGGAGATTGGTCTGGAGCGGTTTTCGTGGGGGCGTCCGACGAAAATATATGAGACAGATACCTTTGGGGAAGTGAAGCTGACAGTTTATGACGAGAAAAACTTACCCGGTGATGAGACGTACTTGAAGGTTGCGGCATATAAAGGTGGGTATACACCCGGAGAGAATGGGGCGATGGCACTGCATTTCGAAAAATACTTTGCACCGCCGGACTGTTTTGCGAAAAAGTGGTTTACGATTCTGGCATTTCGCGGAGATGAATTGATTGGCAGAATCAATTTTATTCGGAGTTCCACAGATGTTCGTCACTGGTATCTCGGCGATCTGAGCGTGAAATCCACAGAACGAAGAAAAAGAATCGCCAGCCGCATGCTGCAAAGAGGAATCGACCGAATTCGGCAAAATGGAAATGGTGACGAGTATATTTGTGCCTATATTGAGGAAGACAATACCGCGTCGATTTGTCTCCATACGAAATTCGGATTTGCAGATACAGGAAAATGTCTGCCTTTTGAGGATTTTGTGTTTGGAGAAAATGAAACGACATACCGAATGAATTTATAATAAAACCCAATGCAGAGAGGGGATATCTGGCTGGAAACCACCGGCTGGATATCCTTTTGCTATGGAAGGCAATCTGATAACGATGGGAGAATCCGTGAGAACTGCACGAAAATCACGAAAAATGTCGAATTTTCGTGGATTAGAACAAATACTGAAAAAAACTCAAAAAAAATGAAAAAAAGTGTTGACAAAAGTGTTGCCGTCTGATAATATATATCTTGCT
>FR894026.1:15331-26233 GCA_000434115.1 Roseburia sp. CAG:309 | reverse complement strand
GTATTCACTATTCCCAATGTTTTCAAATTGTACTGAATGGCAGCATATTGCGCATTTACGTACATCCAATCTTCCTTTTCAATAATTGGATAGGCACTAAGCAGACAAATGCCTCCCTCATCATTTCCATAACTAATAAAATAGCAACTCATCTCCAGTTTATCTGCAAGTTCATAAGCCATTGTTTTATCTTTTACCTCTTGTAAACATAAAATATCCGAGTTTATCTTTTGTATTTCCTTTGACATGCACTCGGCCCGAAAAGGCATCCCCTCATCACTATTCCAAATATTATATGTTGCCAAACATAATCTTTTTTCACATTTCCTCACTATACATCCCTCTCCTCCATAACCAATTCCATTTCTAAGCATTTACAACACAATTTTCCAAGTCCCGAATTTTGTCGCCCACATCTTCCGGGCAATGAGCATCCGATGAAGTAATTATTTTCACATGATTCTTCTTCAACGCCTGAAGTAATTCTCTCTCCATTCCCAAAGAAGAAGTTTCGGGACATCTTCTGGCTGCCCCGCTGTTTTGATCTGCATACATATTACTATTTGAAAGTTCCTTTGCTAATCTCTCATAATAACCGGAAGGGGAAAAAGAAGACCGGTGACCAAACAATTTTATGGCGTCCGGATGACCAATCCCATCAAACAATTTACTTTTTGCCAGCAATATGGAATCTTCAAAGTAGGTATGGTATATCCCATCGACATCGATTCCTATCCAGTGTTCCGGCTTGTGGTCAAAAGCGAAATTATCCACAAAATGAATGCTTCCTAACAAGAAATCAAAACCTTTGTTTTTCGTCATTTTTTCAATAAATGCCTCATGCTCTTTAAAGTAACATATTTCAAGTCCAAACTTTATCGTAACAGGATATTTTTGATTTCTTACTTTTTCAATCAGTTTAAAATACTCTGGCAGCCTATGCTTTCCGGCTTTTCTTTGAAACCACTCATCCACATACTTGCTGTGAGCACATACGGAACGATACATCGTTCTAAATTCTTCAAATATGTAGCAGTGTTCGAGCAAACGGATTTCATCCAGCTGCCTCTCTACTGCCTTGTCTACAAATTGTTCAATCCATTCTAATGAGTACTCTCCCCGCTCAATATGAATATGACCATCTACTCTTGCCATATCATTCTCCCGGACTGCTGGAAATCACCTTGCCGGTATTCCAGAGTGTCACTGCTCTTTTCGCTGCCTCCAGCCGCTCATCCTCGGAGTGGAAATCAATCGTCACCGAGTGACAACCGCACTCCAGACACATCACATAATAACCACAGCCACATTCTTCTTCCAACAATGCGCCGCCTTCACACAGCGGACAGTCGCTGATTTCTAACATTTCTTCGATATTCATATTCTTATTCCTTTCTTTTTGACTTAATTTAATTTTTCAAGTAATTAGACCAACAAATTTATACTACTCTTTTGACCCTCGTGGCATTTTCCCTCTTTGGGTCATACATTTTACCTCTTGTATTTGACCTAAAAAGCCAGTATCCTTTGCCAGACCAAACTCTTACAAGTTGTTTTATGGTCTGCCTTTAAGAAACTCTTTTTAGACCAAAAACAAGTTCTTTTTTCATTGACCTAAAACGAATTTTTCATTTTTCAAGTCAAATTTCGCTCCAATAAATGATTTCGCCCCTGCCCCCTGCAATACACCCCTGCAATACTCCGCACCAAGCCATCAAAGCCCCAGAAACTCGCATATCCTGCAAACTCACAGTCTTCCAAAGCCCCGGAACCTCGCATGCCATGCAAGCAGCTCACAGCCTTCCAAAACCATCACAGGGCGCTGCACGCAGCGCCCCATTCCTGCCATTATTTGTAACTATTCAGGCTCCCATTTCCATACATTGATCCTGAATAGTTACTATTATTTTACAAATTTATCCAGATCCACGCGGTCAAACACTTCCAATGCGCCCCCTCGGGTGGCGTTGAAAATCTTCACATGGTGTTTGATGGCATGCTCTTTTAAAAGCGTGTACGCATTCAGCGAACCATCGAGAAAATATTTCTCGTAATCGTCACTCTGGATACCAAGACGACGCATACGATCTACGATCTTTTTGGCATCACGCTGTTTCAATTTGTCGTCCGTATAACCATTGATAAAATGCGTATTTCCGGTAAATGTCGAGGTGCAGTCGCAGCCGATCAGATAAATCTCGGAAAATCCCATGTAAACCGCCATCTCGATCATCAATGACATCACCGTCGAACCGGACGGGATATAGTATGCCAGCGGAGAACGTTTTACTTTGTACTTATCTTTTGCGATGTTGTACAAAATAACCGGATTTTTCGGTTTCTCGCGGAAGATATTATATGTCGTGATGTTGGTAAATAATGGAATATTTCCAATTGCTTCGTTAATCTCCTCGCTCTGGAATTTCGCACAGATGCGGTCGATCAGGAAATAATAATCCGGACGCCATGTCGTCTGGTCAAATGCTTTTGTCACAAGGTTACAGCCAAAGGTGATCTCTCCATTTTTCTGGAGTCCTTCGAGATCCGAAAGACGCATACTCGGCCCGTTTCCAACGAGAAAACAACGCTGTCCCTTGTGCTTATTTTTATAAGAATACAATAATTTACTGTTTGCTGTCCGGCAAAGTCCCATACAACGGAGCATACCGGAAAAGGCAATATAGCCGTCACGAAAACTCTTGCGAATGACATTCTTCGTATGGATGACCCATTTATAAAAGCGGAATGCCGGCCCAAGATCCGTTTTAATCGTCTTTTCAATAACACGGCGTGCCGCATGGGCATCGTCAAGGTAATTGAACTTTTCCGTAAAGGCTTTGTATTTCTCGTCGTATGTGAAGTTGGCAAACTGGTCTAAGATTGCATTCACAAGGTCATCCTGTGTCTTTACGATCGGACCCGGCAACTCGTTGATATCAAAATAAAAATCGCGGATCTCGCCCTGATATTCGTCGAGATCATACATATAAAATACCATCGGACGCTTCAAGTCGCCATAATCAAACATCGTCGAAGAATAGTCCGTGATCATAAGATCACTGATGATGTACAGATCATTGACATCATCCACCAGCGTTACATCGATCACACCCGGCACATCATTGGCCACATCTTTGAATCCAATCTGATGGTGAGCGCGGAACAAAAGGACATATTCGTCGCCAAGCTGCTGCATCAGTTTATTGAAATCAAGTTCTGTATTATATTGGAATCCTTCACCCTTTTTAAACTGGTTGTCGCGCCAGGTCGGTGTGTACAGGATCACTTTCTTGCCTTCCGGCACTCCGATCTCTTCCTTGATGCGTTTGACATCTTCGTCGGTAAATTTAAAGAGCGCATCGTTTCGCGGATAACCGGTTTCCAAAATGATATCTTCTTTATGACTCTTATCGAGACGGAACGAAGAAATCATCTTTTCGCTGTAAAAACGGGATGGCGAGATGAGATAATCCATCTTGCGTCCCTTGATATAATATTTTTTGTGCATTTCTGCCAAAGACTGTCTCGGATCCACCTCAAACTGAATATCATTTCCGAGACGCTTTAACGGCGTTCCGTGCCACGTTTCAACATATACCTGATGCGGACGCGGAATCAGATAGTTTGGCAATGCCACATTGTTAAACCAGTATTTTGCTTTTGCATAAAGGATAAATGCCGAGCGGGAATCCTTTTTTACGACACGTGTATGACGGCGCACCTTCAGATCCGCATGAGCCTCTATATCATTGACGATCCATACAAAGCGGAAATCGCGGTATCTCTCATCTTCCATCAGTTCTTCATAGATGGCTCGAAGATTTCCCCCGCATCGTTTGCCACTGAATGCCTCAAAGACAATCAAATGCTCATTTAAGATCGGATGGGTCAGACACTGCCACCAGAATTTCAATCGTTTCTTCAAAAACCGCTTATTTTTATTTGAAAGTAAGCCACTCATAAATATCCTCCAATTAACTCCATATCATAATGGTTTTTCCAAATTCTTTGTGTATATCTGCTTCAAAGGCTTTCCGCATATCATCGATCGAACGAATTTTAAATACACCGCCTACGATATTTTGCAAATACTCCGGTATCTCCGGATTGGATTGATATAATTCAATCGTTTTAATAAAATCTTCTCTGCCGCTTCGGCTGCTGCCAAACATGCGAAGTCCTTTTTCCAGTATCATGCGGGTGTTGATTGAAACCGGGTTTTCCGACACGCCCAAAATCGCAATCGTACCCTCCGGGCGGATATAATCAATAATCTGATTGATTGCTTTCGGAGAACCTTCGCCGCCGACGCATTCAATCGCATGGTCGATCTGCAGATCATCCGGAATCCGGGAAACCACATACGTCTCATCCGCAAAGGTAAAATCTGACAATTTATCACGATTTACCCCAAAGATACATAACTTCGTATCCGGAAACATTGCCTTAAAAAATACGGCAGTAATATAACCCAAATTTCCATCGCCCCAGATGCCGACACATTCCCGGCGTTTGTGCGCAATTCGATCAAACCGGCTGAGGGCATGTACACTGACCGATACAATTTCCGTAAACGCCGCCACAAGCGGATTGATATTCTCCGGGAGACGGACAAGCCGGTCTCTGCGAATATCCACAACATCCTGCATAAAGCCGTCAAAACCACTGGCACGGAATTTGGAATCTCTTCGATAATTTTCTGCAATGATCTCATCTTCACTCATCGGTGTATTTGGGATCATTACCACTTTTTCGCCTGCCTGAAATTCTCCTTCCGGATCATAAACAACCTGTCCAATCCCCTCATGGATCAATGCCATCGGCAATTTCTGACGCAGAACATCTTCCGCACGTTTTCCCTGATAATATCTCTGATCGGCATTACAGATTGACAAATACGTCGGTCTGACGATCACATTGCCCGCTGTCAGGTCAATATCCGTAAATTCTACTTCAAATCGTCTGGGTGCAACCAGACGGTAAACTGCATTCAGCATAGTCTAATTTCATCCTTCCGATTTGTTTTCTTCCCCTTTGATCAAAGCTTCTGCCACACGCAGATCATAAGGATAGGTAATCTTGATATTAAACACCTCTCCGTCTACGATATGAACTTTTTCACCTTTCATAACAAAAATCTTTGCCGCATCCGTCAAAAGTTCTTTTTCCTTGGGACTGAGTGCCTCATATAATTGGCGGAGTTTCAATGCCTTAAATGTCTGTGGTGTCTGTCCCTGATACATTTTGCGGCGTTCGGGAATATCGCTGATCACCACATTGTCCTCGCTGCACACGATCGTATCGGTCGCTGCCACTGCGGTATCGCAGGCACCGTATTCTTTCGCATAGCGGATATTTTCCTCCAGAATCCGCTGCGTCACAAACGGACGAACCGAATCATGTGTGACAATGATCGTATCTTCATTGAGATTGCCCTCTTTTTCGATGTAGGCAATCGAATTCATAATCGTCTCATTTCTCGTCTCGCCGCCTTCAAGAACCACAATTCTCTCGGTGTCTTTCATATATTTACGAACAAGGTTCTTTGTGTGCGAGATCCACTCGGTCGGGCACAATACGAGAACCTTTTCAAATTCACTTTGCATGTAAAATTTTTCCAGCGTGTGGACTAAAATCGGTTTGTCTCCTACCAGCAGATACTGTTTTGGTTTTCCGACATTTCCCATCCGGCTTCCGACACCACCGGCAAGTACTACTCCATAAATCATAACTTCCTCCATTCCACCAGAATAGCAAGTACAAATTTTCTGATGTATTTACTGTTGTAATCCTGTCTCTATTTTAATGCTTTTTCGTCCAAATGTAAAGAACTGCTTTATCCGGGTTTTCTTTTGCAGCGGTGCAGCAAACAAAATCCGCTTTTCCGTACGCAGCATCAGCTGATCCAAAAACGCATAATCGTCTTTGGTTTCCGGCACCAGTTTCAATTCCCCGGCAAATGCCATCCGCACTCTGGCACGGTATAACTCATGGTAACGGTACATAAAGCGCAGCCCTACCGGCTTTGCAGATACCGGAATTTCGGCTTTAAAGCATTTTCTCGTATGTTTCTTTTCGCCCAGATAATATACCTCTTTTTCTGTCACCGAAAAAGGAATTTCTTTATTTCGGTTGTCCATCGCATAATAAACGATCTCCGCGTCCTCTGCCGGCTGAATCACCTCGCCGCTTACAACGAGCTTTTTCTTCCTGTAAACGATCGATTTTATCTCATACGGCATTTCCTTTAGCGACGTAATCGTAAGATTGTGATAGCGCAGTCTTCCGCTCCGGTATACAAGTTCCGTTGAAATCGGTTTTTGCTTTTTCGCTTCTAGCAGCCAGATTTTTACATCATCCGGAATCTGCTCACAGCCACATAAAATATCATCTTCGATGCCTTCCAAAATCGAGATAAAATCCCGTTTCAAATTTTCACTCATCGAATCCTTTTCCGTAAATCCGGCATGAAACAGATTTTGAATCAGCAGATGCTGGAAAAACGGAAGCACGTTTCCCTGTTTTTTCTGCAGGCGTTTCCATATATTTTTATACATAACGATGGAAACCGGATATTCCCCCGCCTCATTCCATGTGCGGGGACGGTTTGTATCCACGATAATGTCCTCTTCTTTCCGCTCATAAACCGCAAATTTTTCTGCGGTCTCGTACAACCGGCAAAGAAGCGCAAAATCCCCATCGCTTTCTTTTTTTCGTATCAAAGCCACAAACTCCGGACGGACCAGCAGCCGGGAAGCATCGATCGTTCCGACATTATAATGCTCCTTCACATACGCCATATGCTGTTTTCCCTCCACCGGCTCATCCGAAAGAACGACCATCATCACATCCGGTTTCAGAGAAGCAAGAAAGGAATCGAGTCGTTTCTTCTCCCGATTTGAAAGGACAAGGGCATCTTTTCCCGGCACATATTCTCTTGTCAATTCTTTCCAAAAAATAAATGACTGTTGTTTCAATGCAATCTCCTTATCTCATCATAAACTCGTTTACAGTTATCCTGGTCAAACCAGCGGTAAAAGGCATTGCCGCGCTCGTCGTACAGCGGATCCAGCACGCAGTCGTTCTCAATTGCCTGTATCAATGCCTGTATCGTCGATTCATAATCATAGCACACCGGTCCCAGCCCGTCTCTCTCATAGTCAAAATATCCTTCCGAATATACCTGTCCCTGAAAGAATGTATCTTTATCAAACTGGGCGTAGATCACCGGCTTTTTCAAATACGCAAAATCAAATGCAACACTGGAAAAATCAGTAACCAGCAGCGAATTTTTACGAAATTCTTCCTGATAATCAATTCCCTGCTGCATTACTTCGATGATATCATTTCCGGTAAAATCTTTCAACTGCACTTTATGATGGGTATGAAGGAAAAATTTCCCGCGGTAGCCTTTTTCCTTCATAACGCGAAGCAGTCTCTCATCATGGATCAGCGCATTATAAAAACGGTAAAATTCGGAATATTTAAACAACGGATTATAAATACGCTCTCCGGTATCGTTATTCAGACGGCAGGCAAGGGCGGCACGCCAGGTCGGTAAGATCAGGATCGTTTTTTCCGGTGCCTGTTCCTGTTTTAAATTGTCATATCTTGGAAGTCCCGTCAATTTCACAACCGACTCATCGTAAAAATAATCGCCATTTAGAATGGACTCATATTCCGGTTTTGCAGACGTAACAAACATCTGCAAATTTTTATTAAAGCGGTTCAGCCACTGCGACAGGTCATCTTTGATAATACCATGCTGTAAAAACACGAAATTGTACTTGTACAGATCACGGATATATTCGCTGTCATCATCCCACGGGTTAAAAATATTGTCCTCTCCCTGAGAAGAAATAATATGTCTGGCAAGCAGCACAAACAATTTATAATGAAATTTACGGAAAGGAAGAACCGGTCCGACCGCTTTCATTTTCTCATAATCCACACTGTCCTCCGATATGGTAAACCGGGATTTTACATCTTTCTCTTCTGCCCTCTTCAGATATTTATAAAAATGCTCGGCATTGTCACCTGCCACATTAATACGCTCCATGACAAGCCATCGTTCTTTTCGTAAAAATGGACGAATCAGATGTGCCAGAATACGATATCCGGCAATTTCCCTCTTTTTATCGTGAAAACACCTTTTTAAAAGAGCACATTCCTTTTTCAAATGTTTCCAGCCACGTTTCTTCTCAACATACAGTTTTGTGTTTTCCGGATTGGCGCTTACCATAAATCCATGATTGTGGAAATACAGCTGTTCGACATTCGGACTGAGATGGGAAAATTTACCAAGTTTGATAAATAACCGCTGTGGCATATTGTCCTTGTAGCTTCCGTAGACCTCATACGTTGTCCCATCTTCCAGAGGCAGGCGTATCTCATACCCGCGTACACGCATCATTTCCTCCCCGAAGATCACTGCCTTTCGAAACTCCGCGGGTTTGGAAACAACCGGAAAACTCTCGCCCCGGTCATTTTCCACTGTAATCGTAAGATCGTCAGCAAACGGGCACCAGATCCTTCCGGCAAGTTCCAGACAGTCTTCATGAATATTCAGCACATCGACAGAAAACAGTGATTTTGCCTGCAAACTGTACATTTTGATATGGTCAAAATACAGGGCCCCCCGGCGGTATACCAGTTCTTTGCGGATGTCTCTTCCATATTTGAGGGAAAGCGCGTACAATTTATATTCCACGTACATTTTGTCCAGATGACAGATCAGATCATCATCCATATATTTCAGCATTTTCCGCAGCCATTCCTTGTACCACTCCTGTTCTCCTTCCGTCAGTACCCCATTCAGGTCATCGCGGAGTCTCCACTGAAAATCATACAGGATCAGATATTGAATATACAAAAGAACGGTTCCGTATTTATCCAATGACTCCTGAATCAGTTCCAGATAATAATGTTCCGGCGTGTCAAGATACCATTCTTTCGACGTTCCCTTATTCTGGATCGCCGAGGAAGCATTCACACGCTTGCGGTACAGGTGAAGGGCATCTGCCACAACTCCGTATTTCAATTTATCCAAAATGATGGAATTGACAAATTTGGAATCCTCCGCAAATTTTAATTTTTCATCAAACCGGTGTGTCTTCAGAACTTCGGCTTTCACAAACGAAGCCGTCACATGCATCTGCACATAATTGTATTTTTCCAATACATCGATAATCCGGCTTCCCTGCTCATATTTAAAGAAAAGCCAGTGATAATCATCCCTTGCCTCAAAAAACTTCTGCGGACACGCCACCAGATCAATCTTACCCTGATGCTTTTCAAAAAAGTCATACACCGCCTGAAAACTTCCTTCGGTCCATTTATCATCCGAGTCCAGAAAATTTACATATTTTCCCTCTACATAATCGCATCCGTAGTTTCTTGCGGCACTGACACCTTTATTTTCCTGCTTCAGATAAAGGATATTGTCCGGATATTTTTCCGCATATTCGAGACATATCTTTTCACTATCATCCGGGCTTCCGTCATTGACGAGAATGATCTGAATATTTTTTTCAAATCCGATGCTCTGTCCGATCACGGAATCCAATGTCTCTGCCAGATACCCTGCCACATTATAAACCGGTATCACAACTGAAAATTTGTATTTATAATCCACGTTTTCTCTCCTTTCTCTCATAACACAGGATAAAGCCTGCCGCCACACATCCAAGCAAACTAAGTATCACACCGGCCGTCAGCCCCGGTGTCCGGTAACGAATTTCCACCGTATGCTTTCCCGCCGGAATATCTATGCCTAAAAACATGACATTGGCGGCATACGTCTCCGTTTCTTTTCCATCTATATAAGCACTCCATCCATTACTATAGGGAACAGACAACTGCAAATAACGGTTTTCCGGCACATTGATCTCGCCGCGAACTTCATTGTCCGTCCGTTTCACATTCTGCAAAGTGTACTTGTTTCTATGATCAATCTGTGCTTTTATCGTCTCTTCTTTTTTTCCAAATACCTGAAGATCTTTCTTGGAAAATCTTCCCTCTACCTGAAATTCCAATGTAATCTCCACTTCTCCCGACATTTTTCCCAGATGAAACAAATATTCCTTTCTCCCAAAATACCAGTTCCATTCCGGAGTCAGTACCCGAAGTGTCTTTTGTACCGGTTCCAAAGCTGCTGTAATATCACAATAATGAAACCGTTCATTCGTAATCTCATAATTTCCCAGTCTCACATAGGTTTCCGCAAGATTGTCTGCTGCCACTTTTAATTTCAAACGGGCATGTTTTTTCTTCACAACAATATCCTGCCCCTGAATGTCAATCCGCTTCTTTCCGGTAATCTTATACGGGAGTTCCAATGTACCTGAATCTTCTATTTTACTAGATTCTACAGTTGTAGTTCCATCAGTTTTCTCCCGAACCATCGTCGTGAGCATTCTGCTTTCCTTTTCACATCCGCTGGCTTTTTCCCATTCGTTTGTTTTCTGCTGAATTTTATCGTAAGTTGTTCCAAATGCCAGCGGATTTGGATTTTCATACAGATCATAGACCGCTCCGTTTTTCGTAAATGTTTTGCGCCACTCAAAACCGCAGGGCACTCTGCTGTTATCTCCCGCCGGTGCGATATAATAACGCACACAGGCAAGTGCCTCCAGTCCACTTCGCTGATCCAATCCATTTACTTTAAACATACTATCTTCCACGGCACCATTTTCAACCTCACTATCCCACGATAAACGGTACGGATTGGACAGACTCAGATACGTTGACACACCATAATTGTGGGTAACAAGCCCAGTATTCTGAATTTGCTTATCCTGCACATCCACGCGATAAAATTCATCTTCTGCACAATTTTTCACTTCTGTTTCCGCCGCCTCAGTCAGATTTGCCGAAGCCTGTCCCTGTGGAAGAAACTGACTG
>FR894026.1:0-15277 GCA_000434115.1 Roseburia sp. CAG:309 | reverse complement strand
GCCAGCCATTTCCCATAAGCTGAATGGCAATCATACCTAAAACAAGTGATATTTTCAGCTGCCACCGCCATCCGGCCGCCCACCGGGAAGCAAGTAAGAATAAGGCAAGTACGGTCAAAATCAGTGTTACCGCACCAAACCACGCATACCATAAATCCCTTTCTTTTTCGAATGCTACAGCTGTAGTATATCCTATTATGACAACCAGCATAAGCACCTTGGGAAGCCGCTTCATCGTCATAAATTCCGGAAACACCTCGACAACACAATAGGCATATACAAATGTCACAAGATACAAAAATCTCCCCGACACATAGGTAAACCCATTCATCATATAACCACCCGCCGGGATCAGCATCATCAAAGTCCAGATCAGAATACTGCTTTTCAATTTCCATCGCCCGCGGCTTGCAAAAATAACAACAAACGCGGGAATTACGATTGCCGCCACCCCCAGATAATCCCAGGTAATATGTGGCGTTCCAATGAGGCCGGAAATGATTGTCAGATACCGTTCCCCATCAAACAGCCATAAATTTCCCAGTTCCAAGGCACTTTCATTTCGGCTGCTGGAAATAAATAACAATATTGTCGGAAGAAGCAGTCCTGCTGCCATCGCTGTTCCTGCCACATATCTTAGGGCAAAGCCACAAAGATATTTTATTTTCCCCTGCATTTTTCCTGCAAATACAGAGATCAACACACAAAGGCACACAAAAATACTATTCATATAGAAAAAATAAAATCCATTGAGTGCACATAAAAACACGCTTCCGATCAATAGACCGCCTCTTCTTTTCTCCCGGTACCAATCTACCCCCGTCAGCATAAGAGGAAGCAGAATCATCGGCGAGATAAAAAAGGGATGTTTTACAGCAACATGGAGAACATAACCGGAAAATACGTACAGCCACGCACCGGCTAAACTCACTGCCCGCCCTTTTCCCCTGTTCCGGCAGTAAAAAATAAATGAAAGACCTGCCAGATACATACGGAACGCAGCCAGAAAATTGTAAAACATTTCCATATATTGTTTGGGCACAACAACGGCAAGCAGGGTCAGCGGATCTCCCAGACCGTAAAAGTTTAATGTCGTCAGGATATCTTCTCCCATACCGATGGAAAAATCAAACATCGGCAGAGTAAAATGACCGGAAATGATATTTCCTGTCACTTTGATATAATAATCGCGTAAATAAAGGAGTGCCGGAAAATGCTGTTTGATTCCGTCATAAGACCAGACAAATGAACGATGATTCATAACAAATCCAAGATAGATCAACAGAAAAAGCACTGCAAAAGATGCCGTGTATTGTATCATAAACAGGATATTTTTCTTTTTCTGTCCGTTCATTCTGACCTCCTACTACATGACAAGGGGCACCAATTCAAATTCATCAAATTGGTGCCTCATCTGTTTTTTATTTACAATTATTTACATACTTCTGTGAAGTAAGACTCTAACGCAGCTACAATCTCTGCACCAGCCTGTTCGCTGCTTCCTTTTACAAGATAATACATCTTGATCTTTGGCTCTGTTCCGGATGGACGAACCAAAACATTGATATCGTCTTCCATATTAAATTCAAGTACGTTGGATTTTGGAAGATTTCCAATTCCTGCCTTATAATCTTTCACATCAATCACCTTATAGCCTGCAACCTCTTTTGGTGCGTTGGTACGAAGGCTTTCCATCAGATCTGCCATCTTCTTTGCTCCGCTGGCTCCTTCAAAAGTAATGGACTGAAGTGCTTCTTTGAAATAACCGTATTTTTCATACAGCTGATTCAACATCTGTACAAGGGAAATTCCCATCGCTTTATAATGCGCAAACATCTCGCAGATCAAAAGGGAGGCATTTACTCCATCTTTGTCGCGGACATGTCCGCCGCTGAGATAACCGTAGCTCTCTTCAAAACCAAAGATATAACGGTCTACTTCGCCGTCCGCTTCCAAAAATCCAATCTGCTCGCCGATAAATTTGAATCCGGTAAGCACACGTCTTACCTCTACACCATAGTCGGCAGCGATCTTGTCAATCATTTTTGTCGATACGATGGTCGTTACAACCACCGGATTTTTTGGCATTGTTCCATTTGCTTTATACGTCTTGCAAATATAATCAAAGAGAAGAATTCCCATCTGATTACCGGAAATCAACTGATAATCGTCGCCCTCTTTGACGGCTACACCGACACGGTCACAGTCCGGATCCGTTGCCAGAAGAAGATCGCTTCCTACTTCTTTTGCCTTTTTCAGTCCCACTTCCAAAGCCTCACGAATCTCCGGGTTTGGATATGGGCATGTGGTAAAGTTGCCATCCGGCATTTCCTGCTCTTTTGGAATTGTGATCTGGGTATAGCCATTTTCTTTCAGGCATCTCGTTACACAGTAACGGCCGGTTCCGTTGAGCGGAGTATATACGATGGATACATTTTTGTCAATCTCTTTTGGATTTAATGCACGCTCCGAAACGGCATCGATAAATCCGGTAATGACATCATCTTCAATATATTTAATCTTTCCTTCGCAAAGTCCTGTTTCAAAGTCCATGATCTTTACATCATCAAACACATCGACTGCTTCGATCTCTGCCAGGATAGCGTCTGCCACTTCCAAAGTAATCTGGCATCCATCGGCACCATATACTTTGTAACCATTGTATTTTGCCGGGTTGTGGCTGGCTGTCACAACGATACCGCCATCACAGTTCAAAGCACGTACGGCATAAGAGAGGGATGGAGTCGGCATCAGCTCTTTGTAAATATTTACCAATATTCCATTTGCTGCAAATACACTTGCTGCGGTTTTTGCAAAAATATCGGACTTATTACGGCTGTCATAAGCAATTGACACCGAAGGATTTTTTGCTGCTTTGTTCAGATAATTGCTGTATCCCTGTGTCGCTCTGGCTACGGTATGCTCGTTCATACGATAGGTTCCGGCTCCGATCACACCGCGGAGTCCACCGGTACCAAATTCCAGATCACGGTAAAAACGATCGTTGATTTCTTCTTCGTTTCCCTCAATGGCTTTCAATTCTGTTAAAAGATCTTCTTCTGTCACTTTTCCAAGCCATCTTTTATAATTTTCCATCATATCCATTTTTTTAATCCTCCTTTATGCTTCTACATTGGCACGCCAATAGTCTAACGTGTCTTTCAAGGTCTGCTCCAGACTGATCTTACGTTTCCAATCCGTCTGCTCTGTAATTTTCGTGATATCTGCCTCAATGATCGGAACATCAATCGGACGAAGTCTCGCCTGTTCCACTTCTACGTTGATCTCTCGTCCGGAAAGTTCAATGATCTTATCCAGAACTTCCTGAATCTCATAAGCTTTTCCGGAACCTACATTGTAAGTTTCCCCGCTTTTCCCCTGACGGATCAGACATTCGTAGGCAGCGATCACATCGCGTACATCCGTAAAGTCTCTCTTCGCCTTCAGGTTTCCGACATGGATTACCGGCTCACGCAGCCCTTTTTCCACTTCAACCACCTGCTTACAAAAGTCAGACACAACGAACTGTGGTGACTGTCTTGGTCCAACATGAGTAAACGCACGCACCATTACAAGTTCCAGCTGATATGCCTGTGCATAGATTGTACCTAGCATATTCTGGCAGCTTTTTGTCGCTGCATATATATTTCCCGGGCGAAGTACAGTATCTTCAACGATCGGCACCTGATCGGGATGGATCCGTCCATATTCTTCCCCGGAACCGATCAACAATACCCGTCCCTTGTATTCCATTTCTTTTAATACATCTAATAAATTTAATACACCTTTGATATTTACATCAACGGTCAATTGAGGGTTGGACCAGGATACGGCGACCGAACTCTGTGCTGCCAGATGGAATATGTAATCCGGAGCAAACTTCTCGATCACATCAACAATTTCCTGTTTTTCCAACAGATTCATATCCACCACATCATAGCCTTCCGGCTCCAGCGTCTCCTGTTTCATCTTCGTAGAGCGCACCTGATAGCCGCACTCTCCACACAAATATTCAGCCAGATATTTCCCTACAAATCCGGCTCCACCGATAATTAATGCTTTTTTCATGCCTTCATTCACTTTCATTGATAAATATGCAATATGTGAAAAAGGCGCTGGCATCGCCCACATATGCGGTGAATCCCGGCGCCGTTTCCATATAAAAGATTAGATTGATTTTACTTTAATTTCTTTTTCTACTAAAGCCAAGTCATTCTTAACCATTCTCTCAACCAACTGGCTGAAAGAGATCTCACGTTTCCATCCAAGCTCTTTTTCTGCTTTGGCAGGATTTCCAAGAAGGATATCTACTTCTGCCGGGCGGAAGAACTGTGGATTTACTTTTACGATGGTCTTTCCGGTTGCTTTATCTTTTCCGATTTCGTCAACACCGGTTCCTTCCCATTCGATCTCGATTCCAACATGTCCAAATGCAACTTCTACAAACTCACGTACAGTACGTGTCTCGTTGGTCGCGATAACATAATCATCTGCGTGATCCTGCTGAAGAAGAAGCCACATTGCTTTTACATAATCCTTGGAATGACCCCAGTCTCTCTTAGAGTCCATATTTCCAAGTTCCAAATGATCCTGTACACCAAGTTTGATACGTGCTACCGCATCTGTGATCTTACGAGTAACGAACTCTTTACCACGACGCTCAGATTCATGATTGAAAAGAATTCCTGAACATGCATACAGATCATAACTCTCTCTGTAGTTCTTTGTGATCCAGTGTCCATACAATTTTGCTACTCCGTATGGAGAACGTGGATAGAATGGAGTTGTCTCTGTCTGAGGGATTGCCTGAACCAGACCAAACATCTCACTTGTAGAAGCCTGATAAAATCTTGCTTCCGGTTTTACAGTACGAATTGCTTCCAGCATATTGGTAACACCAAGAGCATCGATGTCTGCTGTTGCCAGAGGCTGCTCCCAGCTTGTTGCTACAAATGACTGTGCAGCAAGGTTGTAAACTTCATCTGCCTGAGAGATCTTCATTGCTGTGATCAAAGAAATCGGGTCAGTCATATCTGCGTAGATAAAGTGAATTTTATCTTTGATATGCTCTACATTTCCATAATCTACAACGCTCTTACGGCGCATGATTCCATATACTTCATAGCCCTTTTCCAGCAGAAGCTCTGCAAGATAAGAACCGTCCTGTCCTGTAATACCTGTTATTAATGCGTGTTTCATGATATCTCCTTTCAAACCTAAACATTCTATTCATTTTATTTATTGTAAAATCTCAGATATACTCATTGCGGTTGCAAATTCTAAGATTTTCAAGTACCTTTTTGATATCTCCAGCGTGGCCTTTGTCACAGATCAACAGAGCATCTTCCGTATCTACGACGATGATGTCCTCCAGTCCTACGGCCGCAATCAGTTTGTCTGATCCTTCAATGATCGAGTTCTTTGTCTCTACGGTAATAACATTTCCCTGTACGGCATTTCCAAATTCATTGGTCGAACGGATACGTCCGACTGCCAGCCAGGATCCTACGTCATCCCATCCGAATGTACCGGGAAGCACAAAAATGTTTTCTGCTTTTTCCATGATACCATAATCAATGGATTCGGATTCCATTTTTTCAAATTCTGCCTCAAGAACACTTTCCTGCTCTTCTGTTCCGATCGCTTTCTGAATCTTCACAAGTCCTTCATAGGTATTTGGCATAAATTCTTTCATATTATTTAAAATAGTCGAAATCTTCCAGACAAACATACCGCTATTCCACAGATACGATTCGTCAGCCAGATATTCTTTTGCTTTTTTGAGGTTTGGTTTTTCTACAAAACACTCAACCCCGTATGCACGGCCTTCACTCTGATCCGGATCAAATTTGATATAACCGTATCCTGTCTCCGGATAGTTCGGTGTGATACCAATTGTCGTCAGATTACTTCCTTTTTCAGCCACCTGACAGGCATCTTTCAATACATCGACAAACATCGAATTGTATTTGATCAAATGATCGGATGGAAGCACGATCATAAGGGCATCGTCATATTTTTTATTGATATGCATGGCAGCAAGTCCTACACAAGGTGCGGTATTTCTTCCTACCGGCTCACACAGGATGTTTTCTTCCGGAAGTTCCGGCAGCTGCTCTTTTGCCAATGCTTTGTAATCGCGGTTTGTTACAATGTAAATATCTTCCATATTTACGAGTGGCAGAATACGATTTACCGTATGCTGGATCATCGTAATTCCGTCATCTGTCAGACTTAAAAACTGTTTTGGCAGATTTTTACGGCTTTTTGGCCAAAATCTCTCGCCACGTCCGCCTGCCATGATCATTGCTGTAACTTTCATATTTTTTCCTTTCTTCCTTAATCGGTATTTATAATTTTGACATTAAAATTTCATTGTTTCCGTAAATGTAATATTCCCCAAATCCTGCCGGGATAAAAATGCTGTCTCCTGCCTGAAAATCGTACCTGCGTCCTTTGTATTCGAGATAACCGTCTCCCTTTACAACAAGCAGTGACTGAAATGATGTCTTATCACACCAGAACTTAATTCTGCCATTCTCACAGTCTATCTTATTGACACAGAAATAATCGCATTCGAATAATCTCCGGATTCTGCCGTGTTTCAAAGAGACTTCATTGTTATCAAAAACCTGAGACGGTACGATTGGCGTACGATCGATCACCTCTACCCCGCGTTTTATATGAAGTTCCCGATAATTTCCGTTTTTATCCTTTCGAAGATAGTCATACACGCGGAATGTCGTATTGGAACTCTGCTGAATCTCCGCAATTACCACACCAGCACCAATGGCATGGATCGTTCCCGGATGAATGAAAAAGCAGTCCCCTTCATTCACCTCTACTTTATTTAAAATCTGCGGAATGGATCCATCCCGCATCTTCTGCTCCAATTCTTCTTTGGAAACTTTCCGGTTCAAGCCGTAATACAAAAAGGCATGTGGTTTTGCCGCAAGTACATACCACATCTCGGCCTTTCCCTGCTCTCCCAGTTCACTCTTCGCCGTTTCATCAGAGGGGTGAACCTGGATGGAAAGATTTTCCTTTGCATCAATAAATTTGATCAAAATCGGAAATTTATCTTTTGGTTGAAATTTGTGGGAAACATATTCTGGAAACTGATCCAGTACTTCTTCCAATGTTTTCCCCTTGAATGCTCCATTGCGAACCGTACATTTTCCATCCGGATGACAACTGAGTTCCCAGCTTTCTGCCGTACAGTCACCCTCGCCGGCTTTTCCATATAAGCGTTCCAGTTCATGACCGCCCCAAAGATAATCCTTGTACGCCGGAGCCAATTTCATTGGATACATATTATCACTCTTTGTCCTTTAACCTATTTTCCGGCAATTCGTTTTGCCGTCAGTTTAAACAGTGTCTTGATATAACTCATGATAAATGGAATCAATTGTCTCTTGGATTCCCCATAAATTCTCTTATCAAATTCGATCGGCACTTCTCCGATCTTCAGCTTCTTATCGGATTTATTAAGACGCAGGCAAAGAAGCACTTCCTGAAGTACATCATAATTGTGGCAGGTAAGTTTTACTTCTTTCAGCTGTGCAGTCTCATACATACGATAGTCGGTAGAAATGTCTTTTGCCTTGATTCCAAGGAAAAAGCGGAACATACCGTTTAAGATATGTGACATCACGATGGATGATTTGGCATCGTTTGTCTTACCGCCCTCTACGTAACGGGAGCCGATAACAACATCACATTTGTCATCCACAAACTTCTTATATAAATCAGGAATATACTTAGGGTTGTGAGATCCGTCGCTGTCTAAGATCAGGAACTTGTCCTTCTCAGCGTACTTAATACCGGTCTTAAACGCACCTGCAAATGCGGGTTCTTCCTGATTGATATAACGAGCACCAAACTCCTCGCATACTCCTTTCGTGTTATCCAAAGGTTCTGCGGTATCAATAACTAATATCTCGAACTCTTCTCCGGTTTTCTCAACATTTTCAATAATTTGCGGCAATAATACTTTCAGGTTTTCTTCTTCCTTATATGCCAGCAAAACTACGCTGATTCCCATAATTCTTCCTCCAACATAAATTCATTCTAATTTTCTTACTTCCTTACTATATTACCACATATTTCTGCATTTGAAAAGCCTACTTAGTCATTTTCTGCTTTAAATGCCCACAATTTATTCAATATGAAGTTAATCGGGATAGAAGCGATCAGATTGATCAATGGTGCGATCAATTCTGATATTCCACAAATATTTACCCACAGGAAGAGTAAAAAGCTGTTTAACACGATACCTGTGGTAAAATAAGAGGCATAGCATTTTAACAGTGCTTTTCCAAAACTTCTGCTCTGTCCTTCTTCCAGTTCAAACACAAATTTTCGATTCAACAGGAAGGAAGCAAATACACTGATCACAAAGGCAATTGCATTTGCGACATATTTACGCATATCCGCATCCATAGCCGTCTGTCGGAAAATCATGATACAGCCAATATTAATCGCATAAGAAAATACCGTATTAAATACACCGACTAATCCAAATTTTACAAACTGGAACAACGACTGCCACTGTTTTTCAGAAAATTCAATTTTAAAAATTTTAAATATAAATCCAAATACAGCCCTTACGAGCATTTCGATCAAATTCCAAAGTTTTGAACTGATGTTACTCATTTTTCTTCATCCTTTTCATTTACTGTGTCAGGGGAACTCTTTCCCCCGCATTCCGAATTATATAAAGCAGATCAAAAGCGCATATGCCATAAATCCAACGGTTGGAAGCACACGACACCATACCGCGATACGTTCCCACTGTCTCTGTTTGTTTACATCCTTCACACTGCGTCGTCTCCGATAACAGTCAAGTACATAAAGAATTACCATCGCTCCCACCGCACCACAAAGAACAGATGCGTAAATATCAATTGGAATATCCGGGAACTTACGAAGCAGCACTTTGTGTATCATATATTTATTATTGATCTCTAAATGGAATAATTTGGAAATCACTCCACCATTTATCATACGGGCATCATAATTATGGAGCCATCCCAATGCTGTCAAAATAATAATAAACAGTGAGGTTACACATTCCACTATACAATTAACTCGGATATTCGATGTAAAGGCATACATCAAAATCATATATGGCACAAGAAGCACCATCCAGTTCGGATGCCACTGGACAAACATAACAAACGATGCCATCACGACAAACGGCAGTGCCAGTGTATATTCCCATCTTACCTTCTTGATCAGATAGGCGGCAACGCATACCAAAATAAAGATCAATACAAAATAACTTACCGTCGAATCATAGCAGTTTCTCTTATAAGCAAAACCAACGCCAAAAAAACGTCCAATAAATCCATATGTTTCACTCATAAATTTTTGTGACTCCAGGTATCCCGGATCAAAATGATAAACTACTTTTTGTAATAAGATTCCCAAAACGGTTACCACAAAATCACGTGCCAGATAAAGCACTCTTTTTTCCTGCAAAAACAGCACAGGAATGATACCAAGCAGAACAAATGGTTTATAGGTCGCTGCAATCATAAAGAACACGAGTTCCAGCTTGCGATTTTTACGTATCATATACTTAATTCCCAAAAGCAGAAATAAAGTAGAAAAGATATCCATATGCGAAATGATAATGGATGCAAATAAAAAGATCGGAGAAGTGAGGAAACAAAGTGCTGTCCATCCTCCTTCTTTTTTATCCGGACAAACCAACATCACAATATCATACACAATCTTAGTCATATACAGCATCATAGCAACAAATGCCGTCTTCACGATTGCCACATAAACCAGATATGGTATGGTAATATGAAACAATTTGCCGATCAGATAAGCAGGCATACAGATCAAACCTAACGACGCATAATTGATGATCGTATAGTTTGCACCTGCCAGCAGTGTCTGTGGCCATGCTTTACTATAATGCCCTGCTAAAGCAAGTTTATTGATCTCGCTGTAATACTGAAACACCTTTCCGCGAAACAGACAGTCATTAAAGTCCAGCCCCTGTGTAACGGTCAGTTTAAAATCCTTCGTGAAACAAAACATATAAGCAGCAAACAGAAGGATTAGGAATGCAATGATAAACTCCGCCTTCGTCGGTGCGTTTTCTACATAATTAAATTTATTAAACCATTTTTTTGCTTTCTGCATCGTATTCTCCTTTTCTGCGTTCTGCAAATCTTACTGAAGATAAGTAACCGTAATGTTTTTCACATAAATTCCACGAGTTTCCTCAACTCCATTTTCTTTCACTTTAAACGTCTTTTCGGTATTTAAGAACAGCCAGTTGACGCCTTTCTGTGTACTCTCATTCAGAGTTTTTTTCAAGTCCGTGTCAAACTCAATGGCTCCTGACACTTTATTGTCAACAACTGCCATTTTCTTTCCATTCATCTTAACCGTAGTCTTTCCCTTGCGTTTGCCGGCTTCATATTCCATTCGGATATGAACTCTCTTGGCACCGCCTGAATACACTTTAAAGACACTCTGCTCGGTCGTCCACATTCCATCTTCCCCATAATCCGGCATATTCCATCCTCTGTGAGCAAACAATGTGGCAAGACCGTTATACGAAAAATCCATGTACAGATTTGGATTTTTCTCATTCACATAAACATCATTGTATTTTTTCAAGCCCTCAACCGGATTTTTTGTTGCAAGGATCAAGTTGTCCGCCTGATAAAAATAGTATCTGTCCTGATATTTGTGTGCCGTCTTATAGTTCGTGATATAAACGGTATCATCCGCGAGCTGATTATTTTCAAATATCTTGCGGTTCTTACGGTCTTCTGCTTTTCGAAGACTTTCTTTGTAAAACCGCGATGTGTAAAAATAATTGCAGTCGATATCAAAATACGATGCTTTTGTTCCAACCTGCAGCATCTGGTAAGAACCACAGGATCCCAATGGGTAGTAAACAATATGCTTATAATCGGCTAACTTTGTTTTCCAAAAATTGTCTTTTGCATAAATATCTTCTTCTTTAATCTCCGCAGAAGTATATTGTTTGTGGATATGGAAAATTGGTTTGGCAAGATCTGCGATCTGAACCAGTACACATAAAATTATCAACACTCTCTGAACCTTTTTATTTTTTACAAATCTTACCAGCAAAAAGATTCCCAAAAGCATTGCAAAATACATAATAACCCACATAAATCTTCCGGAGGACCGGATGACAGCCAGCAAATCCAAAATCCTATCCGGGATATATACCCACATAACCAGGCGTTCTCCCCAATATACATTGCAGCTTAATGCAAGTACCCAAAAGATAACGGTTACAAGGATCAGAGAAAACAAAACGGGTTTATGCGCTTTCATTTTTTGTTTCAATGCTTTCCAGAAAGGACGAATGCCTCCCATTTTTTTGGCTTTTATGCTCAGCGCAACAATGGCGATCAGATAAAGCAGTGCGATTCCAAGACCAAGATAGGAAAATCCCTCGTACTGTCCCATATGCCATGGTTTCTTTCCAAAGAAACTGGAATAGTTAAACGGATTCCACAGGGCATTTATATTGGCAGAATAAATACCAAATCCGCGCGCTGTCGCTTTTAAGACATTGGTAAATCCACCAATGACAAAAAATGTCACCAAAAAGGAAAGGCAGAAACTCACAAACACCACCAAAAGGCGTTTCCAATCTTTGTCTTTCAGCAGGCAGTACAGCAAGTAGCCACACATGATACCGCCAACCATAAAAATAATATACATCTGTATCAGCACACATAACATGGCTAATACGCTAAATGCCAATGCCGCTTTTCGGCGGTCAGCAAATTTATCTTTGTACAGCCAGATCCCGATGGCAGCTAAAATCAAGAAGTGTGCCGCCAGTGACGTATGTCTGGAATCTTCTGTCAAAAGTCCAAACAATCTCTGTAATACAGGACTTGCCAAGATAAAAAAGATACTTCCTGCGCCACATACAAACCGGTTTTTGGAAAATCTGGCAACAAGGAGTGCTCCAATCCCTCCATTCATAATAAAGCAAGTCAGACCAAACAGACCAAAGTACTGGAATGTCTGCGGTAAAATAGGAGACAATGCCTTAAATATAATGGCAAACAACGGAATGGAATCCGTGTAAAGAACACTGATTTCATAGGGATAGGTGAGCCGATTGTGCATTCCGATCGGGAATGTCCAGTCGGCACTGCGAAATGCTTTCCATCCAATATAGTGCTGCTGCAAATCACGTCCGGTTAAGAGCCACGCGTCATTGGTAAAGTTCAATACACTAAAACCATATATGGCAACAAAAGATATGATTCCCAACACGGCTCCTATCAGAAAAATCTGCCATGCAAAACTAATTTTTAATTTTTTCATTCCGCATCCTCCGTCGATTTGTTGTCACTAAAATTAATTCTCTCTTCCTCAATTACCAATGGTCTGTGTGTTACTCTGGAATTGATATTCATAATGTACTCACCCAACAGGCCGATAAAGAACAGCTGAATGGAACCAAACAGAAAAATCCCCAGTAAAATCGGTGTCATGCCAGCCACAAAACGTTCCCAGAAAATCAATTTCATAACCAGATAAACAAGGGCAACCAAAACACTGATACCGGATAAGATAAAACCAAGTATCGTAGCAATCCGCATACCCACTTTGGTATAAGACGTAAAACTAAGCATCGCAGCATCATAAAGACTATACCAGTTATTATGCGTCTTTCCGGCGCGGCGCTTGTCCTGCTGATATTCAATATCTTTTCGTTTGTAGCCGAGTTCCGCCACAATTCCACGAAGAAACGGCGTCGGATCATCCAAATCACTTAACACATTAAGAAACTCGCGGTCGTACAAACCGAAGCCTGTAAAATGCTCAATCTGCTCTACACTTGACATCTTCTTGATCAGTTTGTAATAACAGCTTCGAAGAAAATACATGATCTTGCTTTCTTTGCTCTTTGACTTAATTCCGATTACAATCTTACTTCCTTTTTCCCATTCTCTGACATATTTCGTAATCATGTAAACCGGATCCTGAAAATCAGCAGCCATTAAAATGGCACACTCGCCGGTAGTCTGAGTCAAGCCATAATACGGCGAATTAAACTGTCCGAAATTCTTTGCATTAAAAATCGCTTTAATATTCGGATTCTCTTTGCACAGTTTACGAATGAGCGGACGGGTAGAATCACTTGAATCATTATCAATAAATACAATTTCGTAATTATACTCCGGCAGATTCGTATTAAATTCTTCAATAATCGCCGCACTTAAGGCTTCCACATTTTCTTCTTCATTGTAAGTCGGCACGAGTACACTGACTGTCTTTTTCATTTTTTTCTCCTACTTCTTTTATAATCTTTGGATATGATCCTTTGCTTCATTTATGAAATCTTCTTATTTATCCCATACTTTCCATGGGGCTTTTCCGGAATTCCACATTTCTTCCAACTGTTCTTTTTCGCGCTTTGTATCCATGCACTGCCAAAAACCGTTGTGCTTGTATGCTTTCAATTCGCCCATCTGAGCAACTCTTTCCAACGGCTCTTTTTCCAATACCGTAGAATCTCCATCAATCAGATCAAAGAATTCCGGCTGCAATACCATGAATCCAATGTTGATCAGTCCGCCATCCAAATCTGATTTTTCACGGAATTTTGTAACAAATCCCTCATCATTCACTTCCAGGATACCGAATCTTTGTCCTACATTGTATGAACTCATAGTAGCAATTTTACCATGTGCTTTATGAAACTCAATGGATGCCCGGATATCAATGTCGCTTACGGCATCTCCATAAGTGAGCAAAAATGGCTCATCCCCAACATACTTACGGATCTTTTTAACACGTCCACCTGTCATTGTGTTAAGCCCGGTGTCAACCACGGTTACTTTCCAAGGCTCCGCAATATTATTATGAACGATCATCTCGCCGCCTTTTGAATAATCAAAAGTAATATCACTGTTATGCAGATAATAATCCGCAAACCATTCCTTAATAACATGCTGCTTATAACCGGCGCAAATAATAAACTCATCAATTCCATGATGCGCATACAATTTCATAATATGCCACAATATTGGTTTTTCCCCTATCTCCAGCATTGGTTTCGGTTTCAAATAACTCTCCTCGCTGATTCTTGTTCCAAATCCTCCTGCTAAAATTACTGCTTTCATCTGTTACCTCCTGCTTTTGTTCTGTTAAAATTTGTAAAAATATAAATTTCCATTGTCACTCATGATAGGCTCATGTCCTATCACACCGCTCAGTTCACCAAGTAAACTCGTAAACTGCGGTTCTTCATATGCCCGTTTATCAAGATAGATACCGGCAAATTTTTGTTCCTTTAATGCCGGAACAAGTTCTGCCACTGTTTTTTCAGACATCTGCTTATCCCAGTTGTCTCCTTCTCGTCCTTTGCTTCCGCCATAACTCCAGCGTAGTGTATCGGAAAAGATGTAGCCTGTCAGCAATTGATAATCTGCCATATTAATGACCGGTCCGCCTTCCGGATAGGCATGATACGGCAATTGATAAATCATCGCATTCTCCGGCAGCTGACTCTCTATTTCCTGTATAAATTTCCGATCCGAATTAACCAGCTGCTCATTTTGCGCTGCACTGTTCGTTATTCCGACCGGAATCTGGTCTTTCAGACTCAACCCGGTAAAAAGAATGGCAACGATCAACACAGCAGGTTTCATCCATCGAAACTTTTTATACTCTCTTTCTGTTACCTCTGTCAATACCAGACATACAGCGGCAACAGCAAAAAAGGAAATAAATATTGAAATTCGGTTCACGCCACGAAGAAGTCCGACTACAAAATTGAAAAAAATGCTGCTAAATCCACCCATTGTGCCAAACAATACGGCAAACACATTTAGTTCAACCAAAAGTGAAAACACACCTCTTCGGTCTTTAAACGTTGATTTTTTTCTAAAAAGCCCCAATAAAAGAATCAAAAAACCAGCACTGGCAAAAAAGCCCAAATAGGAAGTATATGCTTCTGTATATACAAATATCTTGTAGTATTCACTCCAAAATGTTGCCAAACTGCCATATGCCTTATACGGCACAAGCATCTGAATAAGTTTTAAAGCATATAACTCCGAGTCAAGCAGACTTCTCTGTGTGAGCATAGAACCATTGCGAATCTGATAAATCAAAGCTGGCATCATAGCACTAACCATTACTATAATGATTACCACATTCATCCGAATCATTTTCCAGACAGGTTTCCATTCTCGTTCTTTTATGGCTTTGGATACCCCGGTTAATCCGAGAAACATACAAGTAAAAAACG
>FR894025.1 GCA_000434115.1 Roseburia sp. CAG:309 | reverse complement strand
TCTTTAAATTCTTTTCTATTTCCGTCATAATTTTCCCTCATTTCTGCATTCCCATGCCTGCTTTAATTTTCCGAGTGCGCGGCTTTTGATCGACCGGATCGTGCCTTCTTTTTTATGAAAATACTGAGCCAGTTCTTTTCCGCTATATCCGCCAAAGATACTTAATCCGACGATCATGCGCTCTCTTTCCTCCAGCTGCATCAACAATTCTTTGATCAAAACGTTATTTTCCGTCGTTGCATTGTTTGACTCCCGCATTCCTGCTTCCGCTACTTCCGGCAAATAAACGACTCGTTTTTCCTTTCGGTACTGCAGCCTGCATTCATTAGCTGCAATCTGAAATATCCAGCTGCGAAATGACTCCGGCTTTTTTAACGTATGTATCTTTTCAAATGCTTTGAGTACCGCATCACTTACGACATCTTCCGCCTTCCACGGCTGCCTTACCATACAAAAGGCAAACCGGTACAAATCCGGATAAATTTCTTCGTAAAGTTTGGCAAATGCGTGTGTGTCACCTTTTCTTGCCTGATTTACCAATTTCTTTTTTTCTTCTTGCATCGTCTTCCTCCTCTCTTTATAGATTTGATGCATAAGTTGGGAAAATGTTGCATGGGAAGTTAGTTTTTTTTGGGGGGTGGACGGCGACAGCTGAGGTGGCTCCTGTTTTAGGCAGCTCTGGACTTGGTGGGGCGGCTCCGCACACGCCCTTAAAAAAGCAAGGTCATTGCACCACCCCGGCGCAACAACCTATTTCTCTCATATATCAAACTATTTACAAACAAAGCATACCCACTCTTTGATGGATGTCTTCTCTAAGATTGTAAACCCATTCTGCAAAAGTGCCGCCTCTACTTCGTCCGCCTTTTCATCGATGATCCCCGATGAGATAAAGATTCCATTTTCTGCCATATGCGGGCGGACGACTGCTGACAATGGGATGATAACATCTGCCAAAATGTTGGCGGGGACAATATCATTACCGCGGTGACAATATCATAACCGCCTCCGGCAAGTTCACTCAATTTCTTTCCATTGACCGAACGTTCCGTCGCCGTCGGTGCGCTGAATGTATACGAGTGGTCTTTGGCGACGTTCTCAATCAAGTCGCCGGCATACAACTGATACTGCTCCGGTTTCAAACCATTGATCTCCATATTTTCGCCTGCGACATCTACCGCCACTTCATCAATGTCCGTCGCGCACGCAAAAGAAGCACCTAATTTCAGGGCAGCGATGGCAAGGATTCCACTTCCGCAGCCGATGTCAAAAATGCGTTTGTCCTGACAGCCCCATTTGGAAAGAGCCTGGATACAAAGTTTTGTCGTCTCATGAGTGCCGGTTCCAAACGCAATTCCCGGATCAATTTCCACCACAACATCTTTTTCCGGCACATAGTCTTCTACATTTGTAGTCTCCCATGTTGGCTTGATCACGACATTTTCTGCGGCACGGAATGGCTTGAAAAATGTCTTCCAGTTATTAACCCAGTCTTTGTCCTCCGTTTCCGACAAACTAACCGTTCCTTTTCCAATATTCGTGTAACTTTTGATTTCCTGAAAAATATTCTGCACCTGCATGATGACTGTATCCGGATTGCAGTTTTCCGGCTCCATATAAAAATGTACTTTGGCAGAGCCGTCATTTTCCTCCGGATCCGGCAGAATATCCACATACATCTGCCGCTTTTCCTCTTCCGTAAGTGGGATGTGATCTTCAATCTCAATTCCCTCGACACCGATCTCATCCAACATATAACTCAATATATCCACCGCATCGGTGTGGGTTTCCAACGTAAAACGTATCCATTTCATAACTTTTGACTTCCTTTCTACATAACCTTAAGCAGATAAATGAGTGCCGCCATAAGTCCGATGGCAAACATCATCAATCCAAATGATACACTGTAAAATACGAGCCGTGTCGTTCGCGAAAACTCGGTACTTCCGACTGCAAATAAATCCGCGTAGGAATGACGCTTTGGCACCGGTTTCTTGCGGATCTTAACCTGAACCACGTAACTAATGCCATCCACAAAACGCCCCAGACCGTAAGCAAAGATATGTTCCCGTTTCGCATGCGGTTTTTTCGGGCGAAGCACGCTCTTCATCATGCCAATCGCAAATCCGTCGATCAGCCGGTCAAAAAAGCGCGAAAGCAAAGCTCCCAAAAACGGCAGTAATTTCAGGAAAAATGGACGATAAACGAGATTTTCCAATCCAAACCATGACGGGATCACCTCACGGCACACAAAACTGCCATCCTCTTTTTTCAAAAAAGCGGCTTTTCGTACCACAACAACATAAATAAGGATTCCGATGGCAATGGAGATCAATGCTCCTTTTAACGTCTCAAAGGAGATAAAATACGCCGGTTCCAGTACAAGTCCCATAATACCGACAATTACAATAACTGCTGCCAGAACCCATAAACAGATCAGGACTGGAATAGACGGGCCTTTTTCCCCTGTAGTTTGCACCGGTTCGTCCATTTTATTGCAAAACAGTGCCACAAACAATTTTAGCATATAAGCCACGGTCAATCCACCACAAAATAGAAAAATCCACTCCGCCGCTGGCATCATAAACTCAAAATAAGGAGCGCCAAGCGATGCTTCATGCAGCATTGTTTTACTGATATATCCCGAAAGCAGCGGAATTCCACCCATGCCAAGAGCAGCGATGGCAACAGGAATTTTCAACGACTTCTTTTCGCGAATCACACCACCGATCCGATTCAGATCGGTCGTACCTGCCATCGCAAAGATCACACCGGCCACAGTAAATAAAATCAGTTTAAAAATCGAATGGTTCGCTGTGTGAAGCAGGACTCCATAGAAGCCATCGAACCCTTGCGTAATCGTACATACGCTGATTCCAAACAGGATAAAACCAATCTGTGACATTGACGAATACGCAAGTAATTTCTTCATATCGGTCGCAAAGATGGCAAATGCCCCTCCGACAAACATTGTACAAAGAGCAAGAACCATAAGAATCGCTTTCCAATTGTACAATGATCCAACCGGGCTCGTGGTAAGGAGCAAAATTCCATAAATTCCGGTTTTTGACAGTATTGATGAAAGCAGCGTCGTTCCCACCGGTGGCGCCGCCGTATACGTATCCGGCAGCCATGTATGAAGCGGAAACATTCCGGCTTTTGCACCATAACCAAACAAAAGGCAGGCACCGGCGATAAAGAGATTGCGCCGGTTGACCGGAGTTTCTTCGAAGGCAATCCACATTTGACGGATCTCCGTCAGTTCAAACGTTCCAAACATATAATACAAAATCATCAATCCGTACAGCATCACCAGTCCACCGGCGATCCCGTATGCCAGATAAGAAAAAGATGCCTTTTTCGCATATTCACTCTCGTCATTTGGCACATAGGCAAATGACGCAAGCGTCATAATTTCAAAAAAGAAAAACTGTTTCATCAGATTTGTTCCGGAAAGAAAAAATTCAACCGTCGCCACGATCGTCAACAGGTAGAAAAACAAAAACCGTTTATTGTGCGTTGACACCCGGAACTGCTGCGGCAAAGCACATAACGTCACGATAGATGACACAAGTGTAAGCCCTAAAAAGAAAATCGAATATATATCTAACATTTGTCCATCCACCTCCTAAAGCAAGCCATTGGCAACCCATGTAAAAAAAGTCATAAGCGGCTTCGAATACAATCCAAAAACAACAATCAATATGGCAAAGAGAACCATCGGCACTTTCATCTGCCAGCCCGGATCACAGTTTGTTTTCCCGCTGTCATCCGCCGGTTCTACCAGATAAGCTTTTCCTAAAATTGTAAATATATAGACTGCGGTCAAAAAGGCGGACAACACCAGAATTAAAATCAGGTACGGTGCCAGCCGGTTTCCCTTTTGATAGGCATCTACTGCCGCTGTCGCAATGTTCCATTTGCTGATAAATCCGGTAAGCGGCGGAATTCCGATCAAGGCGATCCCTGCCACGCTCATACAGCCAAATACCACCGGCATCTTTTTTCCCAAGCCGGCAATTTCGTAAATATAATGTTTTCCGGTCTGGTGCATGATCGCGCCGACCGCAAAGAAAAGCGAAATTTTCATAATTCCGTGGAAGATCATATGCGTCAGACCGCCGATCATTCCCATTGGGGTCATCAATAAAAATCCAAATAAAATATACGACAGGTTGCTTGCTGTCGAATAGGCAAAACGCCGTTTTAAATGCTGTTCCTTGACAGCATTGGAAGAACAAAACAAAATGGAAATTCCTACCAGTCCAAGTACCATATACTGTGCCGGTGTTCCCCGTAAAAAGGATGTTCCAAAAATGTAATACGTGATACGCAGGATCGCAAATGCTCCCGATTTCACCACTGCGACAGCATGCAAAAGCGCCGTCACCGGGGTTGGTGCCACCGAAGCCGTCGGCAGCCATCCGTGAAGTGGAAACAATGCCGCTTTTACGCCAAATCCCAGTACCATACAGACAAAAACGGCCTGCAAAAGTGCTTCATGGCCGCTCACTTTCGTCATATCCAGAACGCCGCCAAAAGTAAAATTCATGCTTGTTCCATAACGGAGGATGAAAATAAATCCGATAAACGCAAACGCCGCTCCACCGATCGAATAATATGCATATTTTCGTCCTGCATACCGTGCTTCCGGGGTCATCGTGTGCATGACAAGCGGAATCGTAACCAGCGTCAACATTTCGTAAAACATATACATCGTCATCAAATTGGCGGACATCGCAATTCCAAGCGTGATCCCGTACGTCATTGTGTAAAAAGAGAAGAAACGGTTTTCCCCTTTTTCCCCGTGCATGTATTCAAACGCATACAGCGAAGCAAATGGCCACAATGTACTGACAAGGGCAGCAAACACCATGCCTGCGCCGTCCAAATGCACCGAAACTTCCAGTATGCCGGCGAGATTAATAAGCCGTGTATAAGATGCCGGATGCAAAAGCAGTGAACTCCACATCAAAATCGAAGTGGCGATCACGATACCTTCCACATAAATATTTCTCTGCTGCCGCCGTTTCCACGGAAAGAGAGGAAGTACGGCTCCTCCCAGAATTGGCAGCACAATTGGTAAAACTAACAATAACACATTCATTTTTTCACCACGTTCCCCTCTCTTCTTATATAATTTCTTTTACAATATCTTCCAAACCGTGAATCAGCGGTTCATTGAAAATTCCAAGCAAAAGCGCCAAAACTGCCAGAATTACCATCGGAATGACCATTTTCCGGTCTTCCTTTACCCGCTCTTCTTTTTCCGGTTTATCATAAAAAGCATAGACGCTTACCGTCAAAAGATAGCCGGCTGTCAAAAGTGCACTCACAAGAAGCACAACCGGCCCCGCAATCTTTGCCACACGAATTTCGGAAAAAAGAGCACTTGTCCCCAATTTCCATTTACTGACAAATCCGCTAAACGGCGGAATTCCCACAAGGGCAAGGGAGGCAAAGGTAAAACAGACCATGGTAACCGGCATCCGCTTTCCGATTCCCCGATATTCTTCTACTCTTGCAGCCCCGGTCTCATGGATGACCGCGCCGGCACAGAGGAAAAGATTATTTTTAATAACCGAATGGTAGATCACATGCAGCATCGCCCCAACAAAGCCCGCCGGCTGCAGCAGCATGATTCCAAACAAAATGTAGGAAACCTGACTTACGGTTGAATACGCAAGCCGCCGTTTCATGATCTTTTCCTTATAAGCAAGCATAGAACCCATAAATATCGTAAGCAGTGTCAGACCGATCACAATATACTGCACAAAGGACTTCCGCAGGAAATCCGCTCCCGCAATATAATAAACGACACGAAGAATGGCAATAACACCCATTTTCGTATTGACGCCCGACAAAATTGCACTCGCCGGTGCCGGAGCAACCGGATGTGCCGTAGAAAGCCAGCCATGAAGCGGAAACATACCGGCTTTGGAACCAAACCCGATAATCATCCCTAAAACAGCGAGCTGAAGCGTCGTTTCATGCCCCGCAATCGCTGCTTGCGTGAAATTTCCGCCCGGTGTAAAGGCGATCGACGGTGTCAGCTGGTAAATATAAAAGAAACCGATCAATCCCAAAAAAGCACCTGCGATCGAATAAAATACATATTTGTATCCGGCGGCGATTGCTTCTTTCGTCTGCGCATGAATGACATATCCGATCGTCGCCAGCGTCATTCCTTCGTAAAAGAGGTACATTGTTACCAGATTTCCGGCACTTGTAATTCCCATAAGCATTCCCAATGTCATCAGATGGCATCCCAGAAAACGCGCGCCCTTCTTATCCCCTTTCATATAAGAAAAGGTATAAAGAGTAACCAACAGCCATATAAATACTACAAGCGTAGAAAAGACAGTGCCTAAATCATCCAGCTTCAATAAGATCGGGATGTCCTCCTTTAATTTCCAGATCGTGACCGCCGCACTTTTCTCATATAAATTGATTCCGTGAAATACTGCCGTCAGAAGAACAATTCCCATCACAACCACGGATAATTTTTTGGTAATTCCTTCCTGCCATTTGTGTCCTGCCGTCGCGAGTAAATATAATACAAAACCACTGATCAGCGGTAAAAATATCGGTATTGCCAGCATTTCTTCCCCTCTTTCTCTCGTTGACTATAACTATTGCTCTATGAAAACATCTGCACGCCTGCTGCGATCGCTTCCCACACAAGATTGGAACCAATTCCCAAAAACAGGTTTAATCCAATAAATACAAGAATGGCTGTGACATACGGCACGCCATTTTTCGCACGCCCTTTTTTGTCCGGTGCCGGCGTGTAAATCGTCATAACAGTATGCAGGAAATACACGGCATTGAGAACCGTACTGATTGCCAATGCGATCATTGCAACCCACATTTTCTCCTGTCCGGCTTCCAATGCGCCCATCGCAAAATATACTTTAGAGGTAAACCCGGCAAACAGCGGAATTCCGACCATTGACAACGCGCCTACGGCAAATCCCGCTCCGGCAGCCACATTGCGGTAGCCCGCTCCTTTTAAATCTTCAAACAACTTGCTGTCGTCCGAAACCTCGGACAATCCCCTTGCTGCGATAAACAACATGGATTTGGAGGCAGCATGCGAAATGATATGAAAAATGGCCGCAAGCATACCGGTTTTTGTCCCAATTCCGATCCCCATATAAATGTAGCCGATCTGTGCTACCGAAGAATACGCGATCATGCGGCGGATATCCACCTGCCGTATCGCACGAACGGAGCCAAGGATCATTCCCAGCACGCCGAGAACAAACAACAGATTTCCGACATGATGCATTTCGATTACATCAATGCCGATCACGCGGTAAAATATTTTCAAAAGCAAAAAGATATAACTTTTTGATACCAGACTCGATAATATGGCACTCGAAGATGCCGTACCATAACTATAGGCATCCGGCAGCCAGCTGTGAAACGGAAACAGTGCCGACTTGATTGCCAGTCCTACGCACATGAGTACAATGACTACGGTAAGCGGCATCGTGTACTGTCCATTTGCATTCAGCGCGGCTACCGTCTCTTTCATATTGGACATCAGAAGATGCCCCGTAATGCCGTAAAGCATTGATATTCCGATCAGTATCAGACCGGAACCGATCAAACTCATGATCATATATTTGGTCGCAGCAACCAGCGTATGTCCGGTTTCACGGATCAAAATCAGGCCTCCTGCCGCGATCGTATTAATCTCGATAAATACGTACGCCGTAAACATATCATTGGTGTAGACCAGCGCCAGAAGAGAACTCATCATCAGATTCACGAGTACATAAAACAAATTCTGCTTTGTCACCGCGATGTCTCTTGCGATATATTTTCCTCCGCCAGCAACCGACAAAAGCATGATCAGACAAAATACAACCGCCATCACACCTTCTAAAATGCCGACGCGGATCTCATTGCCCCAAGGTGCCGGGAAATGCCCCATCATATAGACATACGGTTCACCCGTACCAAGGACAAATGCCAGCACGCAGCCGGACATCGCAAGAAGTACCGTCAGCAGGGTAAGGGTCCACACTCGCGCCTTCTTTGCCGGAAGTACCGAAGATATCACGCCGCTTGCCAGACACATGATAATATTCATAAATGGAAAGTTCTGCACCAGATTCATGAATCTTATATCTCCTCTCTCTTTGCGCTAAGTGCGATCTCATCGATATCCAATGTGCCATAACGTTTATACAGTCTCACCGTAATGGCCAGCATCAGTGCCGTGACACTGACCGATACAACGATCCCTGTCAACACCAGTCCGCTTGGAATCGGATTGACATACGTCTCCACCCGCAGATCGTCATTGACAACGATCGGAGCAAGCCGTCCCACGATATACCCTTTTGATGTCAAAAACAGATAAATCGCCGTATCCATAATATTAAATCCCATAATTTTTTTGATCATATTTTTATGAAGCAGCAAGGTCGTAAGTCCGATGCCAAAAAGGATCACGGCAGCCGTCTCATAATAATTGGTAAATAATGTCATTTTATCCAATCTCCCCTTTCCGAAACAGCGAATAGAAGCCGTACATGGTACAAGCGACGACCATTCCCACGCAGATATTTAATGGCAGAATCAGTCCTCCACTCACGATCGCCCCCGGAATCCCCTTTGGGATCCCACTTTCCAGATGATTGGCTCCGGTAAAAAACGAATAGCTTTTGGCTGCCGAGTAAAACAAAAGTGATGCGACCGTAATGATCGAATAGGTCTTTCGCGTAAAGAAACGGTCGGTCTGCTCAAAGCCAAACGCATTTGCCATAAGAATCAGCCCCGCTCCGATGATCGCGCCGCCGGAAAATCCACCTCCCGGAGACAAATGTCCATTCAGCACGATATAAATTCCAAAGATCAGGATAAACGGTGTCAATAATTTTGCCGCCATACGCAGGATCGGATCGTCCGTCTTTTTGGGTTTTCTCCGGATCTCCTGATTTCGTTTGGTCTTCGAATCGAGACGAAGAAGGATCATCACGCAGGTCGCCGCGATAAACAGCACATGCGATTCGCCCAATGTATCAAAAGCACGGTAATCAAGGATCATGCCTGCCACAATATTCGTCGCCCCGGTTTCCTCCAGCCCTTTTGTAATATAACGGCTGACTACTTCATTCGAAGTCGGATTGTCTTTAGCCCCAAACGTCGGCAATTGATTTACCGTCAGCAAAAGCACCGTAATGAGCGCCAGACAAAACAAGACCGCCACGCAGTTGTATATTCTCCGGAACCATTGAAAACCTCTTGTCTGCGGCCATTTTTCATATCGCTTATAAAGCTCTTTTCTTGACATTCTGTACGGTTTAGCAGCAATTTGTTCTACTTCTGTAGTCTCTTTATCTGCCTCATTCTTCAAAAACGACGTGTGATTTTCAAAAATATCTTCATACTCGTGTTTTTCCACGCGTTCTCCATCGACAAAACGCTGTAATTTCCGCCACCAGCCATTTTCATAGTTTTCCCTTTCTCTGCTCATTCGTCCTCCCCCTCTTCGTCATCCCACATCGGTTCCTCTTCTCCGCGAACCTCTGTCAGGGCATGTATTTTTTTCAATGTCATAAAGAAAAGAAGACTTGTAACACCGGCTCCGACCGCCGCCTCTGTGATCGCAAGATCGGGAGATTCCAAAAGGATCCAGATAATGCACATGATCACGCTATATGACATAAATATGACGATCGAAGTGAGGAGATTTTTATTGAGGCAGACAGCAACCGCACAAACGATCAAAAACGTCACTAAAATATAGGAAAAAATTGTCATTTTTGTTTTGCCTCCTCTTCTCTCTTTTTCTTTTTTTCTACCATCATCTGCGCGATGAGATGACTGGACACCGGACCGGTTGTCCACAAAAAGGCGACGACAAGTACCAGTTTAACGGTCGTAACCGAAAATCCAAAGAGCACAATAAGTCCCAGAATAATAAGCCCCAGCCCTAACGTGTCACCCATTGCTGCCGCGTGCATCCGGGTCAGGCATTCGGGAAAACGGTACACCCCGATCGCCGCAGATATCATTACAAATACGCCGCCGCTGATGCAGACCGCTGCGACAATAAAACGAATCCATTCCATCTTTTTATCCTTTCTCCTGCTCTTTGGCGCGGCTTTTGTAACGGCGTATAAAAATACGCGTCAATACGACGACTGCCAGAAAACTGATCATGGTGTAAATCAATGCCACATCCAAAAGCCAGCTTTCTTTTAACGCATAGGAAAGAAGGCAGATGGCGGCGATCGTCAATGTTCCAATCATATTTGCTGCCACAATTCGGTCGCCAAGTTCCGGACCGCGTATGGCTGCGATCAGACAGGCGATCATGCAGCTTCCGAGCAGAATAAATACTACGATAAAAAATGGCTGCTGTATCGTTGTCAACATGCCTTCACCTCCCGTTCAATCTTTCTCAGTAACTGTACAAATGACGAATCTTTCATCCCCTCTGCCATCGTTTGATCCAGGCAGTGAATGGTAAATTTATCTGCGGTCAGCTCTACCGTTATCGTTCCCGGTGTCAGTGTGATGGAATCTGCCAGAATCACATTGAGACAATTAATCTCAAACGGCGTTTCCATCTCAACGATACACGGTTCTACTTCTTCTCTTTCATTGTAGACGAACCGCATGACTCCTACATTCGCCTTTATGATCTCCCAAAGCAGCAAAAAGACATAGCAAACAGCAAGGCCGGAAACCTTGCAAACTGCTATGTCTTTCTTTACGGAATATTCCAAAAATTTATAGCAAAACAAAAATACAGCAAGCGCGATCACTACGCCGAATGCTGCAATTTCCCCATTTATTTTGCCATTCAGCACAACCCAAAATATAAAAAATACCAAAAACATGTCTTCTCCATCCTCGCTTTATACCAAAGGATGGAAACCAAGTTTTCCTGATTTCCATCCTTTTCCATATTCATCAACGATATATGATTTCATGTCGTCCCGGTCCATTGGAAACCATCTTGATCGGCACGCCAAGTTCTTTTTCAATAAATTCGATATATTTGCGGCAATTCTCCGGAAGTTTGTCATACTCTGTAATTCCGCGGATCTCTTCTTTCCATCCCGGAAGTACTTCATATACCGGTTTAGCTTTCTTGAGTTCTCTCGTTGTCGGGAAGTCTTTCGTCACTTTTCCGTCGATCTCATATCCAACGCAGATCGGAAGCTCATCCAGATAGCCAAGTACATCAAGTACAGTAAGTGCCACTTCTGTCGCACCCTGAATACGGCATCCATAACGGCTCGCTACCGCATCAAACCATCCCATACGGCGTGGACGGCCTGTCGTAGCACCATATTCTCCCCCATCACCACCGCGGCGGCGGAGTTCATCGGCCTCATCCCCAAAGATCTCACTGACAAATTCTCCGGCTCCAACAGCACTGGAATATGCCTTTACAACCGTCACAATACGTCCAATCTCATATGGTGGGATTCCTGCTCCAATTGCTCCATACGCAGCCAGTGTAGACGAGGAAGTAACCATCGGATAGATTCCGTGATCCGGATCTTTCAAGGATCCAAGCTGACCTTCTAACAGGATTCGTTTACCCTGCTGTCTTGCTTCATACAGATAAGCTGATACGTCGCATACATAAGGCGCTACCATATCACGGTACTCTGCCAAAGTCTTCATCAACTCGTCAACATTCAAAGCCGGTTTGTGATAAAGATGCTCTAAGATCACATTTTTCTGCACACAGATTCCCTCGATTTTTTCGCGAAGTGCTTCTTCGTCAAACAATTCAGAAACCTGTACACCGACTTTCGCATATTTATCAGAATAGAATGGCGCAATTCCTGATTTCGTAGAGCCAAATGACTTTCCAGCCAAACGCTCTTCCTCATATTGATCAAACAGCACGTGGTAAGGCATTACAATTTGAGCACGATCCGACACCAAAATCTTCGGTTTCGGCACTCCCTGGTTTACAATGTCATTAATCTCGCGGAACAGATCCGGAATATTCAATGCCACTCCATTTCCAATAATACTTGTGGTATGATTATAGAACACACCTGATGGAAGGATATGTAATGCAAATTTTCCATAATCATTTACGATCGTATGACCGGCATTGCTGCCTCCCTGAAAACGTACAATGATATCGGACTCTTCGCCCAGCATATCGGTAATCTTACCTTTTCCTTCGTCTCCCCAATTGGCTCCTACAACTGCTGTTACCATTAGCCATTCCTCCTTAAACTCACGTTTTTCACCTTTTTTTGTATGCACAGACGCACACAAATTTATTATATATGATTTTGGATAGGTTTGCAAGTGCAAAGACGATTCTTTTTATTTATATAAGAAAGCATCAAGGACCAATGCGTACAAATGAATTATCCTGTTTGTATCTGCATTGGTCCTGAAGGGGCTTTCCTTGCCTGAAAAAGTTGTCAGATTGTTCCATTTGCGACCCTATCCATAAATTCCTTAGGATTCACTGCCTGAACTTCCGAATTTTCAAAATCCTTTGTGCTACAGGTAATTATATAGTCAGCACCCACTTCCTTCGCACATTTATCCTGCAAACAGTCTTCAAAATCAGCAAAAAAATCCCTATTAATGGCATCTATAATTTCACTCTTTGACGCAGCTGCCACACTAAATATTTCGCAAATATCCCTCAAATTTTGTCTTCGTTCTTCCTGACTTCGTTTCCGAAGTACATACCACAATGTAGAAAGAGTATGAAACGCAACATATCCAATAAATAATCCCGTGCGCACATCTCTACAATCCGGATCGATTGCTCCAAATACTCATCTTGTCTGTTTGTAAGATAATTTAATAAAATATTGGTATCAACCAAGATCACCATATTTTTCAACCATTGCCTCCTCTCTCTCTTTTTCATAATCAAGCAATTGATTTCAATTTGTTTCATTTTTTGTTTTTGGAGCTTTCTGTTTCCCTTTATTTTTACATACACTTTTTCCTTCCAGCCGGCATATTATTAGAAATGAACCTTAACTCAAACATGGGAGTTTTTATTATGTATGACTCAAATTGCATTGGACGGATATTGTCCACTTCATCCCCACAGGCAATAGCTAATATATGTGGTTCTGAAAAATATGAAAGTATCCGCGGACAGATCCGCTTTTATGACTTAGGGCAGGGAACACTCGTCGCCGTTTCCATCGAAGGGATTCCTATGGAATCCGCTTCCTGCTGCCAGCGTGTTCTCGGATTTCATATTCATGAAGGTTTCCGTTGCAGCGGAAATTCTGAGGATCCTTTTGCAGATGCACGCACTCACTTCAATCCAACCAACTGCCCGCATCCACTACACGCCGGTGATCTGCCACCACTTTTTGTAAATAATGGTATGGCATGGTACGCTATGATCACAACCCGTTTTTCCGTGTCTGATGTTCTTGGGCTTACCGTGATCGTGCATTCCGATCCTGACGATTTTCATACCCGGCCGTCCGGAAATTCCGGCAAAAAAATTGCCTGCGGCGTGATCACAAGCACAAAAGGAACTGCCTGCGTTTAAAACGCGGTAGTCCCTTTTGTACTGACTCTTTTTATTTCTTTATCTTAACCTTTTTTACACTACTCCATTTTCCATACACTTTCTTTCCGTTCGCCAATTTATATGCCCTCACTCGAACAAAATAGGTCTTTTTCTTTTTCAGCTTCTTAAGCGTAACAGAGCTTGACTTGACTGTTTTGCTCTTTGCTTTTTTGAACTTTTTGTTTGGCGCGTACTGAATCTGGTAGCCGAAAACGTTTGTAAGTTTTTTCCATGTAGCTTTTACTTTGAGTTTCTTCCGGTTTCACATCAGCATTTTCTTTTTTCATCGGGATATTAATTCCAAGCTGTGGTGGTGGAACTTGAAGCCATTCCGAACATGCTGCTTCATATCCCTCCTTCTCACATCTGACTTGCCACAATCCTTCCGGAACATCCCAAGCATAAGCACCATCTTCTGCGGATATCAAAGGATTTTGCTGTCCTTATACATTAATCTCTGCTTTTACACCAAGCAGTTCTTTATTTTCATCCAGAATCGGCTGAATCACATCGTTCATAAATTCAACCACCTGACTTGGCGCGCGGCCTACGTACTTGCTTGGATCCATCGTCTTTTGCAATTCTTCTAACGTCATTGGGAATTCATCGTCTGCTGCGATCAGTTCAAGCAGATTGTTTTCCAAACCACGCTCTTTGACGTTGCGTCCCGCTTCCATCGAAAGCGTACGTATCTTTTCGTGCAGTTCCTGACGGTTTCCGCCGGCTTTTACGGCATCCATCATAATGTTTTCGGTTGCCATAAACGGAAGTTCTGACATCAGACGTTTGGTAATTACTTTTTCGTAAACCACCAAGCCGTCTACGACATTAAGGTAAAGATCGAGCACACCGTCAATTGTCAAAAATGCTTCGGCTACGCTCAGACGTTTATTGGCAGAATCATCCAGTGTTCTTTCAAACCACTGTGTGGCAGAAGTGATGGCAGGATTCAGCACATCGATCATCACGTAACGGGAAAGAGAGGCGATACGCTCACTTCGCATCGGATTTCTCTTGTATGCCATTGCGGAAGAACCGATCTGACTCTTTTCAAACGGTTCCTCTACTTCTTTCAAATGCTGAAGCAGGCGGATATCATTTGAGAACTTATGAGCACTTGCCGCAATTCCGGCAAGAACATTGCACACACGGGTATCCAGTTTACGGGAATACGTCTGTCCGGATACCGGGAAGCAGGCATCAAATCCCATTTTTTCAGCGATCATTTTATCTGCTTTTTTACAAGCCTCTTCGTCGCCCTCAAACAATTCAAGGAAACTTGCCTGCGTTCCTGTTGTTCCTTTGGAACCAAGAAGTTTCATATGAGAAAGAACATGATCCAGATCTTCCAGATCCATCACAAGTTCCTGCATCCAGAGTGTCGCACGTTTTCCGACAGTCGTCGGCTGTGCCGGCTGAAAATGCGTAAACGCAAGTGTTGGAAGATCTTTGTATTTCATCGCGAATTTCGAAAGTTCGTCGATGACATTGACCAGTTTCTTTTTAACCAGTTTCAACCCTTCTGTCATAATGATAACGTCTGTGTTATCTCCGACATAACAGGATGTCGCACCAAGATGAATGATCCCGGCGGCTTTCGGGCACTGCTGTCCATACGCATACACATGGCTCATTACATCGTGACGCACTTCCTTTTCGCGGGCTTTTGCCACATCGTAATTGATATCATAGATGTGAGATTTCAATTCTTCAATCTGCTCGTCTGTGATACGCGGATTTCCATCGGCATCTTTCAGACCCAATTCTTTTTCCGTTTCTGCCAGAGCAATCCACAATTTTCTCCATGTGGAAAACTTCATATCCTGTGAGAAAATGTACTGCATTTCCTTACTGGAATAACGTTCGGACAACGGACTTGTATATCTGTCTGTGCTCATAATATAGTTCCTTTCTTACTTATGTTATTAGCAACTCCGGGTTGCCAACGATTCCGGGCTTGCCCACTCGGGCAACTGTGCGCCAAAGAACAGCAATTCTTTCGTGCAAGCACGACGACTCGCTGCTCTTTCACGCACAAGCCCGGAATCGTAACCTCTATTGTTCATATTCACCGCGAATGTCTTCCTGCGGCGGTTCCACCGGATAGTTCCCGGAAAAGCAGGCGTCGCAGTATCCGTGATCCCCTTCAATCAACTCATCCAGACGTTCTCCGTCCAGATAACCGAGGGAATCCGCACCGATCATGTCGCAGATCTGCTCCACCGTATTGTTGTGTGCGATCAGCTGGTCACAGCTTGGCACATCGGTTCCAAAATAGCACGGATACAAAAATGGCGGCGAACTGATTCGCACATGCACCTCTTTGGCTCCGGCATTCTTTAACATTTTGACAATTCGCTCACTTGTCGTACCACGCACGATGGAATCATCGACCATGACGACACGTTTGCCGCGAACCACTTCTTTTAATACATTCAATTTGATCTTTACGCTGGATTCTCTGGCGGACTGCTTCGGTTTGATAAAGGTACGTCCGACATAACTGTTTTTGATAAATGCCGTTCCGTACGGGATTCCGGATTGCAGCGCAAACCCCATTGCAGCGACGTTTCCGGATTCCGGTACACCGACTACGATATCCGCTTCTGCCGGATGCATCTGCGCCAGAATTTTTCCCGCCATTATTCTACTGTTGTAGACACTGACACCATCGAAATAACTGTCCGGTCTTGCAAAATAAATATATTCAAAGATACATTTTGCCGAATGCTTATTACAAAGTGTCTCATCCGACTGGATTCCATCTTTATCAAGCATTACGATCTCGCCCGGTTTCACATCCCGCACAAATTCCGCATCGACTGCATCCAAGGCACACGTCTCGGACGCCAGAATATAACTGTTGTCACGCTTTCCGATAACTAACGGACGGAATCCATAAGGATCTCTTGCCCCGATCAGTTTACGCGGACTTGAGATGATGATGGAATACGCTCCCTGCAATTTCATCATCGCATTTTTTACCGCCTCTTCTGCTGTCGGCGTATGCAGGCGCTCACGCGCGATCAGATACGCGATCACTTCGGTATCGATCGTTGTATGAAAGATCGCACCGGTATATTCCATCTCTTCACGCAGTTTGTGTGCGTTGACCAGATTTCCATTGTGAGCAAGCATGAGCGTACCTTTGACATAATTCAGCACAAGCGGCTGCACATTCTGGCTGTTGCTTGCCCCTGCTGTCGAATAGCGCACATGGCCTACTCCAATATTTCCTTTCAATTTTGACAAGTTCTCTTCGTCAAATACTTCATTGACAAGCCCCATTCCTTTTTGAACATCGACCTTACGCTTCGGACCATTGGTATCACTGACGGCGATACCACAGCTCTCCTGCCCGCGATGCTGTAACGAAAATAACCCATAATAGATGGAGGAGGCTACATCCCCTCCATCCAGATCATACATACCAAATACTCCACATTCTTCGTGAAGTCCATCCATTTTATATTGTTCGTACTCGGAATTCATCTGCCTGTCCTTTCCTTATTTTGTCAAACCAATTCGTTTTGCCACTTCATTGTAAGCGTCTTCTACGCCACCAAGATCGCGGCGGAAACGGTCTTTATCCAATTTTTCTTTGGTTTTAATATCCCAGAAACGACAAGTATCCGGAGAAATTTCATCTGCCAGAATAATGGTTCCATCACTTGTCTTACCAAATTCAATCTTGAAGTCGATCAATTCGATACCGCAGTCTTTAAAGAAGTCACAAAGGAAATCATTTACCATAAAGGCATATTTTGTAATTGTATCAATATCTTCCTGTGTTGCAATGCCGATTGCTTTTGCAAAATAATCGTTGATGAGTGGATCTCCCAACGCATCATCTTTGTAACTAAATTCCAAGGTAGGGCAGAGAAGTTTCTTTCCTTCCTCGATGCCAAGGCGTTTTGAAAAACTTCCGGCTGCTGTATTACGGACAATTACCTCAAGTGGGATAATTTTAACTTTTTTAACAGCGGTTTCACGATCACTAAGTTCTTCTACAAAATGAGTAGGAACGCCTGCTTTTTCCAATTTCTGGAACAAGAAGTTTGTCATGCGGTTGTTGATCACACCTTTTCCAACAATCGTTCCTTTTTTCTCGCCATTAAATGCGGTTGCATCATCTTTGTAGTCAACAATATATACGTCTTCTACATCTGTTGCATAAACTTTTTTTGCTTTTCCTTCATAGAGCATCTCTTTCTTTTCCACTTTTTTGTCCTCCTTTGCCGCTTTCGCGTAACTGATTGGTTATTATTTATGATAAATCCCTTGCTGGATTTTATCCTGAAGAATACGAAGCACCGCCTGATCGACCTGTTTTTCATCAATATCGCCAAACATGACAGCGCGTGATACATGGAATACTGCCTCTTCCACATTTACCGGGTTATACAGCATATCTGCTCCGGCAATGACGGCTTTCAATTCTGCTTCTTCCGCCGAATACTGACTGGTAATGACTGGCACATTCAATGCTTCGGTAAACAGAACTCCTTCAAAACCAAGTTCTTTCCGAACCACATCCGACAAAATCGTCGACGATAGGGACGCCGGAAAGTCTTTGTCAATTTTTGTCAGCCATACATGTCCCGCCATCATCATATTGGTTCCTGCATCAATCGCAGACGAAAATGTCGAAAAGTTTTCTCTACGGAGTTTAGACAAGCCCGTCGTAATCTGGCACGGTATCAGCTGATGATATCTTGCCACCGGTGCTGTCCCCGGAAATGTTTTAACTGCGGTCGCGATCCCCTGACTTTTCATTCCGGTAACCATCGCCTCTACTGCCGTACTGACGATATCTTTCTCGGAAGAAAAACAGGACTGGTTGGCATCATCCACCGTATACCGGTCAATGTATGCCTGCACTTTCTTCTCATAAGAAGCACGCTCTTTTTCATACTTCTGTTTCAGCTTCTTCACTTTCTTTTTTGACATTTTCTTTTTTATCTTAGGCTCTACAGGTGCCGGTCCGACTTCCTGCATCGCAAGATTACGAATTTCATCCCAGAAAACTTTTCCAACATTTTCCACTTTCCACACATCAGCACAAGGTGCCAGATTGAGATTAAAGCCAAGATTTTTCAGTTCTTTGGCGATCATTGCTCCGGTATCCTCCAGCTGATCTTCCGACATATTTTTTCCCATATCAGCCGGACTCACATATCCGGTTCCATCAATCTCTTTGTTATTGACCGCGATCGAACGGGTGCCTCCCCCTTCTTCCTCGGTTCCGATATAGAGTGTGATCCCCTCGATGGATTGCAGATCCCCGGTCAGTTTTTGAATCTGCTCGACACTCTCTACATTGGAATTTCCAAGCAAAACGCCGCCAATGTGATTTTTTTCCAGTTTCTCTTTTATCTCTTTTGTCAGTTTGGTAACCGGTTTTCCATCTTCTGACAGTTCATTGAGATCCACGAGGATCATCTGACCCACTTTTTCATCCAGAGTCATTTTTTTCAAGATTTTTCCGGCCTGCTTTAAAACCTCCTCTTCGGTCAACGCATTTTCTGTGCTGCCGGATGCCCCTTTTTTCTTCTGAAGACTGCATCCACACATCGTAATACACAGGCACAATACCAGAAATATACTCAATATCCGTTTCATTTCCTTCTCCTCAGTTTTCAATAAAACTACGTACCCGCATGTATTATATCAAATTTTTGGTAACAAGGCAAGCCCTCCTACATAAAATGATACTGTAAAACAATTTAGGAGGCACCTAACATGAGTGATTTATCAGCAACAAACTGTGGCGGCGGATGCTCCTGCAATGAAGGAAACAACAGCTGCTGCACATGGATCATCATCATCCTTCTCTTGACATCCTGCTGTGGAGGAAACAACGGATTCGGCAACGGCAGTGACTGTAGCTGCATTATCTGGATCCTGCTTTTGCTCTGCTGCTGCGGTGGCAATAACGGTTTCGGCGGATTCGGTGGTTTCTGCTAATTCTTTTTTCTCTCTAAAAGAGGTGTCGCATTCTCTGCGGCACCTCTTCTCTTTTATTCTCTTTCCTGATCTTCGGAAGAACAGCGTCCTTTCAAGCATTCAAGATCCACTTCATAAATGGTCGTTTCGTCTTCAATGTATTCGCTCTGTTCCTTTTCCCTGCTATTTTCCTTCATAACCGTTTCCCCTTTTGGGCTTTATTTTATCCTATGAAGAAAATTTCCAATGCGTGCCGCATTACCGGCGGTAAAATTCCACAATGCGGTCAAGGCGCGAGGTCATACCGACAAACATTTTATCCAGAATCGTCATCGCTGTCATCGCTTCCACTACCACAACCGCACGCGGCACAATGATCGGATCGTGGCGGCCCTTGATCTCAACCGAGACAGCGTCTCCTTCCGTCGTCACTGTCTTTTGCTCTGAAAAAATGGACGGCGTCGGTTTAAATGCCGCACGCAGCACGATATCACTTCCGTCGCTCATTCCTCCCAATATCCCCCCCGCGTGATTGGTCTCTTTGCCAATGGTTCCATTTTCGTCCACGCAAAAAGCATCGTTATTTGTCTTTCCGGTTGCCGCCGCTGCCTGAAATCCATCTCCGATCTCCACGCCCTTGACTGCTCCGATCGACATCACTGCCTGCGCAAGTGCCGCATCCAATTTTCCAAATACCGGTTCTCCCACACCCGCTGGCACTCCTTTTACAACGCATTCGATAATCCCGCCTGCTGAATTCTTTTCCTGCATCTGCTTTTCCAAAAATTCTTCTGCCCGTTCAGAGGCCTCCAGATCGGGCATACGCAGTGGACTTTTCTCTATATTTTCATAGTTCATCTTTGCCGGATCAATCTGAATATCGCCAATCTGCGTAACATACGCGTGCACTTCGATTCCCATCTGCTCCAATATTTTCATCGCAATGGCTCCCGCTGCCACACGTCCGATCGTTTCTCTTCCGGATGATCTTCCGCCGCCACGGTAATCGCGGAATCCATATTTTTGGTCAAATGTATAATCCGCATGCCCAGGCCGGTAAATTTTGGCAATTTCAGAATAATCTTTGGATTTTTGCGAAGTATTGAAAACCATAAGTGAAATCGGGGTTCCTGTCGTTTTCCCCTCAAATACTCCGGACAGGATTTCCACCTTATCCCCTTCTTTGCGCGGTGTCGAATATCTTGTCTCACCGGGTTTTCTCTTATCCAGATATTTCTGTATTTCTTCCTCCGTAAGCGCAAGTCCCGCAGGACATCCGTCCACTACTACACCAAGTCCTTTTCCATGCGATTCGCCCCATGTTGAAATGCGAAATATCTCGCCCCATGTCGATCCTGCCATTGATTTTCTCCTTTTATTTTTTGATAACGATTTCATTACATTCTTTTTTTAAAACTTGTCGAAAAAACTTTCTTTTTTTCAAAATCTATAGTATAATATTTTTAGGATTTTTACAAGTGAAATCTGATTTACAGAATAAATATTTAGAAAAACGCAGCTATTTAGGACCAAGGTTTGAAAATCAATGGATCGCTGCTAAAAATTTTATATCCGGAAAGGAGAAGGATTATGTTTAGTCAGTTTTTTGGAAATTATCTTTTGAACAAACAAAAGATAACCAATGAGCAGTTCATCTCATGTATGGAATATATGCGTGCAAATCGTGTTAAATTGGGGTTGATTGCTGAATCTGAAGGATTACTCACACGCAAACAGGCAGACGAGTTAAATCATCTTCAGATGCAGAGCGACAAACGTTTTGGTGACCTCGCTGTTGAGAAAGGGTATCTGACCGAGGCAGATATTTCTCATTTATTGCAGTTACAGGGAAATCCATATCTGATCTTTGTTCAGGCGTTGGAAGAAAATCATGTTATGAACCGCGAAGAGATTCAGGAAAATTTGGAGGCATTCCAGAAAGAAGAAGGTCTTACCAACAGTGCAATTGATGCGATCAAATATGGTGATTTCGAACGACTTCTTCCAACTTTTGTAACCACCGACAACGAATCTGTTCTTGATATGATGGGACTTGTCTTAAGAAACATTGTACGTTTTGTCAGTTCTTACATTCGTATCGAAGAAGCAAAAAAGGTGACAGAATATTCTGCCAAGTACATAGCATGTCAAAAGACTACCGGTGCTTACGATGGATTTTTGGCTTTTGCCAGCAACGATGATGCCATCCTTACAATTGCAGATGGTTATGCCGGTGAATATTTCGAGAAACCGGACGAAGATGCTTTAGATTCCGTCTGTGAATTTACAAACTGCATCAACGGTTTATATGCTACGGAGTTAAGTTACAAGGAAGTTGTTATTGATATGCTTCCTCCGGAATTCTATTTTGATGGTTCCATAAAAGAAAATTCTGAATTTTATGTACTTCCACTCTACATCAGCGGCAAAAAAGTAGACTTGCTGGTTAAGATGTAATAAACGAAAATTTGATACAAGAGGGAGGTTGTTTTATATGGCAACAGTTTTAATCGTGGATGATTCTCGTACATCCCGAAAAATATTACGCAACATACTCACTGAGAACGGCTACGAGATTGTCGGTGAAGCAGGAGACGGACAGACCGGTTATGAAAAATACATCGAATTAAAACCGGATTTGGTAACCTTGGATATTACAATGCCTGTATTGGACGGACTTGGTTCTCTGGAAAAAATCATGGAATTAGACAGTTCCGCTAAAGTTATCATGGTAACCGCAGCAGGTCAGAAATCCAAAATGGTGGAAGCAATCAAACTCGGAGCTTCTGAATTTATCCAAAAACCATTCGAACCAGACCAGATTCTATCTGTAATCAAAACAGTGATATAAAGTAAGAAAAAAAGAAGCAAGCGGCTGCAAGCCATTTGCTTCTTTTCTTACTTTATCGAAGCGAACCACCTGCGCAGCAGGTGGCAGAGCACGCAGTGCGGGTTCGCGAGATGAGCGCGAATGCAATTTTCTATAATGTCCGTGGACAGCTTGCTGGACTAAGGACATTTAGAAAATTATATGAGTGCAACGGATATCCCAAAGTCTCCGACTTTGGGATATTTGCGTTTTATGCGCCAGTCAGAAAAAAGAAGCAAGCGGCTGCAAGCCATTTGCTTCTTTTCTTACTTTATCGAAGCGAACCACCTGCGCAGCAGGTGGCAGAGCACGCAGTGCGGGTTCGCGAGATGAGCGCGGAAAAGGCGCGAAAGCAACAGTTTCCCTGTCGTTTTCGCGCCTTTTAAATTACAATAATTGTAAAATTCTAAATCTTTAACCGACTCAATTCCCACGAATTAGAAATCAAATTCATTATGAACGGCATTCATTGCGCGGTCGGTATCTTCGCGGTCAATCAGAACCGTTACACGGATCTCTGAAGTTGAGATCTGCTGAATGTTTACGTTTGCTGAATACAATGCTTCAAACATGCGCGCTGCCACACCAGGGTTAGACTGCATGCCGGCACCTACGATGGATACTTTGGCAACGTCTTTCTTCACTTTGACATCCTGACATTTCAGACTTCCACTGCGGTGTCTTTCAACCGTCTCAACAGCAACGTCTGCCATGTCGCCGGTTACGGTAAAGCTGATGTCCTTTGTATTGTCACGTCCAATGGACTGAAGGATCATATCTACGTTTACATTGTGGTTTGCGAGGTGGCGGAACAATTTAAATGCCACACCCGGCTGGTCTTCCAATCCTACCACTGCGATTCTTGCTACATTTTTATCACATGCTACTCCACTTACAAGCATTTTCTCCATTTTTACTTCCTCCTTAACTACCGTTCCTTCCGATGTATTCAAACTAGAGCGTACAACAAGCTGTACTCCATATTTCTTCGCCATTTCCACAGAGCGGTTGTGCAATACTCCCGCACCGAGGCTTGCCAATTCAAGCATTTCATCATACGTGATCTCATCCAGTTTCTTGGCGTCTTTGACAATTCTTGGATCTGCCGTATATACACCGTCAACATCTGTGTAAATCTCGCAGGCGTCGGCACGAAGTGCAGCTGCCAGAGCAACGGCTGTTGTATCGGAACCACCACGACCAAGTGTCGTATAATCATCGTACTGGCTGATTCCCTGAAATCCGGTTACAATAACAATCTTTCTCTGTTCAAGTTCATGCTGGATACGCTCGGTATCTATCTTTTTCAAGCGGGCATTTCCTGCTACAGATGTAGTATGCATAGCTACCTGAAATGCATTCAGGGAAATAGCCGGCACATTCAGGGACTGCATTGCCATCGCCATCAAAGCAACGGATGTCTGCTCTCCGGTTGTGAGAAGCATATCAAGTTCTCTTTTCGATGCTTTGGGGTTGATATCATTTGCCATATCAAGCAGAACATCAGTCTGTTTTCCCATTGCTGAGAGAACAACTACGACATCGTTTCCTTTCTGATAATCTTCGATACAACGCTTTGCCACGTTGAAGATACGTTCTTTGTTGGCTACGGATGTGCCACCAAATTTTTTAACGACTAACATCTCTTCTTTACCTCCGTCTTTCCATATCTGGTCTTACTACTTTATTATGCATTTACACGAATACGTGTAATCATAGATGTTAATTTTTCTGCTTTTTCTGCAAAAACTTTTTCTTTCATGACCGGTGTAATAAATCCACATTCACCGGCGATGCCTGCATCGATCATTGTCACGTCGCCGAAAAGTTCTGCAATTTTGCTGCGGTCTGCTTCTGCCACACGAACAAAAAATGCATTTTCCATTTCTTCCATCGGTGCGATCGGAAGTTTTTCGCTTTCCCAGGTTACAGGTACATTTTCGCCTTTGTGGATCGTAGCATCTACGACATCGGCTACGACTGCACTTGCGGTAGGAAGTTTTCCTGCACCGGCACCGTAAAACATTACTTCTCCAAGCATATTGCCTGTTACAGAAATCGCATTAAACACACCATTTACGCTATACAATGGCTCAGAGGAATATACCATCTGTGGAGCCACCATAGCATATACATTATCTCCAACTTTTTTGCTTGTACCAAAAATCTTGATCGCTGCATTGATCTTCTTGGCATATTCAAAATCTTCTGCTGTGATCTTGGTAATACCTTCTGTATAAATATCCTGATAATCCACCTGCTGACCATATGCCAAAGAAGTCAAAATCGCAATCTTACGGCAGGCATCATATCCTTCTACATCTGCCGTCGGATCTTTTTCAGCATATCCGAGTTCCTGTGCCTGTTTCAGGACAACATCAAAATCTGCCCCTTCTTCTGCCATTTTCGTCAGAATAAAGTTTGTCGTTCCATTTAAAATACCATTAATGGATTCAATTTCATCCGCAGTAATGCACTGATTCAATGGACGGATAATCGGAATACCGCCGCCTACACTTGCCTCAAAATAGAAGTTGACATTTTTCTCACGTGCGATCTGAAGCAGTTCTGCCCCATGTGCAGCTACCAGCTCTTTGTTGGATGAGCAAACACACTTTCCATTCAGAAGCGCAGTTTTCACAAAATCATATGCTGGTTTGGTTCCGCCCATCGTCTCGACGATGATATCTACGTCCTCATCCTGTGCGATGATGGAATAATCATGTACCAAAATGTCCTGCACCGGATCTCCCGGGAAATCACGCAGATCAAGCACATATTTCACTTCAATCTCTTCGCCGGCACGTTTTGCAATCGTCGCTGCGTTTGTATTCACAATCTCAACAACACCTGAACCAATTGTACCATAACCTAATACTGCAATTTTCATAATTTTCCTCCATTATTTGTATTTGAATCATCCGAAGTTTCCTCCGCATGAGACTCATTCTGTTCCACCGCGGCATATTGCTCATCTGTAAGCAATGTGTCCGGATTTACAACTACGATCAGATCACTGCCGCGCTTGGCAATGAAATTGATATAGTCGGTATCCCGTGTGCGCGCCACTCTTGGAAATTCCTGAATATCCTTATCCTCAGCGCGAAATACTTTTCCGACGCGATCCACTACGATCGCAATCTTTCCTGCATGAGTTCGAAGAAGAAGGATTTTCGTATCTTCTGTCACCTCTTTTGCCGGAAGACAGAATTTCTGTTTCATATCATAAACCGGATAAATGTCATCGCGAATCTGTACCAGACCGTTCATTCCTTCCGGCAACTCACTGGCATGCTGAATCTCTCGGTAATTTTCCAAACTTTGCATCCCGCTGATCTCGATACCATATTCTTTATCACTTAGAAAAAATACAATTATTTCCTTCATCCTTGCCTCCTCATTTATCGCAGATCATCAACTGTTGATCCATTTCAAATAGCCATTGATAAATATATCAAGATCTCCGTCCATAACCGCAGCGACATTTCCCGTCTCTACATTGGTTCGGTGATCTTTTACCATCGTATACGGCTGCATTACATACGAGCGGATCTGGTTACCCCAGCCAATCTCTTTCTGTTCCCCTCGGATATCGGACTCCTTCTCGCGATTTTCCTGTTGTTTGAGCAAATACAGTTTAGCTTTCAACATCTGCATCGCCTTATCTTTATTCATATGCTGCGAACGCTCATTTTGGCACTGCACCACAATTCCGGTAGGAAAATGAGTGATTCGAATCGCAGAGGACGTTTTATTGATATGCTGTCCTCCGGCACCACTTGAGCGATAGGTATCAATTCGAATATCATCATCGGCAATTTCGATATCAAGATCCTGCTCAATATCCGGCATCACATCACACGAAACAAACGAGGTCTGGCGTTTTCCCGCTGCATTAAACGGAGAAATGCGGACGAGGCGGTGAACCCCATGCTCGCTCTTCAGATAGCCATATGCATTGGTTCCATTAATCTGCAATGTGACAGATTTTAATCCAGCTTCCTCTCCATCCAGGAAATCAAGCATTTCCACAGAATATCCTTTTTTCTCTGCCCAGCGCTGATACATACGGCAAAGCATGCTTGCCCAGTCACAACTCTCGGTACCACCTGCACCGGCATGCAATGTAAGGATAGCATTGCTGTCATCGTACTCGCCGGTAAGCATCGTCGTAATACGAAGATCATCAAACTCGGAAGTAAATGCGGCAAGTTCCTCGCCGATCTCCGCAGCGAGTTCCTCATCTTCTTCCTCATACGCCATCTCAATCAGCGTCATGATATCCTCATACTTTTGCTGCAGACCGTCTGCGCGTCCTACGATATCTTTGAGGTCTTTGACTTCCTTCATGGCCTGGCTCGCCTTTTCGGAATCATCCCAAAAATCCGGAGCCTCCATATTTTTCTCCAATTCCTCGATGCGGTATCGCTTGTCTCCAAGATTCAAAGAATCTCTGACTTCCGCAAGCGGCTGCTCATATGAACTTAATTCTACTTTGTAATTATCTAATTCTACCACGTGACGTCTCTACTTTCCACAACAATATTTATATTTCTTACCACTTCCACAAGGACATGGATCATTCCTTCCAACTTTTTCCGTTTTGCGCTGTACCGGTGCATTGGCAGAGTCGTCTTTGTTTGTTCCGGTTTCTTTTGCCACCTGCTCACGCTCTACTTTCTGCTCGATACGCACATGCATCAATGCCTTAACTGTTTCCTCACGGATCGATTCCGTCATTTCTTCAAACATATCATAACCCTGGAAACGATACTCTGTTACAGGATCTCTCTGTCCATAAGCCTGAAGACCGATTCCCTGACGAAGCTGATCCATATCGTCGATATGGTTCATCCAGTGCTGGTCTGTCACTTTCAAAAGAATTACACGCTCAATCTCACGAATCTGCTCCGGCTCTGGAAATTCTGCCTCTTTGGATTCATAGATACGAAGTGCCTCCTCTTTTAAATTCTGAAGAAGTCCTGCTTTATTCAAATTCTTGTCGCGTTCCGGATCAAATGTAATCGGCTCAAACGGAATGATCGGAAGCAGATTCATATTCAATTCCGCAAGATCCCAGTCTTCCGGAATCTGGTCGTCGCCGATCGTGCGTCCGACATATTTTTCAATCACTTCATCAATCATACCGTAAATAGTATCACGCATGCTCTCGCCATCCAATACTTTACGGCGTTCTGCATAAATGATCTCACGCTGCTGGTTGTTGACAATGTCGTATTCCAACAGATTTTTACGGATTCCGTAGTTGTTATTTTCAATCTTCATCTGGGCACGCTCGATGGCTTTATTCAACATACGGTGCTGAATCTGCTCACCTTCCGGCATACCGAGAGAATTAAATACATTCATCAGGTTCTGGGAACCAAACAGACGCATCAGGTCATCTTCCAGCGAAATATAAAACTTGGATTCACCAGGGTCTCCCTGTCGTCCGGCACGTCCACGCAGCTGATTGTCAATACGTCTCGACTCATGACGCTCCGTACCAATAATACGAAGTCCGCCCAGTTCCTGAACACCTTCTCCGAGTTTGATATCGGTACCACGTCCTGCCATGTTTGTCGCGATCGTTACCGCACCCGCCACACCGGCATCGGCGATGATCTCTGCTTCCATCTCATGATACTTCGCATTCAGGACTTTATGCTTGATTCCACGTCGTTTCAGCATTTCACTGAGTTCCTCGGACGCTTCGATCGTAATCGTACCGACAAGAACCGGCTGTTTGCGTTCATAGCATTCTGCAATGTCTTCCACGATCGCATTCAGTTTTTCACGTTTGGTCTTATATACCGAATCGTTGTAGTCGATACGGGCAACCGGTTTATTGGTAGGTACTTCCACAACGTCCATTCCATAAATCTCACGGAACTCTTTTTCTTCGGTAAGCGCCGTACCTGTCATACCACATTTTTTATTGTATTTATTAAAGAAGTTCTGGAACGTAATTGTCGCCAGTGTCTTACTTTCTCTTTTTACTTTTACATGTTCTTTTGCCTCAATTGCCTGATGCAGACCATCGGAATAACGGCGTCCCGGCATGATACGTCCGGTAAATTCATCTACGATCAGCACTTCATCGTCTTTTACCACATAATCCTTGTCACGGAACATCAGGTTATGTGCACGAAGTGCCAGAATGATACAATGCTGGATCTCAAGATGTTCCGGATCTGCGAGGTTTTCAATATGGAAGAAACGTTCTACCTTTTCAACACCCTGCGCCGTCAGATTGACCGTTTTTTCCTTTTCGTCCACAACAAAATCACCGGTCTCCATGTCATCTTCTTTCATGATAAGATCCATTTTCGAAAGTTCTTTTGCTGTACCACGTTTTAACTGTTTGGCAAGATTGTCACATGCCTCATAAATCTTTGTCGATTTTCCGCTGCTTCCGGAAATGATCAACGGCGTTCTCGCCTCATCGATCAATACCGAGTCGACCTCATCGACAATCGCATAATTCAGTTCACGCTGAACCAGCTGCTCTTTATAAATAACCATGTTATCACGCAGATAATCAAATCCAAGTTCATTGTTTGTCGCATACGTGATATCACAATTGTAAGCTTCTCTTCTCTCATCATTGTCCATGCTGTTCAAGATACATCCAACGGTAAGTCCCAAAAATTCATGTACCTGTCCCATCCACTCGGCGTCACGTTTTGCCAGATAATCATTGACCGTAACGATATGTACGCCCTTTCCTTCCAATGCATTCAAATACGCCGGAAGAGTAGATACCAGCGTCTTACCTTCACCGGTACGCATCTCTGTGATACGTCCCTGGTGCAATATCACACCACCGATCAGCTGCACGCGGTAATGGCGCATGCCGATTGTTCTCTTGGCCGCTTCACGCACTACCGCATAAGCCTCTGGCAAAATATCATCTAATGTCTCTCCCCCCGCAAGTCTGCTCTTAAATTCTCTGGTTTTATCCCGCAATTCTTCATCGGATAACTTTTCAAAATCCGGCTCCAAAGATTCAATTTTGTCAACAATTGGAAGCACGCGTTTTACTTCTCTTTCGCTGTGTGTTCCAACAAACTTACTTAAAATTCCCATGTGTTCACTCTCCATATATTTCTCCACACTAAAAATAAGTGTAGTATTTCAAATCATAACCTTTGATTATTTTATCACTTGCAGGCCGTTCTTTCAATACATAATTTGTTTTTCAAGCAGTTTTTTACAAACCGTTCACAACTTTGTCATAAAAAAAGCCGGTACACTGACTGCTCATCAGCATACCGGTTTGTTATTATTTTCGTCGTTTATACGTATGTTTTAGAATTCCGGTTCGATCAAACCATACGTATTTCCTTTTCTCTTATACACCACATTTACTTCGTCTGTCTCAGAATTGCGGAATACAAAGAAATTATGTCCGATCAGTTCCATCTGAACACAAGCTTCTTCCGGATCCATCGGTTTCATCGCAAATTTTTTGGAACGAATGATCTGGATATCTTCATCCTCAAAATCATCCGCCTCAATAAATGACTGGCTCAGGTGTGCAGCATTCTGCTCCTTGTCGATCAATTTATTTTTATATTTGCGAAGTTGTCTCTCAATGACTTCTTCTACCAGATCAATGGATACGTACATATCCGAACTAACTTCTTCTGCACGGATGATGCTGCCTTTCATCGGGATTGTAATCTCGATCTTCTGACGGTTCTTCTCTGTACTCAAAGTAACATGTACTTCTGTCGTATCGGTAAAATATCTTTCAAGTTTGCCGATCTTTTCCTCAATGGCAGAACGTAAGCCCTCCGTTATATCTAAATTTTTTCCACTAATTACTAAATTCATGATAATCAGCTCCTTTGCCCAAAATATTCGGGATTGTCAGGCATTTTATCTATTACCTGTCCCATGACTATAGTATACTACAAAATGCACAAATGAGCAACTAAATTTTTTATTTTTTTAAGCAAATTCACAAGATTTTCAAGAGTTGTCATACAACTTAGCAATTTGTCATCTCAATAGATTTTTTACCTACAAAAGTCTACCGAAGTTGTGGATAATGTGGATAACTTTGTGTATAACTCAAAATTATCGCAATTAGGCATGTTTTTTTGTGGATAACTTTGTGTATCATTTTACTCTACATTTGTCGTCGTACTTTTGTTCTATTTCAAGTTGTCACACATTTCAAATCGTCCGCTCGCACCGCATGGCAAAACCAGTCCATTGCTGCTTACCGGAAGTCCAATCTCGTCTGCCGTCACTTTGCCTCCATATGGCTTTCCTACCGCCAATTCGAGCATATACGACAATACCGCCGGCTGTAAACCGGTTGTATAGGAATTGATCAAAAAGAACAGGGGCTCTTTGGACAAAATTTTGGTGCAAAGATTCACAAGCGGAAAGATTTTCTCCTCGATTTTCCATATTTCCCCTTTCGGTCCTCTTCCGTATGATGGCGGATCCATAATAATACCATCATAATGGTTGCCGCGGCGGATCTCTCGCTCAACAAATTTCACACAGTCGTCCACAAGATAGCGGATCGGTGCATCCGCAAGGCCGGATGCCGCTGCATTTTCTTTTGCCCAGGTAACCATTCCTTTGGAAGCATCCACATGAGTAACGGCTGCTCCCGCTTTCGCGCATGCCACTGTAGCTCCCCCCGTATAGGCGAACAGATTCAGTACCTTGACCGGTCGTCCGGCGCGGCGGATCAATCCCGATGCCCAGTCCCAATTGACTGCCTGTTCTGGAAAAAGTCCTGTATGTTTAAAACTAAATGGTTTCAAATGAAAGGTCAGATCCCGATAATGGATCTCCCACTGCTTTGGCAGATCAAAGAACTGCCATTCTCCGCCTCCCTTATTGCTTCTATGGTAATGCGCATTTTTCTTCTTCCACTGTGGGGCATCATGCGGCGTGTCCCAGATCACCTGCGGATCCGGGCGAACCAGGATATAGTCTCCCCATCGCTCTAACTTTTCTCCATTGGAAGTGTCAATGACTTCATATTCTTTCCATCCGTCTGCTAACCACATAGTGTACTCCTTTCCGTAATGCCGTTGACCGCAAGCGCTCACGGTGCTTGTTAGGCTTGTGCTACAAAAATTACGTCCTCACAAATTGCTCCGCTTACGCTCCCGCAATTTGCAAACACAATTCGCATTCCGTGCTATCGCACTACATGCTCATTGGTTTTGTGTCTCTAGAAAAGAAACCATTTTTCTGCAAGCAGAAAATGCTTTCTTTTCTGAGACAGACGTAATTATTAAAAAAAGCGATTGAATACACATTCAATCGCTTTACGTGGGTTAGAGGATTCGAACCCCCGACCTTTTGGTCCGTAGCCAAACGCTCTATCCAGCTGAGCTAAACCCACATTTATCTTGCGTATCTCTCAACACGCAAGAATTATTCTACCATATGATTTTAGGATTGTCAACATTTTTTTCAAATTTTTTTCCCGCTATTTTCTCCCTCATCTGCAATAGCAGTTTTTTCTCCAGACGACTGACCTGAACCTGGCTGACCCCGAGATGTTCCGCTACTTCCCGCTGTGTCTTGCCGTCATAATAACGCATGCGGATGAGCTCCCTTTCTTTGGTTTGGAGCTGTGCCAGAAGATCTTCTACGATAAGCCGGTTCATCAGTTCCTCCTGCCAGTCTTTTCGTTCCGGTATTTTTTCTTCCAGCGACATTTCTTTTCCATCCTGAAAGCAGATCGGCTTATGCAGCGACTCCACTTCCGCTGTCGCCTCCAACGCCAGCACAATATCTTCTACCGGAAGTTCGACTGCTGCCGACAATTCATCCATCGAGGGTTCGCGCTCCAGTTTCTGCGAAAGTTCGGCCGCCATCCGCTTGACGCGCCAGCTATTTTCTTTGATGCTGCGGCTAACCCGCACCATGCCGTCATCCCGCAAAAAACGCTTGATCTCCCCCGTGATCAAAGGTACCGCATACGTCGAAAACCGTACGTCAAACCGCAGGTCAAATTTATCCACCGCCTTGATCAATCCGATGGCGCCGATCTGACTGAGTTCTTCGCTATCATACCCTCTTCCCACAAATCGTTTCACAATACTGTATACCAAGCCCATATTTTCTTCGATTACTTGTTCTCTTGCCAATTTATCCCCGGAACGTGCTCGTTTGATTAGTTCTAAGGTTTCCATTTTCACCTCCACGTCTTTTTGGCAGTTAAGAGATATGTATCGCGCTGTAAATCGTCTTTTTCATATGAATCGTCGTGCCTTTTCCCAGTTCCGACTGCACATCAAGCTCATCCATAAACGCTTCCATAAACGCAAAACCCATCCCCGACCGGTCAAGTTCCGGTTTTGTCGTGTACATGGGTTCCATTGCCTTTTCCAGATTTTCAATACCCGCTCCTGTGTCCGATATTTCGACCGACACCACATTGTCCTCAATCTTCGCCGCCATACGCACCATCCCCGGATTCTTTTCATATCCGTGAATGATCGCGTTGGTTACCGCTTCAGACACCGCCGTTTTAATATCTGCCAATTCTTCAAGCGTCGGATCCAGTCGCGCCACAAACGCACTGATTACCGTTCTTGCCAGACTTTCATTTTCGGAATTACTTGAAAATTCCATAATAATTTCATTTTTTCCACTCATTTTCAGCTCTAAGCCTCCATCTTTACACTTTTTGAATAATCTTATACAACCCGGACATCGAAAAAATGCGGTCAATTCCTTTTCCCACACCGGTAACATAGACGTTGCCCCCAAGATATCCCATCTTCTTATAACGTCCCATCACCATACCGATTCCCGAACTATCCATAAAGGTCATTCCGTCAAAATCAAATACAATGTTCTTTACATTGCCCTTTTCAATCAACACATCGATTGTACGGCTGAGCTGCCCCGCCGTATGATGATCCAGCTCCTCACTGATATGTAGTATTAAATTTGCGCCGCTGCGCTCTAATGAAAATGTTTCCATCGAGATTTCATTCTCCTTTCATAGAAATTGGGGAAATAAAAAACTATGGACGAAGACTTTTGTCTTCCATCCATAGCTTTTTTCATGCGTTCTTTTCTATTTTTTATCCGGTCAATCCGTTTTGACACCCAGCTGATTCAACCGGCTCTTCGCTTCCGAAGCGCGGGCGCTGTTCTTATCGGTATCAATGACTTTTTGATAATAACTTTGTGCTTTTTTCGTCTTTCCTGTCTGATGGTACACGCGTCCCATAAAATACAGAGCATCGAGATTTTTCTCATCAACCGAAAGAACTTGTTTCAAAAGATTTTCTGCTTCACTGTATTTACCTGAGTTAAAGGCTTTACGCCCCTCTTCAAATAATTTCTGCACATCTGCCGCAGTAATCTTTTTCGATACTGCCGCCAGAAGATCCTTCGCTTCCTGCGTCGTAAAATCGCTGTCTTTGTAGCCATTTACCGTCGAAGCAGCCAGAAGCCGGTCACCATCCTGATAGTATTTTACAGCCATTACAAGATTGTTGAGTTTTTCCACTTCCGCGCTCTTCTTGGTTTCTCCATCGTCGATTTCTTTCTGTAACGCATCCGCTTTGTCCTGCAGCGTCTTTTTCTCCTTCTCCAGCGTAGAAATCTGTGCTTCCTTAACCGAAAGCATTTCCTTTGCTTCTGTAATATCGCTGGAATTATTTCCCAGTATATTTCCCTGCATCGTAGGATATACAAGCACCACACTTACAATAATTCCGATAACGGCTCCAATAATAATGTTGACGGCGGGCATCCATCGTTTCTTTTCTTCCCGGTATGTTCCCACCGGCGTCACATTTGCCGTGTTTGCCTGTGTCTCTTTCTCCGCCTGTTTTGCAAATGCTTTCGGAGAATTTTCCTTGCCTTTCGGCTCACTAAACGTATCGCCGATTTCCTGCATATAACGCAGTGTCGTCGTATTGTTAAAGTCAATCTTTCGTGCACGTTTCAGCACTTTTGCCGCCTTTACATAATCCTTTCTCTTCATATATAAAAGGGCAAGCAGTTGATAGGCTCTCACAAATTTAGGATTCAGACTGACTACCTTTTTCAATTGGATGATCGCCAGATCCTCATTGTCATTTTTTGCCTCTTTCAATGCTGAATTATATTTCTTAATGGTCTGGTTTACCGTCTGCAGTGTACTTTGATTTTTCTGAACAACATCAATATAATACTTTGCCCGGTTGTCTTCCGGCTGGAGATAATCGCTTAAAACCCATTCACTGAGCGCTGCGATCGTCTCGCCCATTTCATTGTATACCAGACCAAGAAGGTTTCTTGCCTCGGTATTATGCTTATTAAAATTTAAACTCTTTTTCAAAACCAGGATTGCTCCCGTCAAGTCGCGCACCTTCGCCTTTTCCAAGCCAATATTATAATAGGCATTTGACAATTTGCGCGCATGATACAGTGCTCTAAGATCCTGTCCGCAAAAGCGGCAGACCGGAGCATCTTCTGTTATTATCGTATCACAACGTGGACATTTCATTGCTTTCCTCCAACTCTTACATCGTACCTTTTACTTCTGCTATCAATTCTCTCATAATATCTGTCACATCTGTCATGTTATTACTGTTGTTCACCACTTCGCTTACTTGTTCAATATCTAAACTCGGCTCATATTTTTCCAGTTCTTCTTCAAAATTAATCACGTCATCCGCCTCCCTTTCTCGTTATATTTTCTCGTAACTATTCTGCACCGTAATCCTGAATAATTACATTTTCTCTATGAAATATCATACCGACTTTCCCTCTAAATTGCAAGAGAAAAACTCTCTTTTTTCAAAAAGCTGTCGGCAGATCCCGACAGCATCTTTTCTTTTCTCACATAAATCGAGTAAAATCCCGGCTCTTGGCAGTACAAGAAACCGGGATAACGTATCATTTCTTCTATACTATTATGCACGCAGTTTGTATTGATCGATCAATTCCATCGCATTCTCCATTTCACTGAGAAGTTCCTGTGAAAGTGCCGAACTTTCCTGTGCAGATGCTGTATTCTTATCCACTACCGCCGCGATTTCTCCGGCAGAAGTAAGCATATCCTGAAGATAGGAATCCTGCTCTTTGGTCGCCTGCGTGATCTCTGTGATGTGAGTGGAGATTTCTTCTGAAATCTTCGTAATACCATCCATCATATGCACCGTCTCTCCGGTAAGCGATACACCGTTATTTACAGCGGAAATGCTCTTATGGATCAGATCCGTGATATTTTGTGCAGCTTCAGCACTCGAACCCGCCAGTGTTCCAATCTCTCCCGCAACAACCGCAAAACCTTTTCCATGCTCTCCGGCACGCGCTGCCTCAATCGAAGCATTGAGAGCAAGCAGATTGGTCTGCTCTGCAATACCACCAATGACTTCAATAATATTTGCAATTTCATTGGACTCTTCGCGGATCAGATCCATTGCCTTGACAAGATCATTCATCTTATCTTCGCCTTCCTGCATCTGCTGTACCGCATCTCTGGAAAGTTTTTCCACTTCATCCGCTTTGCTTGTGTTGTCATGTACCGAATTGGAAACATTTCCGATATTATCCACAAGGCTCCGGATATGCTCCGACTGCTGCTGTGCACCATCTGCCATCGACTGTGCCGACTGCGCCAGTGTATCCGCCCCATCACAAACTTGTCCAAACGATTCTTTCATTTCTTTCAATGTCGTATTTAAACTACTCAGAATCTCTGTCATGGAATCTTCAATCTCCGCGAAATCTCCGATGTATTTCTGAACTTCTTCCAGATCAATATCTTTCGCACTGATCTGCTTCAAATTCATCGAAATATCGTCAATATACCGTTTCAATTCCTGCATGGCAAAATTGGTATTTTCCATCATATTGACAAATTCATCCTGCATCTGATACTCGATCTTGGCATCCAGATTTCCTTTCGCCAACTCATCCATCGCATGATCCATAATATCAATCGGTTCTTTCACTCGGCGAATCACCTGATTTGCGATCTTATTTAAAAACAGATCGACTCCGGCAATACTGATCACTACAATTGCCAGAATCACACCTACGATAATAGCAATTTTTGCTCCTGTTGCCAAATCAAATTTTGTATCTTCTTTTGCCAGCAATACACCTTCATAAATACCGATCAATGCCAGCACACCCACGACGCCACTAACTGCAAACCCGATACGTAAAAACTGCATATGCATGTACTTATGTATCGTAAGCTGCTTTTTCACTTGCTGTACTTGTTTTCCTGCCTCCATAAGTGACCTCCTTGCTCTCCTGTTTTCCTTAAAAAACGGGCAATAAATTTGTCCTTAAATTATAGCACAAAACAAGGCAAAATACAATGCCTTTTCCATTTCGTCGAAGTCTCCCTCATACCGAAACTGCATGGACAATATTCCCATGCACTTCCGAGGTATAAAACCGGATACTTCTTCCACTTCCTTTTTGGCAGGTGTGCGATCAATTTCTTCATTACCAACGAAAACAATTTCTTTTTCCTGCTGATAATGAAATGTCAGTTCCTCCCACAGCTCATAAAAATCACACTATTACCCGTATACTAAAAAGCAAGATTTTGTCAATAGCTTACAATACTATCACACTTCTACTATTTACACACTTGTTGTATAATAGGTTGAAAATGTCCTGCCACCTATGATACAATGAATCTAACACTACCATAACAAAGGGGGATTTTTATGAAAAAATCATTTTTTGCAACTATTTTCTTATGGGGACTGCTTTTGCTCTCCTGCCTCTTTTTGCCGGAGGCGGCTTATGCGGAGGACAGCAATTCCATTGAGCGAATCGATATGGATGTTTCGATCGATGCAAACGGAACCGCTCATATCAAAGAAGTCTGGCAGGCTTCTGTCTACCAGGGAACGGAAGGCTACCGGCCATATGGAAATCTGGGTGCCTGCGAAATCACCGATTTTTCTGTCAGTGATGACTTGGGAAACCATTATGAACTGCAGGATCACTGGGATACGAATGGCTTTTTTGTAGACAAACGGGAAAAATGCGGCATCGTTAACAACGGCGGTACACTTGAGCTTTGCTGGGGAATCACCAAATACGGAAACCGGACTTACACGCTTACATACAATATTACCAACATTATCAATCAATACGAAGATGCGCAGGGACTTTATTTTAGTTTTATCCCGGAACAGATGAAGCAAAATCCGGACAACGTTTCCGTGTATATTCACTCAAATATGCTGAAACTAAATGAAAATAACGCAAAAATCTGGGCATTTGGTTATCCGAATGGCACGATTATGTTTGAAAACGGCGGTGTGCGCATGGATTCACAAGGCGCTCTCCCTTCGTCCCATTATATGACAGCTTTAATTCAATTTCCGGACCGCACTTTTTCTACAGCAGTAGAGCGAGGTGTGTCTTTTGATGCCATCTGCGAACAGGCGAAAAAAGATGCCATAACTCCTGCCACGATCCGGTTTTATGATTATCTGATCTTCGCCATCCCTTTCATACTTTTGATTGGAACTTTTCTGATCTGGTTTATCTGGGGACACGATGACAAGCCGGTCGATGTCACAGAATTTTATCCTCCGGATGACCACAACAGTGCCGAAATTGCTCTTCTCTATAAAGGCAAGGTCACAAACGAGGACCTTACTTCCATGATTGTCTATCTTGCTTCCAAAGGATATCTTTCCATCGAAGCCAAAACGGAAGAAACACTTGGAGGATTGATAAAATCGAGCGATTTTATCTTGAAAAAAGAAAAAGATTATGATGGTGTCAACTCCATTGAACAACGTTTTTTTGATGGTTTATTTGCCGGACGAACGATTGTGTCAAAAAGTATGCTGACCAATAAATTTTACCGTGTTTTAGGAGACATCGCAGATGATATGAACAGTAAAGATAACCAGAAGATTATTTTTGAATCTTCTTCTTTGTCAAAAAGACTTCCTATCACTTTGATGATCGTTCTGTCTCTGCTTTGCGGTCTGGTGCGTTCCCTTTATGCGGCAGAAGGCGATCTGTCAATTGCCTTCTTTTTAAGTTTGTTTCCTCTGACAGCCCTTCTTGTGTTGACACAACTTCCTTCGAAACCAGGCATCAGCAACAAAATATTTTTAATCGTATGGAGTATCCTTTTCGGGCTCAGTTCCATCATCACATCGTTAGTAAAATTAGCTTACACCGCACCGTTTTTTCTGCAGATGCTTATCTTTTCCATTATCTGCTCCTTTGGCATGGCAATTTTCCGCTATCTTGTGCCAAAGCGTACCCCGTATGGGACGGAAATGTTAGGCCGCATTCGTGGCTTTAAACATTTTTTGGAAGTTGCCGATAAAGACCGGCTTGAAATGCTGGTAACCGAAAATCCATCCTATTTTTATGATATTCTTCCTTACACTTATGTATTGGGAGTTTCGGACAAATGGATTGATAAATTTGAAGATATCGCTATCGAACCGGCACGCTGGTATCATGGAAGCAACCTTTACACCACACGTGCCTTTGCTTCTTCACTTAATACAACGATGTCCTCTGCCCGCATGGTCATGACGTCGTCTCCTTCCAAAGGGCGCGGTGGACGCGGTGGACGAAGTTTTTCCGGCGGTGGCGGGGGTGCCGGAGGACATTCTTCCGGTGGCGGCTTCCGATAAAAATTGTATAAACGAACTAAGAAAGTCGTTTTTACAAAACGTTCACAAATTTTCGAAAATTTGAACATCATTTATTCACATTTTAAGTATATACTAAGACCATAAGTTAAAGATAAACAACTTCAACTTATAAAACTTAATTTTGGTAGTTATCTTATTTTTGATATTTTTTCATAAAACTCCTCTTTCAGAAAAAGAACCGTGACGGCGGTTCTTTTTCACGTTTAAGAAACTAAAAAAATGCTCCGAGATCACGCGGAGCATTTTTAGCCTTGTCAAAGGCGAGAAAAGAACACGAAGTGTTGGAAAGGCGAATGTGGAGGAGAGGCGTCCTGAATAGTTACCTCAATCTTTCAAATCATTCTACCGGATGCAGATTTTTCAATGAAATATCCAAAATCGGCGCAGAATGTGTCAATGCTCCGCTGGAGATATAATCGACACCAATCTTCGTAAGGCGGTCAACATTTTCTCTCGTAACATTTCCCGAGCACTCGGTCTCTGCACGTCCATCAATGATCTCGATGGCTTTTGTCATATCTTCCGGCGTCATATTGTCAAGCATAATGATATCGGCACCGGCCTCTACAGCCTCTTTTACCATATCAAGATTCTCAACTTCGATCTCAATCTTTCTTACAAATGGCGCGTACTCCTTTGCCATCTGACCCGCTTTCGTCACACTTCCGGCAGCTCCGATGTGATTGTCTTTCAAAAGCACACCATCGGAAAGGTTATAACGGTGATTGTATCCACCTCCGACCTTTACGGCATATTTTTCAAATACTCGCATATTCGGTGTCGTCTTTCTCGTATCCAAAAGCTTTGTCTTGGTACCTTCCAACAGTTTTGCGATTGATTTGGTGTAAGTCGCGATTCCGCTCATGCGCTGCAGATAATTTAGCGCTACACGCTCTCCGGAAAGCAAAATACGAATATCGCCTGTCAGCACAGCCATCTTCTGACCATTTTTCACTTCATCGCCGTCTTTACAGAAAAAGGTAATTTCTGTCGCCGGATCCAGCAGGGAAAATACGCGGGCAAATACATCCAGTCCGGCGATCACGCCATCCTGCTTACAGATCAATTCTACCCTTCCCAGCTTTTTCTCCGGCATTACGGCATTGGTCGTAATATCCTCACTCGTAATATCTTCGCGCAGCGCCTGTAAGATCAGTTCATCTGCGTTTAACTGCATCGTTATTGTATTCATTGTTCTTCTCCTTTTCTCGCTTCTTTGACTCGCTTGATCTCATCCAATACGAGTTTTTTATATTCTTCACGAAGTTTATCAAGATCTTCATATTGGTTTAGGTCTATTGTCTCTAACATCGTTTCATTGACCGTTCCCGGATTTTCTGCAATACTCTTTGCCGCACGTCCCGCGAACACAAGACTTTCCAAAAGAGAATTGCTTGCCAGACGATTGGCTCCATGAACACCATTGCAGCTTGTCTCGCCAATTGCGTATAAATGTTCTGCCGACGTCCTGCTTTTTTCAGAATCAACCCAAATGCCGCCCATAAAATAATGCTGTGCCGGCACAACCGGAATCGGATCTCTGGTCACATCGTATCCTTCCTCCAGACATCTTTGGTATATATTCGGAAAATGCCCTTTGATCTCGTCTTCCTTGATCGGTGCCAGACTCAGACAAACATACGGCATATCATCTTTCTTCATCTGCTCATATTCTTTCTGCGTCAAAAGATCTCTCGGCAAGAGTTCATTGACAAAACGATTTCCATTTTTATCCAGCAGTATCGCTCCCTCTCCGCGCACGGATTCTGAGATCAAAAACCGTCTTCCCGGCTTTTTCGAATACAATGTCGTCGGATGGATCTGTATATAATCAATATTTTCCAATCGGATATTATGTGAAAGGGCAATCGCCAGCGCGTCTCCCGTCAAATGACGGAAATTGGTCGAATGTTCATATAGTCCGCCCAGGCCCCCACAGGCAAGCACGGTATCTTCCGCCACGATCACCTGCTTTGTACCCTCTTTATCGATGGTAACTGCCCCCGCACACGTCTTTCCATCGGTGAGCAGATCGATCATCGTCATATACTCCAGCAGCTTCACATTTTCGCACTTTTTCACCGCCGCCAGCAATTTGCTTGTAATTTCTTTTCCGGTGATATCCTCATGAAAAACAATACGATGTGTCGAATGTCCACCCTCTCTTGTATATAGAAGTTTTCCATTTTCCTGCTCAAATTCCACACCATATCCGATCAGTTCCTTCACAATATTCTGCGAAGACCGGATCATAATATCCACCGATTCTTTTCGGTTTTTATAATGACCGGCGCGCATCGTATCTTCAAAATAACTATCGTAATCGTCCTCGGATTTCAGCACACACATACCGCCCTGTGCCAGAAAAGAATCGCTGCTTTCCGCATCTTCTTTTGTAATGATGACAATCTGTTTTTCTTTCGGAAGTTTCAGCGCACAATACAATCCTGCTGCCCCGCTTCCCACAATCAAAATATCCGTTTTTATTTTCTTTCCATTCTTGAGTTCAGTCATCTGAAAACCTCATTTCTGATACCTATATAGTAATAAATAGCGTCAGATGAAATAGGTTCAAATGACGCTATCATTTTTTAATATTATCACAAATCACGGCGTATGACAAGCCGAAAATTATTTTCCGCCGGTCTTTCCTGCTTCCAGAATGCTTTCATAACATGGCTTCTTCTCCATGTCATCGGTAAACAAAAGCGGATAACTGGTCTCCCCTTTCACTCCACTCAGCCAGGATTCGCCATCTTTCAGTCCCCAAAATGTCACACAAGTAATATTCGCTTTTCCCTCCCGCTTCATTTTCGTAACCACATCGAAAAATTCTTTGTAACGCTCTGCCTGCTTTTTCAATCCCTCTTCGGAATCGTCGGTATTGTGCATGTCAATTTCTGTCAATTGAATCTCGATGCCATCGATTGAGGCATATTTTTCGAGTGCCGTCTCAAACAGATCAACGGATGGAACCTCCATATCCCAATGGCTTTGCATGCCCACACCATCAAGTATGCCGGCATCGTGAAGTTCTACTACTTTCGCGTACAAAAGATCTCGTTTCTGTGCTATATACTCGTTATAATCGTTGAGGAAAAGTTTGGTTCCCTCCTCGGCATATTTTCTTGCAAATGTAAACGCATCCTTAATATATGAAAAATCGCCATAGGTCTCATACCACATGCTTTCCGTGCGGTAATTTCCGTCGTCGCCGACTGCCTCATTGACGACATCCCAGGCATATACCACACCCGGGTAATTTTCTTTACAATAGGTAAGAACTTGCTTAATATAACTTTCCATGCGCTTCTTCATCGTTGCCTTATCCACATACCCCTTTGACGGATCATATTTCTTGGAAAAGAACCACTTCGGTGTCTGACTATACCACACCAAAGTATGTCCTCGAAGCGGAATCCCCACTTCCCGGGCTGCCTTCAGCGCCTTTTCCAACGTTTCTTCTTTGATCGCCGGCATTCCGTCTTTGCTCTTCTCGGACCCTTCCCAGTCCAAAAGACTTTCCGGTTTCATTTCATTTTCCATCGTAATGCTGTTAAAATTTTCCTTTATTTGGGCAACTCGGTCTGCTTCACTCAGATACCCGGATGTCGTCGTCACACCCACTTTAAAATCGCCGTCAAAGGCTTCTTTCAACGTTTTCGCATCGCTTTTCGAATCCGTAACTGCCGATGCTGTCACTGCCGCTGTCGTCGGCTGATTTTTCGTCTCTTTCTGCTCACTCTGTCCACATCCGGTCAGGCACAATGCCAGCCCCAATGCTGCGCATACACCAATACTCCATTTTCTAAGTCTCATAACTACCTCCTGTTTTTGCATTTCGTTGACGAAAATATTATATAGTTTTTATGTAAAATAACTTCTATAGTATACCATACTTTTCCTTTTTTTGCAATCGTTCTTGCATATTTCTGTGTTTATTGATATAATGTTTTGAGGTACAGTGCAATGCAGAAATGCAGGAAAGGATATTAGTATGAGTAAAATAATTCTAACCGGAGACCGTCCTACCGGCAGACTTCATGTCGGACATTATGTCGGCTCCTTAAAACGCCGCGTCGAGCTTCAAAACTCGGGCGAATATGATTCAGTATATATTATGATTGCAGATGCGCAGGCTTTAACAGATAACTTTGACAATCCGGACAAAGTACGCAGCAACATCTCTGAGGTTGCCTTGGACTACATGTCCTGTGGATTGGATCCGGCAAAATCTACGTTATTTGTTCAATCCTATATCTCTGAATTGACAGAATTGACTTTTTATTATGCCAATCTTGTAACGGTTTCGCGTTTAAAACGAAATCCTACCGTAAAAAGTGAAATTCAGCTCCGCGGATTTAATTCCAGTATCCCTGTCGGATTTTTTACCTATCCGATCAGTCAGGCAGCTGATATCACAGCTTTTAAAGCAAATGTCGTGCCTGTGGGCGAGGACCAGCTCCCAATGCTGGAACAGGCTCGCGAGATCGTGCATAGTTTTAACAGTATTTACGGAGAAGAAGTTCTCGTTATGCCAAAAGCATTTCTCCCAAATAATCAGGCTTGTATGCGCCTTCCGGGAACCGATGGAAAAGCAAAAATGAGTAAATCTCTTGGCAACTGCATCTATCTTTCGGACACCCCGGACGATATCCGCAAAAAGGTCATGAGTATGTACACCGATCCGGATCACATCCGCATCGAAGATCCCGGAAAACTCGAAGGGAACACGGTATTTACTTATCTGGATGCCTTTTGTAACGACGCTCACTTCGAACATCATCTTCCGGAATATGCCAACCTTCAGGAACTGAAAGATCACTATACCAAAGGTGGGCTCGGCGATGTCAAAGTGAAGAAGTTCCTCTATGCCGTTTTGATGGAAGAACTCGAGCCAATCCAGGCACGCCGCCATGAATTGGAAAAAGACATTCCGGCTGTCATGGAAATTCTCCGCGAGGGCAGTGTAAAGGCACGTGAGGTCGCAGCGCAGACACTTTTGGAAGTAAAACATGCGATGAAGATTGATTATTTTGAA
>FR894024.1:5668-10394 GCA_000434115.1 Roseburia sp. CAG:309 | reverse complement strand
AAGATTTCATAGTGATTGCCCTGTGCAAAAAGATAGGTGTCGTAATCGGTTATCTCCGGCTCATAGGCGTACGGATCTGCCGTCTCGACCACATCTCCCTCGCCGTACTGAATGCGGACACGGTAATCTTTCAACTGGTCTTTCTTTTTCTCAATCTGCAATCCAAAAAGTCCGAGCTCCGCATCCAGCTCCTCTGCCTCATAAGCAGTTTCTCCTGACACATCGGTGATCCACACACGCTGCGCCACCGGACGACGCACGACAAACATCTGCGTTCCCTCGTAAAAATGCATTCCAAGGAGATCCTGCGGAGCATTGATCACCCCTTCTTCCATTTCTTCGATCAATTGTGGATTCATCCACTCTTTCAGTATTTCATTCACTCTTTCTTCAACCTCCTCCAAATCAAAGAAGCGTTTCTTTTACAATTTCTGCCAACTCCTTGGATTTTTTCTCTGCGTCGTCCATATCCTTGCCAACAACCCCAAAATAAATCTTAATCTTTGGCTCGGTTCCCGATGGACGGATACACAGCCAGGCATCGTCCGTCAATTCAAAGTACAATACATTTGATTTCGGCAGCCCTGTCTTTCCTTCTTCGCCTGTCTGGATATTTTTGATGGTATCGCGGTCATAATCGCGAACCGCAGTCACTTTATAAGGGCCAAACTCCATCGGCGGATTTTCACGAAGATCACTCATCGTAGACTTAATCTTCTCCAGCCCTTCGATACCCTTGTGCGTGATTGCAATAACATCGTCTTTATAATATCCATATTTTTCATACATATTGATCATAGCATCCCACAATGTCATGCCACGTTTTTTATAATAAGCTGCTGCCTCACAAAGTGCCATAGAAGCCACGATACCGTCTTTGTCACGGGCATGGGTTCCGATCAGGCAGCCGTAACTTTCCTCAAATCCAAAGAGGTAGGTACCCTTTCCACTCTGCTCACTCTTTAAGATCTCACGGCCGATCCACTTAAATCCGGTCAGACATTCAACCACTTTAATGCCGTAATATTTGGCGATGGCGTCAACAAGGTTGGTCGTTACGATTGTTTTTACCATATAACCGTCTTCCGGCAGTTTTCCTTCCAATGCCAGTTTCTGTCCAATCTCATAATCCGCAAGGAACGAACCGCTCATATTTCCGGTCAGGCAGATATATTCGCCGGATTTACTGTCTTTTACATAAACACCAAGGCGGTCGGCATCCGGGTCTGTCGCAAGAACTAAATCGGCATCTTTTTCCTTTGCAAGGGCAAGAGCCAGTTCAAATGCTTCTCTCGCCTCCGGATTTGGATAGCTGACGGTCGGAAATTCGCCGTCCGGAAGTTCCTGCTCCGGCACAACAAAGACATTCGTAAATCCAAGTTCTTTCAATACGCGGCGTACCGGAATATTACCGGTTCCGTGCAGCGGTGTATAAACGATACGAAGATCTTTTTCTACTTCTTTGATGCATTGTGGATGCAGTACATTTTTCTTTAATTCTTCCATATAGCGGTCATCGATCGCTGCACCGATATTCTCATACAATCCGGCTTTTACTGCCTCTTTTTTGGGCATCGTCTTTACCGTCGCATAATCCGTCACTGCTTTTACTTCATCCATGATTCCGGTATCATGAGGCGGTGTGATCTGCGCTCCGTCCTCCCAGTATACTTTATATCCATTGTATTCCGGTGGATTGTGGCTTGCTGTCACGTTAATACCGGAAATACATCCAAGTTCTCTGACGGCAAAGGAAAGTTCCGGTGTCGGACGAAGGCTCTCAAATACATACGCTTTGATGCCGTTTGCAGCCAGACAGCAGGCAGCTTCATCGGCAAATTCCGGTGACATTCTACGGCTGTCGAATGCAATTGCCACTCCTTTTTTCTCGCCTTTCTGACTTAATATGTAATTGGCAAGTCCCTGTGTTGCCTTACGTACCGTGTATACATTCATACGGTTGGTACCTGCTCCAATGATTCCGCGAAGTCCCGCCGTACCAAATTCAAGATCCGCATAAAAACGTTCTTTAATCTCGTTTTCATCCCCTCGGATCGACTCCAGTTCCTTTTTGGTATCCTCGTCAAAATAAGGATTTGCCAACCATTCTTCATAATTTTCCATGTAACCCATAATAAATATCTCCTTTCCATTAATTGGTTTCGCTTCCCTTTGCCGCCAGATCCGGAAAACTCCAGGAAACGTCTTCATCATCGTCTGTTGTTGTGACGGAATAACTCTTTGTCGTATACCCATCCTTTGCCAGTGTCAATGTAATGGCTCCGATTTTTTTCGGAAAACTGCATGGCGCTACTCCCTGATAATTGCCATCGAGGTAAACGCTTGCTCCAGCAGGGGTGCTGACCGTGATCTTATGGTCATTGTCATAACTTTCTGTCACCTTGTTCTGCTGGTTTGAATCATCCTTTTCCACACTGCTCTCGTCATCGCTTGACACTTCAGCCTCTTCTTCCGCCAGACTGATCCTTACCGTCGGATTGGCTGACTGCACGTCCACGATGCCGGTGTATGTTGTATAACCATCCAGTATAACCTGTATCGAATGCTTCCCATATTTGAGAGACACCGGTTTACTGTAATCGGTCATCGTTCCATTGACATACAGTTCCGCGCCCTGCGGATCAATGTCAAATACAACTTGTCCTTTGTCTTTGACCGTGTTCTTAAAGAGGGACATATCAAGTTCCAACGTCTTGTCGCGTTCGACGGCAATACTCCGGCTTCCTTCAAAGTCTCCATTTTTCATGGAAACCTCGTACGTTCCTTCCGGAACAGGCACCAGCATGTTTTCTGTCACCGGCAGAATCCGTACACCGGAAATGGTCATCGTCCCGCCGATAAAATCTTTATATTTGGCTGGCTTGATATAGCCATGCCCTTTTGTCACCACGATCGAATAGGCTTTTCCCTTGACTCCTCGGAAAGTCACTTCGTCTGTGGCGGCAATTTCCTGTAATTCAATTGGTTTCCCATCGGAAAACGCCTGAAATCCGCTTCCATAGCGGTAACGTGTTCCCTGTATCTCGAGATAAGATTCGTCCGTATTAAACTGAACATCCTTCACGTCGTCATTTTCCAGTATGTCCTTGGAACTCTGTACTTTCTGCAACGTCGTCTTTCCCTCATCCAGATACAGATCAAATACTTGTCCAACCTCAAGAGACTCTGACGAAATCTGCTTGTCATTTTTCGTCAAAACCTCTGTCGCCCCGCTATACGTATAGGTCGCTTCTTTTTCCAGCTCCGGCTCATAAAATGTCATCGTGCCGGCATCTGCCTTTGTCAAAACACCCACGAGATCACGTCCTTTTTCATAAGTGATCGCCGCATTGGGGTTCGGACTTTGCGTCGCCGCCGGTCCTGCTGTCTTTTTTCCACACCCGGAAAAGAGCAGACAGCACAGTACCGCTAAAAGCAGCCCCATCATCCTTTTGTTTCTCATCCTGCACCTCATTCTCTATCCAAGATTTCAGTTAAAGTAAGTATATCATAAATCACAGAAAACTTCCACCGTTTTCATAGTTTTTTAAAAACTGTTCGCGGCACTGTTCCATCTCACCCAAACTACGCAGTTTTTGGAGACTCTGTTCCGAAAACCAGCTCTTTTTATGGTTAAAATATCCATTTAACAGTTTCCAATATTTTTCCGGAAACAAAAGCATGATATAGACAAATTCCTGCTCCTCTTTTGTTAAGGAAACTTTCTTTGCATAATTTTCAAGAAGGATCATTCCTTTTTTTCTGTCCCATCCATTTTTTTCCAATGTTTTCCGCATCAGATAGGTCAGATCCAAAAGTGGAATCCCCTTCCCTGCCTTTTCAAATCCCACGGTCGCAAGACGGCTGGATTCCCGGATCAGATTATGATAGTTATAGTCGCCGTGGCAGTAACGTCCTCCTTCTTCCATTATTTTACAATAATAATTGCAGTTTTCCAACCGCCCACAGGCTTCTACCGCTTTTTCATAAAACCGTTCAAAACAGCCAATCGCCTGAATTTCAAATTCCGTCCGCTGTTTCTTCTTTTTCATATATGTATGGATCCGTTTCAGTTCCCGCGTGTGCTTCTGCACCCGCTCCAGAAGGGGTACACCGGCAGGCACCGGCTCTTCTTCCTCCAGCACGCACACATCCCGCAGGGCATGATGCAGTCTCGCAAGATTTTCTCCGGCAAGTGCCAGATCCGGTTTTGCCCGCAGATCACATTCTTCCCCGGTAAACCATTGATAGACCACATATTTTTCGCCGCTTTCAAGTTCTGTCACATACTGATCCGCACCATTTTTCAGCACTTGATCAACTCTGTCAAATCCCCGCAGAACCAGAATTTCTTTTATTTTATTTTCAAAGGCAAAATGTCCCCGGATCTGTTCGTATTCACGAAGCAGTTTCGGACCCTGTGTCGTTTCGAGCAGCCAGCCGCCGCGATGGCGGTAACGTCGTTTTACAGTCAGATCATAATTTGCCAGGCTTTTTTCCACCTTATCTTCCAACTTACACCCCTCCTTCATGTTTTAACATTGTATGAAGAAAGGTTACGTTGTATGACTAAAAGATGCCTGTTCAAATACCGTTTTTAATATCGTAAGTCCGATCGGGCCAAGAACGATACCTCCGACGCCGAACAATTTTAAACCTACATACACGGACAAAAGTACATACAGTGGTTTCAGACCCATCTCTTTTCCCATAAGCCTTGGTTCCA
>FR894024.1:0-5643 GCA_000434115.1 Roseburia sp. CAG:309 | reverse complement strand
CCCGCCCCGGCCTTTGTCCCCCACAGCGAGGGAAAAACCCGCCGCCGCTGTCACATAATCTTTTTGAATCCAATTAAAAACCGCCCACGGGATTAAGACCGTTCCGCTCCCAAGAATTGGAAATGCATCCACGACAGCGATAAGGATGCCAAGCAGTACCGCATACGGATTTTTTAACAGTAATAGTACAATTGTGGAAATTACGGCGATAAAAAATAAAAGCAGCCCCTGCGCTTTCAGATAAGCAAATCCTGCCACCTTTAATTTTTTAACATAAGGCATGAGTGCCGGATATCTTACTTCGGTCTTTTCGTCCAATGACAGCAGAAGGGTCGCCATCAGAAACACGACAAACCCGGCTCCCCATTCACCGATACGCAGAAACATTCGCGGAATGCTTCCCGTAATCTGTGGCAGCAACACTCCGGCAATCTGTCCATCCATGTCACTCATCCGCGCTTCCAGCCACCGGTAACTGGTTCCTTTTGTCAACGCAAGCAGATTGTCGATGGAACCACAGCCGCCCTGGCACAAATGTGACAGTGCACCTGCCTGACCGGGAAGATGCCGGACAAATTCCACGAGCTGGCTCGCACACAAATATCCGATATAAAATAAAAAACACCCCAGTGCGCCGAGGCTTACAAACACCATAAGAACACTGCACAATTTTTCATTAATATGAGTCACCGTATGTATCTTTTTCGTCCACGGCTGCAAAACTTTTGCAAACACGAATGCCAATACAAAAGGAACCACAAGTGGTAAAATATAGCAAAAGCTCACATAAATTACACATGCAGTTCCTAATAAGATCAATACTCTCTTGTATTTTTTTACATGGTTCATGGGTATTCTCCTTTCCGGGTTCCTCGATGCGCTTACGTATCTGTGATACCCGGTTAGTATGAACCAAATGTTGTTCGTTTATTCTTACTCTTTTACAATGAATCGGTAACCGACTGCCCAGACTGTCTCGATGTACTGCGGATTCTGGGTATCTTTTTCAATCTTCTCACGAATTTTTTTGATATGAACCGTAACCGTCGCAATGTCCGCACCAACCGGACTCAGCTGCCACACTTCTTCCAAAAGTTCTTCTTTGGAAAATACCCGGTTCGGATGCTGTGCTAAGAAGAACAAAAGATCAAATTCCTTGGTCGTAAGATTCTTCTCGACACCATCTACATACACACGGCGCGCCGTTCGGTCAATCTTCAGTCCGCCTGCTTCGATCACTTCATTTTCTTCTTTCATCGCACTGCCAACTAATTTTTTGTAACGCTCCAAATGCGCCTTCACACGTGCCACAAGTTCACTTGGACTGAATGGCTTGGTCATATAATCATTGGCTCCCAGCCCGAGTCCGCGAATCTTGTCGATATCTTCTTTTTTTGCTGAAACCATCATAACCGGAATCTCGGATGTCTCACGGATCTTTTTGCAGATTTCAAAACCGTCCGTTCCCGGAAGCATAAGGTCCAGTATCACCATATCAAATTTTTCAGTCGTGGCCAAATTCATACCTTCTGTACCATCGCTGCAAATTACAACGTCAAATCCACTCAATTCCAAATAATCCTTTTCCAATTCTGCAATTGGCAACTCATCCTCTACAATCAAAATTCTCTTACTCATCGTGTTCCTCCTTTTGTTCTGTTTCCTTTTTTAATGTAAAGTAAATCGCTGTCCCTTTTCCAAGCTCGCTTTCTGCCCAAATGCGTCCACCGTGCTCGTCCATGATCTTTTTTGCTATCGCCAGTCCCAAACCACTGCCACCGGTTCGTGAATTTCGGGAACTGTCTGTCCGGTAAAATCGTTCAAAGATAAATGGCAGTTCTTCTTTTCCTATCCCTTTTCCATTATCTCGGATCATGACCTGAATAAAAGAACCCTGATCTTCTACATTGACAAGGATCATTCCCTGTTCCCTTTGTATATATTTTACCGCATTACCTACTATATTTGCAACAACTCTTTTTATTTTTTCTTCATCAATGACAATCTCAACGTCTTCGCCGACATCACATTGATACAAAAGCTGTATATTGCGGGTTTCCAGATCCAGGCTCATTCCACTGATGCACTCCGCAAAAAAATAACTTGCTTTTACCGGAGCAAAGCGGAAATCTTCCACTTTTTGATAAATTTTTGTGAAATACGAAAGTTCATCAACAAGACCTGCCATATCCACCGCCTTTGAATGAATCGTTTTGACATACCGCTCCATTCGTTCCGGCGTCGCCGCCACACCATCCATAATTCCCTCTGCATAGCCTTTGATCGCCGTAAGCGGCGTTTTAAGGTCATGGGAAATATTTCCAATCACTTCTTTTGTCAGTGCATCTGCCCTGTTCCTCTCCTCCGTCGTCTCCCGCAATTTAGTCTGCATCGTATCGAAATCCTTATACAGTCCATCAAATTCGCTGCCTTCAATCGACGGCAGTTCATATCCGAGATCCCCTTCACTGATATGGATCGCCGCCACCTGAAGCTGCCGTATCGGCACAAGGACATTATAATAAGTATGCCCAATGATTCCGACAACAATCAGAACACAGACAATAATGATCATTCCCAAAAGACCGACGTAAAATACGGTAATATGGGGAAGATTTACATTGAGATCCGTTACAATGCACACGCTTCCGGCTCGTCCATCCGGCATTATGACGCCCAGTTTTTTAAATAAAAATTTCTTATCTTCTTTTCCGCAATACTGGCCGCTTTCCTCGGAATAATTATTATTTGCCACCAACAGATCCCGATATACATAATCATACTGGTCGAAATCTCCAAAAAATGTAAATCCGCCGTCCACGATCACTGCCAGAAAGGAGTATTTTTCTTTCAAATAATTGTTTTCTTTGTTCAGATATTCATTGTCTAGAAATACCTTCGGATCCCTCATGGCGCGGTCCTGCAGATCCATATAATCGTATTTGGTATACGAGTTTAACAGGAGCACACGGTCGAACAAGCTGTACGGCGACGGCATATCTTCCGCTGAAATCTGATACGTACTGCGGATGCTTTTCATTTCCCCATAGGCAAAAAGTGTCACCATCAGAATAAGTACCATGATCGGACAGACCGCCAATATGATAAACGTATTTCTTGTCTTTTTTACGTTTTTCTTTTTTTTATTATTTTTACTCATTTTTCCTCGATTTCACCCCGCTTTCCCTGTCTTTTCTCAAAGATAATTTTATTTTAACACATTTCTTTTCATTTTCATAATGTTTTTTTGCTTGACATCGCTCTTTTTCAATGGTATCGTGAAATACGATAAGATTGGAGGATACTGTTATGAATATTTTACGTCGCTTACCTGACCCCGACGAGGTCAAACGAGAAATTCCCGTATCGGAAAAAGTCGCAAAGATCAAAAAAAGCAGAGATGCTGTCCTGCGTGATATTTTTATGGGAAAAAGCGATCTTTTTGCTTTGATCATAGGACCTTGTTCAGCAGATAACGAAGAAGCTGTTATTGACTACACCTTGCGCCTGGCAAAAATCCAGGAAAAGGTCGCAGATAAAATTTTTATCGTTCCTCGTGTTTATACCAATAAACCAAGAACGACCGGAAAAGGCTATAAGGGAATGGCAAGCCAGCCTAATCCGGAAGAAAAAGAGGACATGCTCAAAGGTCTTCATTCTATCCGTGAGACGCATATCGCTGTCGTAGAGCAGACGGGTATGTCTTGTGCCGATGAAATGCTTTACCCGGAAAATTACGAATATCTTTCTGACATTCTTTCTTATATCGCTGTTGGCGCGCGTTCGGTAGAAAACCAGCAGCACCGCCTGACTGCCAGCGGAATTGAGGTTCCATGTGGTATGAAAAACCCAACCAGCGGTTACCTTTCGGTTATGCTTAATTCCATCGAAGCAGCCCAGTGCGGCCACCATTTCATCTACCGCCAGCAGGAAGTAGAGACACAGGGAAATCCGCTTACGCATGCGATTCTTCGCGGAAGTGTAAACAAACATGGACGCAGCCTTCCAAACTACCATTACGAAGACCTGCTTCTTCTCCATGAGATTTACAGCGAGAGAAATCTTGAAAATATGGCTGTTATCGTAGATACAAACCACGCAAACTCCGGCAAACATTTTGAACAGCAGATCCGTATTTCCAAGGAAGTACTTGAAAACCGCCGCATTTCCAAAGATATCCACAATATGGTGAAAGGTCTTATGATCGAAAGTTATATCAAAGACGGTAACCAGAAGATCGGTGACCACGTCTATGGAAAATCCATCACAGACCCTTGTCTCGGATGGGAAAAGACAGAGAAACTGATCTACGAATTGGCAGATCGTCTGTAGTTTATGAAATTTACCGGACAAACCCACAAAAATCCACTGGGCAAACGCAAGAATTTCTTGACGTTTGCCCTTTTTTGTTGTATGCTAAGGTGTGAGACATTTTATGCAACAGAAATGAGGTTTAATGATGAGTAAAATACTATTTACTTCTGAATCCGTAACAGAAGGACATCCAGATAAAATTTGTGATCAGATTTCTGACGCAATCTTGGACGCATTGCTTGCACAGGATCCTATGAGCCGTGTAGCATGTGAAACAGCAATTACTACCGGCCTTGTATTGGTCATGGGTGAAGTGACCACGACGGCTCAGGTTGATTTACAAAATATTATCCGTAATACGATTCGCGAAATCGGCTATGATGCTTCAGAAAAGGGCTTCGATGCTAACACTTGCGGTGTTATGGTGGCATTGGACAAGCAGTCTACAGACATCGCCATGGGCGTTGACAAGGCACTGGAAGCAAAACTTACCGACAGCCAGATCGAAGCAATCGGTGCCGGCGACCAGGGTATGATGTTCGGCTATGCCACCAATGAAACCGACGAATACATGCCATATCCGATCCACCTGGCTCACCGTCTTTCCCGCCAATTGTCGAAAGTCCGCAAAGACGGAACTCTTCCTTACCTGCGTCCGGACGGAAAATCCCAGGTAACGGTAGAATACGACGAATCCGGAAACCCTTCCCGTATCGATGCCGTTGTCATCTCCAGCCAGCACAGCGAAGATGTCAGCTGGGATCAGATCAAAGAAGACATCCGTGAAAAAGTCATTGATCCCATTCTCCCGGCAGAACTTTTGGACGACGACACAAAATATTATATCAATCCAACCGGACGTTTTGTCATTGGCGGACCAAATGGCGACAGCGGTCTGACCGGCCGCAAGATCATCGTCGATACTTACGGCGGATGGGCACGCCACGGCGGTGGTGCTTTCTCCGGTAAGGACTGCACGAAAGTAGACCGTTCTGCTGCTTACGCAGCCCGCTACGTTGCAAAGAACCTCGTAGCAGCCGGTCTTTGTGACAAAGCTGAGATCCAGCTTTCCTATGCGATCGGCGTCGCTTCTCCGACCTCGATCCGCATCGACACGTTTGGCACCGGCAAACTTTCCGAAGACAAGTTAGTCGATATCATCCGCGAGAACTTCGACCTGCGTCCAGCCGGCATCATCCAGATGCTCGACCTGCGCCGTCCGATCTACAAGGCTACCGCAGCTTACGGACACTTCGGCCGCAACGATCTCGACCTCCCTTGGGAGAAACTTGACAAAGTGGATCTGCTGAAGAAATATCTGTAAAAGAT
>FR894023.1:16094-26119 GCA_000434115.1 Roseburia sp. CAG:309 | reverse complement strand
GGAAAGAACACGAAGTGTTCGAAAATGCGAATGAGGACGGTGGGAGACCTGAATAGTTACTTTTAGATTACAAAGAAGCCCGGTCAAACCTTGCTTCACTTTGCAGTGTAACACGTCTGCCCGGGCTTATCATTCTGTCAGATGATATCCTTATACCGGATATACTTTATTTTCTTTGTCCGCAAGAGTTGGATCTACTTTGGTCTTCTGTGCCTCACGGTATTTGAAGAACTCCGTAGCTACCTGTGGGAACAATGCATAAGACAATACATCTTCGTCCTGCTGTTTCCACTGAGCCATCTCTTTTTCGATATCTGCAAGCTGTGGCTTGATCAGATCGGCCGGACGGCATGTGATTGGTTTCGTATCACCGATACACTTCTTCTGAACTTCCGGATTAAACGGTTTTACAGTCTGTCCGAACTCACCGGAAAGAAGTTTCTTAGATTCTTTGGTAACCATCTTATAACGCTCACCGGATACGACATTGAGCACTGCCTGAGTACCAACGATCTGAGAAGAAGGAGTAACCAATGGTGGCTCACCAAAGTCTTTTCTTACACGAGGTACTTCTTCCAGTACAGCTTCGTACTTGTCTTCCTGTCCCATTTCTTTCAACTGGGATACGAGGTTACTAAGCATTCCACCAGGTACCTGATACATCAGTGTCTTGATATTAACACCAAGCACTTTGGTATTCATAAGACCGCTTGCAAGTGCTTCTTCACGCATTGGGCGGAAGTATTCTGCGATCTCAGCGAGAAGGTTCTGATCCAATCCGGTATCGTATGGTGTTCCACGGAATGTCTCTACCATAACTTCGGTAGCCGGCTGGCTTGTTCCGAGAGCAAATGGAGACATTGCAGTATCAATGATATCACATCCTGCCTCTACCGCTTTCAGATACGTCATGGAAGCTACACCGGAAGTATAATGTGTATGCAGGTCGATCGGAATGTCTACAGACTCTTTCAGAGCGGTAACCAGTTCGGTTGCTTTATATGGTGTCAAAAGACCGGCCATATCTTTGATACAAAGTGATTTTGCACCAAGATCTTCGATCTTCTTTGCCATATCTTTCCAATAATCTAATGTATAAGCATCACCCAGTGTATAAGAAAGGGCGATCTGTGCATGACCATTTTCTTTGTTTGCTGCTTTTACTGCAGTTTCCAGGTTACGCATATCATTCAAACAGTCAAAAATACGGATGATATCGATACCGTTTGCAATTGACTTCTGAACGAAATATTCTACTACATCATCTGCATAATGATTGTATCCAAGGATGTTCTGTCCACGGAACAGCATCTGCAGTTTTGTATTTTTAAAACCGGCACGCAATTTACGAAGTCTCTCCCATGGATCTTCTTTCAAGAAACGAAGAGAGGCATCAAATGTAGCACCGCCCCAGCACTCTACTGCATGGAATCCGACCTGATCCATCTTATCTACGATAGGAAGCATCTGCTCGGTCGTCATACGAGTAGCGATCAATGACTGGTGTGCATCACGAAGAATAGTTTCTGTTATTTTAATCGGCTTTTTTTCAATCTTTTCTGCCATGATAGTTTCCTCCTATAATTTTATTAAATTCCAAATATTGCCATAAATACACCGGCTGCTACTGCAGTACCGATAACTCCGGCTACGTTTGGTCCCATCGCATGCATCAAAAGGAAGTTTGTCGGATCTGCTTCCGAACCAACCTTCTGAGATACACGGGCTGCCATAGGAACGGCCGATACTCCGGCAGAACCAATCAAAGGATTTACTTTACCCTTTGTCACTTTGCACATCAATTTACCAAAGAGAACGCCGGCTGCTGTACCGACAGCAAATGCCACCAGACCAAGTACAACAATCTTCAATGTCTCTGGTTTGATAAACTCTGCACCACTTGTCTTTGCGCCTACCGATGTACCAAGAAGGATAACTACGATATACATCATTGCATTGGATGCTGTTTCCATCAACTGTGGAACCACTCCGGATTCACGGAAGAGGTTACCAAGCATCAACATACCTACGAGAGGTGCTGTACTTGGAAGGATCAAACATACCACAGTCGTAACAATGATTGGGAAAAGGATTCGTTCCAGTTTGGAAACCGGACGAAGCTGTTCCATCTTGATCTCTCGTTCCTTCTTTGTTGTAAGGAGTTTCATGATCGGTGGCTGGATGATCGGCACCAGTGACATATACGAATATGCTGCCACGGCAATCGATCCCATCAGATCTGTCTGACCCAGTTTCCCGGCAAGGAAAATGGAGGTAGGACCATCGGCTCCACCGATGATTGAGATCGCTGCTGCTGCTTTTCCATTGAATCCCAATACAATCGCAAGCAGGTATGCGGCAAAGATACCAAACTGTGCCGCCGCTCCCAAGAGAAAACTCTTTGGATTTGCGATCAACGGACCAAAGTCTGTCATCGCACCAACTCCAAGGAAAATAAGAGATGGCAGGATCGACCATTCGTCCAATTTAAAGAAATATTCCAACAATCCGCCCGGTTCCATGATCGACGGATAAATATTAACCAGTAACATACCAAACGCAATTGGCACAAGAAGCAGTGGTTCATACCCTTTTTTAATCGCAAGGAACAAAAAGAGGAATGCCACAAAGATCATGACGACATTACGCCAATCCAATGTATTGTTTGCAAATGCTGTCTGGTGAATAAGATTTTGTAAAACTTCCATCTTAATCCTCCGTTCTTATGTCTATCGACTAGTTCATTGTGGCCAAAACTGCTCCTGGCTCTACCATATCACCAACATTTACATTGATACTTGCGATGGTTCCATCCTGAGGTGCTACGACTTCGTTTTCCATCTTCATCGCCTCAAGAATCAACACAACGTCTCCACGGGAAACGCTTGCACCCGGCTGTGCTTTTACATCCAGGATCTTACCCGGCATCGGTGCATTGATCTCTACAGATCCTGCTGCGCCGCCTGCTGCTTTTGCCGGAGCAGGTGCCGGTGCCGGAGCTGCTGCTGGAGCCGCCGGGGCTGCTTTTGCTGCTGGTGCAGGAGCTGCGCCGCCTGCTGTCTCTTCTACGGTAACATCATAAGCCGTTCCATTTACGGTAATTGTATAAGTTTTCATGAATTTTTCCTCCTAAAGATATATTTCAAATTAATACGAACGCTTTTTGATGGAACGGATCACCAATCCATCTGCAGGTACGGCAACTCCGTCCTGTTCCATCGCTGCTGCAACAGCTGCTGTGATTACTGCAATCAGCTGTGTATCGTCAGCAGGTGCTGCCGGTGTCTGTACAACAGGCTTTGGTGCCGGTGCCGGCTGTGCCTGTGGAATTGGTTGTACCGGTTCTTCTTTCTTTGTAAATTTATCCATCAAAGCAGGAATGTATTTTAACAAAGAAATAATAAAACTGATCAGAATCAATACAAGGAACACCGTTCCCATGGCTATAACAGTATTGACAAGGGCCTGCGGGATCGTCGTATAATCTCCTCCCGCTGCTTGTGCTGTCGCTGCTAATACTATCATCCTATCACCTCATTCCGAACATCTGCATTGCATAAATCAACTGTTTGCGGATTTCAGAACCCTCGATAATATTATCTACATAGCCGCGTTTTGCTGCGATCGAGGCTTTACACTGCATCTCCTCAAACTCTTTTGTTTTTTCATCCAAAGCAGCAAGTTTATCTGCCTCTTTGTTAATATCATCTTCATACATAACGGAAACCGCACTCTTTGCATCCATCACGCCGACTTTGGCATTTTCAAGAGCAAGCACAAGATCTGCTCCGATATGTTTTGAATTCATTGCTACATAGGCACTTCCGTATGCTTCACCGGTAATTACATTCACTTTCGCACTCTCTGCGCTGGCAAATGCACAAGTCAGATCTGCTACAGCTTGTCCGATGGTCTTTTCTTCTTCCATGGAAGAAGCATATTTCTTTACATTGGTAAGTGTGATCATCGGAATTCCGAATGCATCACAGAAATAGATGAACTTCTCTGCTTTACGGCATCCGGCAGTAGAAAGTGTCTGCTCCGCACTGTTTGCCAGAGCACCTACAGTCACGCCGCCAAGTGTCATAAAGCCGGTGATCATATCTTTTGCATGATCCTTTTTCGTCTCGATAAATACATTCGCATCTGCGATCTGTGTCAATGCTGCCACAGGATCTCCGATCAGACTTTCAAAATTCGGGATCACACGGTTCATGTCATCCTCTACTTCGTTTGCTGCCACATCCTCGTAGTTTGCCGGAAGCACTTCGATCAAGTTGCGGATCTGAGCAAGTACGTCCGCTTCGTTCTCGCCAACAAAATCTACATTTCCTGCTTCTGCCTGGAATGCCGCACTTGCTGTATCACAAGCTTCTACGCGGTTTCCATCAATAGCATTTGGAGAATTAACAAACAATTTTCCGTTTTCTGCTTCCATAAAAGTGAAGTCGCTCAGAAGTGTCGATACCGCCACTCCTCCTCCACATGAGCCTAAAATAGCACTGATCTGTGGAATCACTCCACTTGCTTTGACTTTACTCATGTAAATCTCACCAAATCCAGCCAAGGCATCTACGGCTTCTTGAACACGTACACCGGCGCAATCGATCAATCCGATCACAGGCGCACCTGCTTTCATCGCCATCTCATAAAGACGGGCAATCTTCTTTGCGTGCATTTCGCCGACAGAACCATTCATTGCGGTTACATCCTGACTGTAAACATACACCAGTCCGGAGTTGATCACTCCATAACCTGTAATGACACCATCAGCTGGCACTGCTTTTTCCTGCATGTTGAAATCTGTATTTCTCTTTGTTACAAGAGCGCCGATCTCAACAAAACTGTTTGCGTCAACAAGAGATTCAATTCTCTGTCTTGCTGACATTTTTGCTGAATTACTCATACTGCAGTCCTCCACTTTTTTATAGTTATGTTTTGTTAAAACAAAATTTTTTCCAATTGTAATTGTAATGCTTTTTTGAAAAAATAGCAACAATAATTTTAACATTTTGCAAAACATTTACATGAATTTTTTGTGCATTAAATAATGTAAAGTTTCATAGGATAGATACAAAATAATATAAAGTATTAATGGGAGGTCTTTGTTGAAAAATTCAAAATCTCTGATCTGCTTCTCCCTTTTTGCAGGGATCCTGTTTTTGATCGTCTGCTATATGTATGCACACCCTTTGAAAAAAAGCACTGCCATCCCTGACTTTTCCCTGAGTGATGATATCACTGCCGCAGCCTCCGAAACGCCCAAACCGCTTTCTCTCTATGCCGCCGGTGCTTGTCTGATGGATGCGGAAAGCGGTCGTGTCCTCTATGGAAAAGACGAGCAGACCGCCCTGCCTATGGCGAGTACGACAAAGATCATGACTTGTCTTCTTGCGTTGGAACAAAGTTCTTTATCGGAAGAAGTTTCCTTCTCTTCCCGCGCCGTTTCCATGCCAAAAGTGCATTTAGGTGCTGCAAAGGGAACTTCTTTTGCCCTGAAGGATCTCCTGTATTCCCTTATGCTGGAATCCCATAACGATTCTGCGGTCGCTATCGCAGAACATATCGGTGACTCTGTCGAAGGGTTTGCCGATAAAATGAACCAGAAAGCGGCAGAGCTCGGCATGGCAGACACCCATTTCGTAACGCCCAACGGACTGGATGCAGATGGCCATCAAAGCACCCCGTCGGATATGTGCCGGCTTGCTTCCTATGCCTGCCAAAACAAAGACTTTCTGAAGATCATTCAGACACCATCCAAAACCATCTCGGATAATAAGGGACACTCGTATTCCCTGACCAACCACGATGCCTTTCTCACCTCTTATAACGGAGCTTTGGGAATAAAGACCGGTTTTACCGGAAAAGCCGGATATTGTTTTGTCGGAGCAGCGAGGAGGGAAGATCTCACTCTTACCAGTTGTGTCCTCGCCAGTGGCTGGCCGCCGGATAAGGGCCGCAAATGGGTAGACACAAAAGTTCTGATGGATTACGGCTTTACAAACTTTAAAAAACAAAGCATTTCCTTTCAGGATTTCAGTAAAATCCCGCTTCGCGTCACGGACGGCATCGAAAATCAGGTATTTCTCCGTGTCCCGGAGCCGGTTACTCTTCCGCTGGCTTCCTTTGAAACGCTTGTGGTTCATTACTGCCTTCCCGTGTCAGTGGCCGCACCGGTCAGCACCTCCGATCCGGTCGGAACGATCGAATGCCGGATCAATGGCAGTGTTTATGCCTCGTATCCGGTCTATCCGGCAGCATCTGTCGGGAAGGTCACGTTTTCCCACATTTTATATGAAGTTTTTGATGAATTTTTATCGGTTTTCTGTAAGAAATAATTATATAAATATTTTTGTTTTTAAACTTTCGAAAAAAAATTCAAAAAAACTCTTTACTTTTTTTTCGAAACATGATATGATGATTTTGTGCTAAAGCAGAACAAGGGCGTTCTCATTTTTTGAGGATGCCCTTTTTTTATTTATTGCACAAACGAAATTTTTGTGTATAATGGATAAAGGATTGCAGGCACATTTGAATATGAAAATTTTTATGGCAGCACATGCCGGAATGGAGGAAACTATGGAAACAAATGTAATTTCAGATGTATTTGGAACTAAGGTATTTAATGACGAAGTCATGCAGGAATACCTTCCAAAGAAAACGTACCAGTCTTTGAAAAAAACAATTGAAAGTGGCGAAGAGCTTACACCGGAAGTCGCAAATGTTGTGGCACACGGTATGAAAGAATGGGCTCTTGCAAATGGCGCTACCCATTATACTCACTGGTTCCAGCCAATGACCGGCGTGACCGCAGAAAAACAGGATTCTTTCCTTGGTGCAGATTCAGAATCTCATGCTGTTCTGGAATTTAACGGTAAAGAATTGGTAAAAGGGGAACCGGATGCCTCTTCTTTCCCATCCGGCGGACTTCGTGCAACATTCGAAGCAAGAGGATATACTGCATGGGATTGTACCTCTCCGGCATTTCTTCGTGAAGATGAAATCGGCGTGACACTCTGCATCCCTACTGCCTTTTGTTCTTATACCGGAGAAGCATTGGATAAGAAAACTCCTCTTCTTCGTTCCATGGAAGCAATCAGTAAACAGGCTGTCCGCATCATGCACTTGTTCGGACATGAAGATGTAACAAAGGTTTCCTGTTCCGTAGGACCTGAGCAGGAATATTTCTTAGTTGACCATGATCAGTACCTGAAACGTGATGACCTGATCTTTACCGGCCGTACTTTGTTTGGAGCAATGCCTCCAAAAGGACAGGAACTGGATGACCACTACTTTGGTACCATCCGCGAGCGTCAAGCAGGTTACATGAAAGACCTCAACATTGAATTGTGGAAATTAGGAATTCTTTCCAAAACACAGCACAACGAGGTAGCTCCTGCACAGCACGAGATGGCTCCAATCTATAATACAGCAAATATTGCAACCGACCATAACCAGATTGTTATGGAGACAATGAAGAAAGTTGCCCGCCGTCACGGTTTGGAATGTCTTCTTCATGAAAAACCATTTGCCGGCATCAATGGTTCCGGTAAACATGACAACTGGTCTATCGTTACCAATACCGGTATCAACCTGTTAAATCCGGGTTCTGCTCCACATGACAACAAACAGTTCCTTTTGTTCCTGGCTGCTGTCATTAAAGCAGTAGATGAAAACGCTGCCCTGCTCCGTATGTCTGCATCCAACCCTGGAAACGACCACCGTCTTGGTGCAAACGAGGCACCTCCGGCAATCATCTCTATCTTCCTTGGCGAACAGCTTGAGGATATCGTAGAACAGATCATTGCTACCGGTACTGCTACTCACAGTATCAAAGGTGAGAAAATGGATATCGGTGTAAGTTCCATTCCTCCGGTTAAGAAGGATGCTACTGACCGTAACCGTACATCACCGTTTGCCTTCACAGGAAACAAATTCGAATTCCGTATGGTGGCTTCTTCCATGTCCATCGCTGGTGCAAACACGGTATTGAATACCGCTGTTGCTGATGTTTTGGAAGGCATGGCAGACGAACTTGCCGGTGCTTCCGACTTTGATTCTGCTGTCGATGCTCTCATCCAGAAGACATTGAAGGAACATCAGAAAGTTATCTTCAACGGAAATGGTTATTCCGATGAATGGGTTGCAGAAGCAGAACGCCGTGGTCTTCCAAATGTAAAAACAATGGTAGATGCTACTGCTTCTCTCGTAGATCCTAAGACGATTGAAATGTTTGAGCGTCAGAACGTATTGACAAAAGTAGAATTGGAATCCCGTGCCGAGATCAACTACGAGACATACGCAAAAGCAATCAACATCGAAGCAAAGACAATGATCGAGATGGCTGCAAAACAGTACATCCCATCCATTATCAAATATACAACAAGTCTGGCAGATTCTGTAAATCAGATCAAGAGTGCCTGTCCGGAAGCTACCGTTTCCGTTCAGACAGAGCTTCTTACCAAATGTTCTGCTCTCCTTGCCAAAGCACAGAGTGCATTGAACACTTTGATCGAAGCAACCGACAAGGGCTGTGCAATGGAAGAAGGAAAAGAGCAGGCGGAATTCTATCGCGACACTGTATTTAGTGCCATGGCAGAACTCCGTGCTCCGATCGATGAGCTGGAAATGCTTGTTGACAAAGACTTCTGGCCAGTACCTTCTTATGGCGACCTGATCTTTGAAGTATAACTATTCAGGATTAATCTCCGTACATTAAATCCGAATAGGGCTCCCGAGCCGCAAATGTAGTATTTTCTATGTTTGCGGCTCCTTTTTCTGCATAAAATATAATAATCCCTTTTTTCCGAGATTTTTATGAAAAAGCATACTTTCGTTCTACTTTTTATATTGTGCGCTTATTTTCTCTATCCGCATACCCGCTTTGCATATTACAAACCGATCATCCCCAAACGGAAACTAACTGCCACCGCTCTCACATTAAAGGTTGGCAAAACCGCGTATGTTCATTTACAACATTCCAAAAAACCGGTGCGTTACTACTCTACTGCCCCTTATATTGCCAGTGTCTCTCCGTTTGGGAAAATCATAGGCAGGCGGACCGGTGTCGCCGTCATCAAAGTAATTGCAAACAAAAAATGTTACCGCTGTAAAGTAACGGTTGTTAAATAACTACATATTTTCGGCATGTTTTCTCTTGTCTGTGCATAAAATATAGCATAAAAAATGGATAGGACGGTTATATTATGAAATTTCGTCTCACTTTATTTTTCGTCTGCCTGTCTGCCCTTTTATTTCCAATATCCGGAATTGCGCTGGCAGAAGAAAAACCTGTTTCGGGAAGTGCCGTTGACATCAGTGCCGTTTCCGCCGTACTGATTGAGGGTTCTACCGGAGATATTATCTATGAAAAAGACAAGGACAAAGAACTGGTTCCCGCCAGCATTACAAAGATCATGACGCTTACTTTGATCTTTGATGCACTGGATAATGGCAAACTGACATTGGAAACGCCGGTCTCTGTCAGTGAATACGCCGCAAGCATGGGCGGATCGCAGGTCTTTTTAGAACCAAATGAGACACAGACAGTCGATACGATGATCAAATGTATCTCAATTGCGAGTGCGAACGATGCTGCGGTCGCAATGGCAGAAAAAATCGCCGGTTCCGAAGAAGCTTTTGTGAAAAAAATGAACGAAAAGGCAGTCGCTCTCGGCATGAAACATACAAAATTTAAAAACTGCACCGGTCTCGATGATAATATCGAATCCGGACATTTTTCCAGTGCGTATGACGTGGCTCTTATGTCACGCGAATTGATCACAAAGCACCCGGAGATCAGCAATTATTCCACTGTCTGGATGGATACGATCATCCATAAGACCAAAAAAGGGGAAACCGAGTTCGGTTTAACTAACACGAACAAACTGGTGCGCTTTTACGATGGAATTACCGGACTTAAAACCGGCTCCACTTCCAAAGCCAAATATTGTCTGAGTGCCAGCGCACGCCGCGATAACATGGATCTTATCGCCGTTATCATGGCTGCTCCGGGTCCCAAAAAA